>JADYYN010000086.1 GCA_020853635.1 Gemmatimonadaceae bacterium
GCGACCATGTAGCGGGGGACCCTCCCCACGCGCCGCCACTCGAACTTCGCCGACTCCAGACACTGCTGGCCCCACCGTGCCCCCGGCGGTAGTATCCCCGCGAGCGGTCGGCAATGCCCTCACGTGGAGCCCGTGATTGTTCATCCTCCGCTGCACCAAACCCCTCCTCGCGCGGGTCAAGACGAGCTACCCGCCGGCGGGCGCGCAGAGCTTTTCCACCACCGCCCTCGGCGACTGGTATGCCACCGAGTCTCGATTCGAGACGCGATCGATCGTGATCGCCGTAGCGGAGCACTCACGGCTCTGCGTCGTATGTGAGCCCGCGTCCCCCGCAGAGCTCGTCGCAGACCTGCAGGCGCGGCTCGCGGTGGTCTTGCGGGATATTGGCATTCCAGTGCCGGCGATCAATCTCGAGTTGCGGCGCATGGCGGCGGTCAAAGCGGGGCCCACGCGGAGTCGTTCGGTGCTCGGGAGTCTGGTGAGCCGGCAGTGGTACGTATCAGCTTGGTTTGAGGTAGCACAGGAACCGTTCACGATCGATGAGATCACGCGTGATCTGTCGACGATGCAGTCGGCGCTGCTGAAGTGGTACACGCCTGCGCAGGTGGCGGACCGTCTGGTGTGGGAGTCGAGCTTCCCGGAACCGTGATGCGACCCTGGCTCTCCCCCCTCGACGTCCGCATCGGTCTGCGCATGCTCGCGCGCTACCCGATCCTCACGGCCGTCAGCACCGCCGCCATGGCCGTCGCCATCGCGCTCGGCGTGCTCTACTTCGAGGCCAGCGACAAGTTCAAGCACCCCCGCGTACCGCTCCCCGACGGCGGGCAGCTCGTCTCCGTCCACCAATGGGACGTCGCCGCGCTCACCGGCGAGTCGCGGCTGCTGCACGAGTTCGCACAATGGCGCGACGCCACGCGCAGCATCGAACACCTCGGCGCGGCGGTCACGTTCCAGCGCAACCTCACCACCGACGACAAACAGGTCGAACCCGTACGCGGCGCCGAGATCACGGCGTCGGCGTTTGTACTCACCGGCACGCCGGCGCTGCATGGCCGCACACTGCTCCCGCGCGATGAACAGCCGGGCGAACCACCGGTCGTCGTACTCGGCCACCGCGTGTTCACAGGCCGATTCAACGGCGATCCCAACATCGTCGGTCGCTCGGTGCGGATCGGGTCGGTACACGCCACGGTGGTGGGGGTGATGCCCGAGGGCTTCGCGTTCCCGGTCAATCATCAAGTGTGGATGCCGCTCAAGCGTGACGCGCTCAACGTCGGGCCGCGCAGTGGTCCCAGCACCAGCGTATTCGGCCGACTCGCGCCGGGCACATCGCTCAGCCAAGCCGACGCCGAACTCGCCGTGTTCGGTCAACGACTCGCCGCCGAGTCGCCGAGCACACACGCCAACCTGCAGCCGCGCGTGCGGCCCTACGCCGAGCCCCTGGCCGAGGGCGGCGAGCGCAAACTCATCAACGCGGTGCTGGTGGCGGTGAACGGGGTGTTCTTCATGCTGCTCGCGGTGATGAGTGCCAACGTCGCCACGCTGGTCTCGGCCCGCACGGCCACGCGCCAGTGGGAGTTCACGGTGCGCAGTGCACTCGGTGCCGACCGGGCGCGCATCATCAAGCAGCTCTTCGCCGAGGCGCTGGTGCTCACGGCATTGGCGACGGTGGTCGGGCTCCTCATCGCACGCATCGCGCTCGAGGTGGGCGTCGGACAGTTCACCACCAGCGGCGCACTGCCGTTCTGGATCACGCCGTCACTCTCCTGGCGCAGTGTGCTCTACTCGGCGGTGCTCGCGGTGTTCGCCGCCGCCATCGTGGGCATCATCCCCGCCTGGCGCGTGTCGCGTGTGGATGTGCAGCAGGCCCTGCGCAGTGCGTCGTCGGTGGGCGCGGCGCGATTCGGCGCTGTGTGGACGCTGCTCATCGTCTTGCAGGTGGCGATCACCGTGCTGTTCCTGCCATTGGTGGGTGGTGGCGTGATCGAGTCCAACCGCTTCACGCAGCGCGCCGAGGGCATCGGCGCGGAGCGCTTTGTGGCCGCCACGCTGGCGATGGACTACGAGGAATACGGTCTCGACTCCGCGCAGCAGATCGCGCGCACCCGCGGGCCGGTGTCGGCACTCGCCGAGCGACTCGGCCTCGAGCCCGGCGTGGCGGCGGTGGCGTTCGCGGACCGACTGCCGGTGGAGGACCAGTTCAAGTATCGGTTCGCCCTCGACACCACCATCGGCCGCCCGGTCACCGACGACCTCCGCAGCACGCTGGTGCATGTGAGCGGGCAGTTCTTCGAAAGCTTCGGCAGCGCGGTGGTGGCTGGGCGTGGCTTCGAACCGCTCGACGAGACCACCGGCCGCGTGATGCTCGTGAATCAATCGTTCGCGCAGCGCAGATTTGGCGGCGCGAACCCCGTGGGCCAGCGTGTGCGATTGCTCTCTGGCGAAGTGGAGAGTTTCATCACCGACGACTACTACGAGATCGTCGGCGTGGTGCGCGACTTCGGCTGGCAACTGCCGCGCCCCGAGGAACAATCGGCGATGTACCTGCCGAGCGCGCCGGTGACCGGCCGTGCGTCACAGATCGTGGTGCGTCTCACCGAGGTGAGCGCGATGGAATCGGTCGCACAGCGCCTGCGCCGCATCGCAGCCGAGGTCGACCCCACACTGCGCCTCACCGATGTGAAGCCATTGGCCGATGCCGGCGGCATCGAAGCCACGAGTAACTGGACACTCACCATCGTGATCGGATTGATCTCCCTGTTCGTCATGCTGCTCTCGGCGATGGGCATCTACGCGCTGATGTCGTTTACGGTGGCGCGGCGCACGCGCGAGATCGGTATTCGCATCGCACTCGGCGCCGGCCCACAGAGCATCGTGTGGGCGATGTTCCGGCGTGCGTTCCTGCAGTTGGGTGCGGGGCTGGTGGTGGGCAGCGCCCTCGCGGCGCTGGCGGGGATGGAGTCGCCGACGCAGCGGTGGATGTTGCTCGGGGCGAATGTGTTGATGTTGTGTGTGGGGCTGGCGGCGTGTGCGCTGCCGGTGCGGCGGGCGTTGCGGGTGGATCCGGTGGTGGCGTTGCGGATGGAGTAGGGTGGATTCGGTTCGTCGCCCGTACTTCTTCTATTGAAGGCGGGCCACGCGGCCACGGCGCACGTCGGACGCTCAAGCCAAGCCCTCTGAACCGAACGGCGAAATCTACCTATTGCGCTTTTTGAGTCCCAAACCGCAATTGTTGCGGCACTCAATTTAGCCGAGGTGTCGATGGACTCCGGTTTCGTTCGAATCGCGTTGGCCGCAAGCTTGTTTCTCTGGGCTGCGTCTCTCCATGCCCAAGGCCTGGTGCTGCAGTGCGCAGACGCCGCTGCGCAGGCCTGCTCATCGTCGATCGCAGCGGCGGACTCGATCCAACGCCTCACTCTGCGATTGCGACTCACGAACAACGGCAATCCCGTATCCGACGCCGTCGTCCGAGTTCGAGCGACCAGTGGCTTTGTCGTGGGTGACTCGGCGCGCACGGATACCGATGGCCGCGTCCACGCCACGTGGTTGCGCGAAGGAGGCGCGACGGCGGTCGGCATCTCCGCAGTGGCGTCCGCGTCGGTTGGCAGTGCCACCTTCGACCTCACGCTCATGCCCCGCAAGACTGACCGCGGGAAACTCATCTTGGAAGCCTGGGAGGACCACACGCAATCGTGGTTTGAGAAAACCACGGTCCCGGGGGTCATCGACGTGCGCATCGCCCGCGTTCTCAAGTCGGACACGTTGGAGATCACGGACCCGGCAGAATGCGCTGCGCACAGAGTGCACTTTATCAGGTTCGGTGGCAACGGCAGCGCGACCCCAGACACCAGCACGGGGAGTGTGTGGGAAGTGCCGTTGCATCGAGGGGACACCAAGACGACGTCGGTGTGCTTCGCATGGACACGCTGGACCCTTGGTGAGGGAGTGGGGAATCGCACGCTGCGGGTCGGCGCCACTCCGCAGGGAGGCGTCACGGCACCGCAGCCCATTGAAGTGTTCGCGCACGCACGGCCGCTCCCGCGTTTCGTCGCCGGTGTCGCAGGCCTGCCGATTCGAGCCTACAACGGTGTGCGCTCGGCACCTGCGCGCACCATTCGCGTCGAGCGGACACTCGTGGACGGGTCGACTATTGCGTACGACAGTGTTGTGGCGGGGGCCAAGACGGTCGACCGGGTCGGCAAGAAGACCTCGGTCGCCGCCATTGGCGGCGTCACATTCGCGTTGCCGATCGGACGGCTCGCGGAGCGCGGCTGGGACTTCGCCGCCGTGAGCTTTGGCGTGAGTCTCCAAGCCCCGCGAGATGAATGGTTCGTTGCCGTGCCGTTGCTGCGGTGGGTATTGCGGGATGAATCATTGCCCCTCGACATCCAGGCCGTCGGGTCGTGGGCGCGCCGCGAGACGGTGCGGGACCTAGCCGCGTGTCAGTCCGTCGGCGACTGCGAGACACGACCGCAGCGGCGGTTCCAAGGAATCGGTTGGATGCTCACTGCGGACGCGTCTACGGTGCTCGCGGAGCTCGTGAAGCGGCTTGCACCCTGATCCTCAACGCAGCTCACCCATCGGCTATGCCAGCGGAGGAACGCCATGAAGGTACACAACCTGCGACAGGTGGTGCAGCGCACCTCGCAAGAGATCGGCGCGCGCTTGCCCGCCATGGTCCAGCGCGCAGCAGGCAAGAGCATCCAGCAGCTGAATGCCCCGGAGCGCATCATGCTCCGCACCGATCGGCTCCGCGATCTCGTCCTCCGGCCGTCGAAGTCGGAGCAGGAGCGGATCCTTGGCAGCAATGACCTTGTCGATCTGAACTTCCTCGAACGCGGCTGCTTCGCCGCACGTGCGGTGTGTCGTGTGATCCTGCGCGATGCGTCACGACGCCAGATCGGCGTCGCAACAGGGTTCATGGTGTCGTCGCGGCTCCTGATGACCAATCACCACGTTCTCCCCTCCGCATCCGATGCGGCCACCGCACTCGCGCAGTTCGACTACACGTTGGACCTGAATGGCGTGGAGCGGAGGGGCCCGTCCTTTCGTGTACGCCCCGATGAGTTCTATCACGCCGATCCGGCCCTCGACTTCGCCGTGGTCGCGGTGGATCCCACACCGGAGGATGCCGCGCATGCGAATGAACCGCTCGGGTCGTTCGGTGCGCTCCGGCTCAGTCCCATCATCGGCAAGATCAATGTCGGCGAGTTTATCTCCATCGTGCAGCACCCGTCGGGTCTTCCGAAGCAGGTCGCGCTCCGGGAGAATCGACTCCTCAGTATCGAGTCTGACTTTCTCGTGTACCAGTCGGACACCGCGCAAGGCTCATCCGGGTCGCCGCTGTTCAACGACAGCTGGCAGGTGGTCGGCCTGCACAGCGCGGGGGTCCCGAGGAAGAACGCGAACGGGGAATGGCTCACGCGGAGCGGTCAGGTGGTCGATGAGAACACCGAAGACTCCGATGTGGACTGGATCGGCAATCGTGGCGCACGCGCAAGCCGGATCGTGGCCGCACTTAAGCGCCTGGGGTCGGATGCGCTCCTGCAAGAGGTCGTGGAGCAGGCGGAGTCGATGGATGTGACCATCGCGACCAGCTCCTCCGCAACGCGCCCGACGGACGCGCGTGAACCAAGGACGGCGTCCACCACCTCCTCGTCAATTCGCGTGACGACCACGACGGGTACCGCACAGATCGATCTGCCAGCTGGGTTCTCAGCGTCGATCGAACGCACGGGCCCCCCTCGGCCGACCACTCCGGCGGGCCCGCCGCGTCCGACGGTCGACGCGCCAGTGAGCGACGCCGCCGAAGCGTACAAGTCCCCGGTCATCGACACCCGCTACTCGAATCGAAATGGGTTCGACGAGACCTTCCTGTCGGTGCGCGTCCCGCTGCCAAAGGTCACCAAGGAAACGCTGGCGGCGCGGATGGACGACAATGAATACGTCGTGCCATACGAGCACTTCTCCATTGTCATGCACAAGAAACGGCGTCTCGCGATATACACCGCGTGCAACGTCGATGCGCGCGAGACTGCCCGTCAGCCCGATTCCTCCAAGGCGTACACACGGGCAGCGCTCGGAGGCCTCAGCAAGAACGACGTGGAGAAGTGGGTGGCGGAGCCACGGCTGGCGCCGGAGTACCAGCTCCCCGACGCGTTCTTCCTGAAGGATCGCAAAGCGTTTGACAAAGGTCACATCGTGCGACGGGACGACGTCGTGTGGGGACGCACCTATGCACAAGTGCGCCGCGCCAACGGAGATACATTTCATGTCACCAACTGCTCGCCGCAGGTTGCGGCGTTCAACCAGTCCAGCAAGGGCGGTGAATGGGGTCTGCTGGAGAACATGATCCTTCGGCGCGCAAAGGGGGAGAAGATCGTGATCTTCGCTGGTCCCGTTTTCGACGACGCCAAAGACCGTGAGTTCCGCGGGGAGGACGACAACGGTGAGGAATTGATCGTCCAGATCCCATCGCGGTTTTGGAAGATCGTCGTGGCGGACGGTCCGCAGGGGCTAGAAAGCTACGGATTCGTATTGGCGCAGGACCTGCGGTCCGTGGCATGGGAGTTCGACATCGATGCCGAGTGGGTCAGTGAACTCCACCCCCTGACGGACATCCAGAAGCTCGTGAAGCTCGTCGCGTTCCCAGCAAACGTCGTGGCCGCCGACATGTACGGACGTGTGAATGCCGACGAGTCACTCGCGGGCCTCGAGGCGATGAAGACGAAGGGGGCAGGAGCGCGGCCGCCGCGGCAACCGAACTGAAGTGGTGCCCAAGGAATTGCGGTCGTGCATCCGACGAGTCGATATCGGCGAATTCTTACACGACCGCATCTTCCAAGCCTCCGGACGACTCCGACCATGACGCTGATAGCGCGATTCGCGAAGCCCCTTGTCCTCATTTCGACTCTCTCCACGCTCGCCGCTGCTCAATCCCGCCCCGGAAACGCAGCCCCAATCCAAGCCACCCTCCCCGGCGACTGGATCTTCGAAATGTCCGGTGACGCCCAACCCCAACGCGTCCGCCTCACCGTCGCCCAAGACTCCCTCCGCGGACGCGTCTACGGCCAAC
>JADYYN010000087.1 GCA_020853635.1 Gemmatimonadaceae bacterium
AGGATGCCCACGGCCTCGGCGGGCAATCCGATGTCCACGAGCACCGGCGCCAGGATGAACAGACTCCCCGACGGAATGCCCGGCACACTGAAGCTCAACAACGTCGACGTGACGATCACCGTCGCCACCGTGAGCAGCGGCACGTCCACGCCATAGAGTTTGCCGAGGAAGATCACACCGACCACCCACGCCATCGGCACGTTCACGCGGAAGATCGACACGGCGAGTGGGAGCACGAATCCGCTGGCGGCGGCGTCGAGTCCGAGTTTCTCCCTCGATGCACTGATCATCATCGGGAGCGCGCTCAACGACGAACGTGATCCCGCAGCAAGCGCCTGCGCCGGCGCCGCGGCCGCGAGGAACTTCCGGAACGGCACCCGCCCGATCAGCACCACCACCGGATACAGCGCGATGGTGAAGATCGCGAGCACCAAGCAGAGCGTGCCGATGTAGCGCGCCAATGCGCCCACACTCGACGCACCGAGCCGTGCGCCCAGTGCGAACGCGAGTGCGAGCACACCGATCGGCGCGACGGCCACCACCCAGCCGACCACCACGAGCAGTGCATCCGAAACACCACGACACGCCTCGATCACCGGCTCGCGACGCGCGGGTGCGACCTGCTTGAGTGCGAAGCCGAGTGCGAGTGCGAACACCACCAGCGGCAGGAGCGCACCGTCGGCGGCGGCCTTGATGGGGTTGGCCGGCACCATCTCGATGAGACGTTGCCCGAGCGAAGGCAGTGCAGGCGTGCTGCCCGCCGCGACAGCCGTCTCTCGCACACGCGCGGCGACATCGGCGGGGAGCGTGAAATCCGCGAATGCGATGCCACCGATGAGCATCGCGAGCGCGCCGCCCGCGACAAGCAACACCACGAACACGATCACCGCGCGCCCCATCGCCCGCTTGAGCTCGGCGCTGGCTCCCGTGCCGGCGACTGACGCGATGGTGAGCGCCGCGACCAGCGGGATCACCGTCATGCGGATCGCGTTGGTCCACAACGTGCCGATGGTGTCGGCCACGGGGACCAGCGACGCGAGCGCGCTCACCTGCAAGGAGTCGAGCCCGATCCCGCCCGCGAGTCCGACGACAAGCGCGACCAGCACCTGCAGCGAGCGACTCATGCCGCGCGGTGCCTCGCGTGAAGTGTTGTGCCGACGAAGGGCAACGCGATTACTTGGGGTCCACCGCGCGATACGCCGCGACCACCGCGAGTTCGCCCTCGGCGCCCGGCTTCATGTTGCCGTGCTCCATACCCACGACGCCGGTGAATCCCTTCTTCTTCAGGTGCCCGAACACGTTCGCGTAGTTGATCTCACCCGTGGTCGGTTCCTTGCGGCCCGGGTTGTCACCCACCTGCACGTACGCCACTTCGCTCCACGCCGCGTCGAAGTTGGGGATGAGAGTCCCTTCGGTGATCTGCTGATGATAGATGTCGAAGAGGATCTTGCACGAGGGCGAATCGACTGCGCGGCAGATCTGGAACGCCTGCGGGATGCGCGTGAGGAACAGGTTGGGATGGTCACGCCGATTGAGCGGCTCAAGCACCATCACCAGGCCGGCCTTCTCGCAGATGGCCGCACCCGCACGCAGGATCTCCACCGCTTTCGCGGTCTGATACTCGAACTCCAGCCGCGGCGCCACAGTCCCCATCACCACGGTGGCCCACTTGGCGCCCACACGTTTGGCGACTTCAACGGACGCTTCGCAGTCCTTCAAAAACGAATCGCGGAAGCTCGCTTCACCTGCAGCGAACGTCGTCGTCCACGCCGTCTCGGGGTTGAGCACGAACACACCCATCCGCATGCCCAGCCGCGCGAGTTCCTTGCCGATCCGCTCCTGCTCGGCCACAGATCGGCCGCGCATGCCGTTGTCCTCGAGCGAGCGGAAGCCCTGGTCGTGCATCCATCGGAGCTGATCGACGACATCAGCACCAGCATTGCGCTGGAACATCCCGAAGTGCGGCGCGTAGTCGAGCGCGAACGTCGGCGCCGCACCAATACGCGCGCCTACACGCGCATCACCGCGCGGCTCCGCCGCCTCCGCCGAACCGCTCAGCGCACTCGCCGTCGCGGCGAGTCCGCTCGCGCCGATCGCCGCACCCGCACTCGTTCTAATGAAGTCACGCCGCTCCATACTACCACCCCTCGTTGAACGTCCGCATCAACGTCGTCTCACCCGGCGTCGGCACCGCGGGCACCGGCAACGTGCCCAACGCCCACTCCTTGGGCAGGATCGACAGACTCGACTTGATGAGATCATCCCACGTCAGCGTCTGCCCCGTGTACGCGGCTTCGCGCCCGAGGATCGCCGTGAGATTGCTCTCGACGATCTGATGGCCTTCGTTGAGCGGCTTGCCGGCGCGGATGCTCGCGACGAGATCGCGATGCTCCTCGACGTACGGGTTCATGCCCTGCAGCGGCGCGTGCTTCCACGCGTTGGGGCCTTCAATCGTATCATACCCGTTGGAGCGACCCTTCGTCCCCTGGAACGCCTCGGCCACCTTGCTCGTGGTGCCGTCCTGCTGACGGCAATACGACGTGAGCCTGCGCCCATCGGCGTATTCGTACTCCACCGCGAAGTGATCGAAGATGTGTCCGTAGATCGCATCGGTGCGCGTCTGGCGTCCGCCCATCGCGGTCGCCTTCACCGGATGGCCACCGAACACCCAGTTGGCCACGTCGATGTTGTGCACGTGCTGCTCGACGATGTGGTCGCCCGACGCCCACGTGTAGTACAACCAGTTGCGGAGCTGGAACTCGGTGTCGCTCCACTCCGGCTTGCGCGCGTTGCTCCACAGGCCGCCCTGATTCCAATACACCTGACCGGTGATCACCTCACCGATCGCACCGTCATGGATGCGCTTGATGGTCTCGATGTAGCGCGGGTCGTGCCGACGCTGCGTGCCGGCGACCCAGCCCAGGCCCTTCGACACCGAGAGGTCCGCCGCCGCTATCGCTTCAAGTGCAGTCGCGACGTCCACCGCCACCGGCTTCTCGGCGAACACATGCTTGCCGGCGCGCACCGCTGCGCTCAGGTGCGCCGAACGGAACGCCGGCGGCGAGGCGAGGATCACCAGATCGCAGTCGGTGGCCAACACCTTGAGGTACGCATCGAACCCGCTGAAGCAGGTCTCTTCGGTGACCTTGTACGCGGCAGCGAAGCGCGGGTTCTCGCCGGCGGTCTTGGCGAAGCCCGTGCGCGCCTGCGCAAGTCGATCTGGAAAGAGATCGCCCAGCGCCGTGATGAACACGTTGTCGCTCGCGGCGACGGCATCACGCACCGCGCCCGTGCCGCGACCACCGCAACCGATCACACCGATGCGAATAGGGTCGGCGTTCTTCCGGCCCATGGCGAACGCACTCTTGGGCAGCGCGAGAGAGGCGGCCGCAACGGCCGAGGCTTCGACGAAAGTACGACGGGAGATGCTCACGGGATCCTCACAAGGCGGAAACCTGCGAATGGGCCATCAGAAAGCCACCAGCGACTCTTCGGGTCCTGCGGGTCGGTCGAGTTCCACGAGGGAACTTGGCGCTCTCGGCGCGTGGGCGCGAGTGAATCGGTCGCGGTGAGGAAACTCCCCCCGCGCATCCACGGCGTGCCATCCACGCCGGTCACCCAGTCGCCCGCATTGCCGAGCAGATCGAACAAACCGAGTTTGTCGGGCGCGAGTTTGCCGATCGCGTGTGTCGCACCCTCGGCGTTGGCACCGCCCCAGGCATGTTGTGCGATGTCAGTAGGCGCGACTCCGGCGAACGCAACATCGGCGGCGCGCTGCCACTGTGCGTCGCTCGCGACGGCGTAGCGATTGCCCGTCTTCTCGCTCAGCCACACCGCGAACTTCATCGCCCCGCCGTGTGTGAGCGAGATCGCCGGCCAGCCGCGATGCCCGAAGCCACGATCCGGCGCGCCATACGGCCGAGAGGGGCGCGTCATCGCATCGACGGCCGAGCGTGCGTCGCGGGGCACGTCGAGCCGGAGGTAGAAGATGTCGTAGAGCTCCCAGGGCACTTCCGTGCGCCCGATGAGGAACGACTCCACCGTGACGCGCTGCGGCCCGTTCGCACCGGGCACCGTCACCTCGCCCCCGGGCACGCGCACCAGTTCCCATTGGACGCGGAGGCCGGGCAGGGAATCGCGGACGATCTCCTGCGCGGGGGTGGATGACACCGCGAGGCCGAGCAGCCCCAACACGCAGGGGAGGGAACGTAGATTCATGCCGATGAGGATCCGCGACGGGGGGAGACGAGTACTGCGCCTAGCAGTCCTGCTGCTGGGCATGAAGTTGCACCCAACCGACGCGCTCGCACAGGGGGGGCGCGAGACCTTCCGCGAGGTCCACCTCGGCATGGAGATGGAGGTGGCCGTCGTGATGCCGTCCAAGGAGCAGGCGTCCAGGGTGGCGGATTCGGCGTACGCGCACGTGGAGCGTCTCGAACAGATCCTGTCCGACTGGCGAGCGACCAGCGAACTGCGACGACTTGAGTCGTACGCGCCGAAGACCTGGATCGCCATTTCGCCGCCGCTCTGCGAGGTGCTTGCCCTGGCGCTCGACGTCGCGAAGCACAGCGGCGGGCGATTCGATCCTTCTATCGGACCGCTCACCGCGCTCTGGCGCGAGGCCGCACGCACGGGCATCCCGATCAGCGACAGCGCGCGCGCCGAGGCGCAGCGGCAAGTGGACTATCGTGCGGTAAAGCTCGACCGACGGCGATGCCGAGTGAGATTCGAGCGCGCGGGCATGCGGCTCGACCTGGGTGCCGTGGCCAAGGGTTGGATCCTCGATGACGCGCTGGCGCTCGTGCGTCGGAGCGGCGCCAGGGCGGCGATGCTCTCCGCCGGTGGTGATCTCGTGGCGTACGGTTATCCGCCGTCGTCGGGGCCGCCGCGCGATGGCGACGCTGGGTGGCGCGTGTTGGTCCCGCGCGCGCAGGGCGACACCGTGCTCGTGATCACGCAGGGCGCCGTGAGCACGTCGGGCCCGTCGGCGCAGCGCGCACCCGCCGCGCAGGGCGAGGAGAGTCACGTGTTCGACGCGCGACTCGGCCGAGGCTCTACGCGCGCGGGCGATGTGACGGTGATGGGTGAACGCGCGGCGGTCACCGATGCCTTGGCGACCGCCATCTCGCTGCTCTCCGACAAGGACGGCCAGAAACTCGCGCGCCGCTACCGCGTGACGATCATCACGCGATAGCGGCGTTGTAGAGGCGCTGTAGCGAACGCGATCGATCAGGGGATCGAGTCGAGCTTCGCCTTGAGTCGAGTGTTCTGCGGGAACGCGGCCACGGCCGCGCTGAGCACTGCCTTCGCGCTGTCGGGCTGCTGGAGTGCCATGAAGGCGTCCGCGGTGAGCGACGCCTTGCGTGTGGCCACGCGTGCGTTCTTCTCGTCCACGCTCACGGCGCGTGCGGCGTTGAGTGCGCTGAAGGCGTCCTGTGAGTCGAGCAGCAGCGACTCCACGCGCATCAGTTGCACCGACGTGTCGTTGGGGAAACGTGTGGCCATCTCTGCGATGAGGCGTGCGGCGTCGGAGCCGTTCTTCGCGCGACGGTCGGCCATCGCCTGTGTATAGAGGCCGGCCATGAGCAGACGTTCGACATCCTTGGGATCGCCGCTGCGCAGGCCGGGGCCGCCGGCGTAGTTGTAGACCAGTTCGCCGCCGTGTTCTGCGGCTTCGTAAAGGACGTAGCTGCCGTACACGCCGACGAGCGCCGAGGCGGCGTAGGCGAGCTTGGCGTACTTGCCCACTGAGGCGCCGCTGGCCAGGCCGAGTGCGATGAGCTCGAGTGCGGCGACGACGAAGAAGACGTTGCGGGCCTGTTCGCCGAGTTCTTCGTGTTCGATGACGGCGTTGCGGACGCCGGGGATGCGCTCGACGGGGCCGTGGGCGTCGGCGCCGGATTTGACGGAGACGGCGGCGGCGACGGTGCCCATGAGGAGGAGGGCGGCGGCGGCGTGGCGGGTGAACAGCAGTCGGCCGCTCAGGGAGATGAGGCGGAAGGCTACGCCGACGAGGAGGAGGGCGATGGCGAAGTGGATGACTTGGGGGTGGAGGGCGGCGAGGTTTGGCATTGGGGGTCGGGGAGGGGGATGGGTCGGGGGTGAAGTGAACCGTTCTCGGTGGTTCCCGCCAGTCTATTCTGTCTGACAACTTGAATGGCAAGTTCGACTGGCGGCCCCTTCGGCGCGGGGGAACGACAGGCTAGACAGACCCGCCGAACACCGCGTTGCTTGCCGCGTCCAGTCACAGGACTGACAAGAACCCGTTGGATCGCAGGGCCTTGCGGGAGACTGGTCCGGGCGAAGAATTGTGGGTGATAAATGGTGTGCTTGGCCGAGCGTTTCGCTACGCCGGTCAAGCCGGTACTCGTTAGCTCGACCTCTGTTGACCTAAGTGCACTAGTGGCTGCAATGATACTATGACCACTCGCGGAATCATCATCACCGCAATCGGGCTCGTCGCCTCCCTGATCTCGATATTCAGCTTTGTCACTGGAGTAACGAGCCTGAGGGGGCGAGCACGGGACTCTGAAGGCGCACTCGCACCGGCGTATGAGAACGGTAGCGCCCGTCCGCGTCCCGCGCCTTCCCCGAAAGCCGCCGCATCTCCAACGAGTGACATCGCTGGCGGGGTCATCGAATTGGCGTTCGACGGCTCGTCTACTGGCTTCTCGCTCGCGACCGGGCGCCAGACCTCCTCCACAAGCGCCGACGTAGCAGTCTTTCCCTACGGCTTTGGCTTCGCGCACAATCGCAATCGATTTCGCGACATGGGACCACTACCCCTGGCGAACGTTCCGATATGTCCCGACTTTTCGATTCCGGGCACGTACCGGACCGACGCAGCTATCCTCGAAGGGCATTCATACGGTGTTCACTGAGAGGCTCCGACTTCCGTGGACACCATCTTACGGTGTTCTTTACGGAAACGGGGGGCAGATATGGCCGGACGGAAGCGGTACAGCCGAGAGTTCAAGCTTGAGGCGGTGAAGTTGGTGACGGAGCGCGGGGTGACCGTGGCGCAAGCGGCGCGGGACCTCGATGTGCATGTCAATGTGCTCCGGGTGTGGGTCCGCGAGTTGCGGGCCGATCCAGTGCACGCGTTCCCAGGGCAGGGGAAGCAGACGCCCGAGGAGACGGAGCTGACGCGCCTGCGCCGCGAAGTCGCGCGACTCAAGATGGAGCGCGACATCCTAAAAAAAGCCGCGGCCTACTTTGCGACGGAGCTGAAGTGAAGTTCGGCTTCATCGCGAAACACCGAGGGATCTGGCCGGTGGACGTGCAGTGCGGGGCGCTCGGGGTCTCGCGCAGTGG
>JADYYN010000088.1 GCA_020853635.1 Gemmatimonadaceae bacterium
CTTCCTTGTCCTTCTTGGCGAACGACGACTTGTCGAGGTGCTTGTTGATCACGCTCGTGAGCGCCGACTTGAAGCCGGTGAGGTGCGTGCCGCCCTCGTGCGTGTTGATGTTGTTCACGAACGAGAACACGTTCTCGTTGTAGCCGTCGTTGTACTGCAGCGCGAGCTCGATCCCGATGTCGTCCTTCTCGCCTTCGAGGTAGAGGATCTCGGGATGCAGCGGCTTACCCTTGGCGTTGAGGAAGCCGACGAACTCCTTCAAGCCGCCCTTCGCGTGGAAGGTCTCCTCGCGCTGCTTTTCGGCTCGTTCGTCCTTGAGCGTGATGGTCACGCCCTTGTTGAGGAACGAGAGCTCGCGGAGGCGCGTCGAGAGCGTGGTGTAGTCGTACTCGAGTTCCGTGAAGATCTGCGCGTCGGGCTTAAACCAGACCTTGGTGCCCGTGTCCTTCGGTTTCACCGTGCCGAGCACCTTGAGCTTCGTGATCGTGTCGCCACGGTTGAAGTCCATGTAATGCTCCTTGCCGTCGCGCTTCACCCAGACCTTCAGGTGCTCGGAGAGCGCGTTCACCACGGACACACCCACGCCGTGGAGACCACCGGAGACCTTGTACGTGTTCTTGTCGAACTTGCCGCCGGCGTGCAGCACGGTGAGTGCGAGTTCGACGCCGGGGAGCTTCTCCACTGGGTGGATGTCCACCGGGATACCGCGACCGTTGTCGGTCACGGTGATGGAGTTGTCCTCGTGGATCACCACATCGACGGTGTCGCAGTAGCCGGCGAGCGCTTCGTCGATGGAGTTGTCGACGACCTCGTACACCAAGTGGTGCAAGCCACGGTGCGAGGTCGAACCGATGTACATGCCGGGGCGCTTCCGCACCGCCTCGAGGCCCTTGAGGACTTGGATCCCTGAAGCGTCGTACGAGGACTCGGAGGCGTCGTTGGTCTTGGCCATTGGGTCGCGGAGGGTGAGCGAATTGTCGGACGTGTGGCGGTCCCTGAGACGGGCCGCGCACGACCCCGAAAAATACCCGGCAGTGAGAGCGAAAGCAACGCACCGCACCGCCCGTTTTCCCTCTAGCGGAGCAGCTCCAGCCGGATCTTCCGCACGGCCACCGTGGGCTGCGTCGCGTTGAGCTTCGCGATGAGCTGTCGCTCCATCATCGACAGTTCCGTCATCCAGCCGTGCGTGCGCACGCCCACCACCAGCGTGCCGTCCTCGGTCATCATCCGCGGCAGCGTCACACTCGCGATCTGTGCGCCTACCACCGCCGCCCACTGCTCCAGGATCGCGGCGCGTGCGACATCCGCATCGAGCCCGGTCGCGCGCAGCAGATCGGCCAGTGCGTCGGCGATGGCGCGCGGGCGATTGGCATTCGTGCCGTCATCCCGCCTCAAGCGAGCCGCCCGCGCACGACGGATGGCGCGCTCATGTGCCCACCTGCGGCGTGAACACCCCGTCGCGCACCTGCCACCGAGCCAGACGCGTGAACTGCGCCGGGATCTCGTCCTCGCGCGGCACGCAGAGCACGCACTGCCCCGCGCCCATCGCGTCCAGCAGGGCGAGGATCCGCTGCGTGCGCCGCCGATCAAGCTCGGCGAAGGGATCGTCGAGCAACAACACGGGAATCACCCCGGTGGCGTCGCGGTGCGTCGCGGCCTCGAGCAGGCGCAGGACGATCGCTGCCGTGCGCTGCTGGCCCGCCGAGCCCACGCCGCGCAGGTCGTGCCCGTCGAGCGAGAGTGCGAGATCGTCGCGATGCGGACCAGCCTGCGTGAGACCGCGGCGCAGGTCATGGTCACGTTGCCGCTCCAACTGACCGGCGATCGCCTCGCGCGCCTCGCTCACGGTGCCGCACTCCGCGAAGGCGCTCGCATAGTTGAGCGTCGGAGCGCCCCGTTCGCCGATCGCGAGACATTGCGCAACGAACGTCTCGCCATGCGTCGCCACCCAACGACGGCGCGCATCGACCAGCACTGCGCCGTGCTCCGCGAGCGCAGGCTCCCACGCGGCCATCGCACTCGTCGCGTCGCGGCCGCGCCGTCCCGACTTGAGCGCGTCGCGGATGGCCGCATTGCGCCGCGCGAGCGCGCCGCGATACACGCGCAGCGCGTGCAGGTACGGCGCCGAGGTGAGCGCGAGTGTGATGTCGACGTACCGCCGTCGCTCGGCGGGAGAGCCCGCGACGAGGTCCACGTCTCGCGGGGAGAACGCCACCGACGGCAGGGCATCGAGCGCATCGGTGAGGCGCTCGGGCTCGCCACCGTCGAGTGTGATCTTCTTGCGGCCCGGCTTGTCGACAGCAGCAGAGACGCGATGCGCCGCGACGCCCTCAAGCGATGCGGCGAGATGGAACGCCGGCGCGCCGAAGCGGATCAGGTCGCGGTCGCGCGCGCCGCGTTGCGAGCGCAGCAGGCGCAGGTACGCGATGGCCTCGATGAGATTCGACTTGCCGTGGCCGTTCTCCCCGACCACCACGATGCCGTCAGCGGCGCAGGAGAGCTCGCTGTGCGCGATGTTGCGGAAGTCACGCACGACGAGCGAGCCGAGTCGCGCTGCGGTGAACGCAGGCGAGTCGGTGGTCGCGTCCGCCGGCGCCGACTGCGGCACTCAGGCCCCGCGGAAGTTCGCGGCGCGCTTCTCGAGGAACGCGGTGGTGCCTTCGCGCATGTCGGCGGTGCGACCGGTGGCGCCGAAGTGCTTCGCCTCGAGTGCCAGCGCGTCGTCGATCGACAGGCCCGCACCCTCCGTCACTGCCGTGATCGCGTGCGCGAGTGCGAGCGGGCCGTTCTTCACGGCCATGAGCGCAATGGACCGCGCGGCGTCGAGCAAAGCCTCCGGCGCGACGACGCGGTTGGCGAGGCCCATCGCCACGGCAGCGTTGGCGTCGATCATCTCGCCGGTGAAGATCATCTCGAGGGCGCGCCCTTGTCCGATGAGTCGCGGCAGCCGCTGCGTGCCGCCGTAGCCCGGGATGAGTCCGAGCTTCGTCTCCGGCAGCCCGAACTTCGCATGCGAGCTCGCGATGCGGAGATGGCAGGCGAGCGAGAGCTCGCAGCCGCCGCCGAGCGCGAACCCGTTCACGGCCGCGATGACCGGCTTGCCGAGCCGCTCGATGCGCGTGAACACGCCGGAGCCGTACGCGGCGACCTCCTCGAGTCCCGCGCCCTGCGCCGCCGTCGCGATCTCGGCGATGTCGGCGCCGGCGACGAATGCACGACCAGCGCCGGTGAGGATGATCGCGCCGACGTCGGCGCGCGCCCCGAGCTCGGTGAACATGCGATCGAGTTCGCCGATGACCTTGGCGTTGAGCGCGTTGAGCTTGTCGGGGCGGTTGATCGTGACCGTCGCGACGCGGTCGGCGACGTCGAGGAGGAGGAACTCGTAGGGCGTGGTCATGGCGGTCGCTGGATGGGGACGGGTGCAATCTATACGTTTGCAGGATGGAATCACTCGCGCCTCCGGTGACCGTGGTGGACTGGGCGAGCGACGGTCGGCTACGTCTGCTCGACCAGCGCCAGCTGCCCAACGCGGTCGTGCACCTCGACCTGCACACGCTCGAGAGCATCGCCGAAGCTATCCGCACGCTCACGGTGCGCGGTGCGCCGGCGATCGGCGTGGCCGCCGCGATGGGGCTCGCGGTCATCGCCGCCGGGCCGCCCGAGACGTGGCGGCGCACGGAGTACGGGCTCGGCCTCGACGAGATCGAACGCGCCGCCGCGACGCTGCGTGCGACGCGACCCACGGCAGTGAACCTCATGTGGGCGATCGATCGCATGCTGGGCGTCGCGCGTCGCTATGCCGAGGCGACGCCCACGGTGCGCTCCGCCGCACTGCGCGCCGAAGCCGAGGCCATCCGCGCCGAGGATGCGGCGATGTGTCGGTCGATCGGCGCGCGTGGCGCGGAGTTGATCCGCGACGGCATGAGCATCCTCACGCACTGCAACGCGGGCGCGCTCGCGACGGCGGGCATCGGCACGGCGCTGGCACCCATCTACACGGCGCGCGCGCAGGGCAAGCGCGTGAGCGTGTTCGCCGACGAGACGCGGCCGCTCTTGCAGGGCGCACGACTCACCGCGTGGGAGCTCGCGCAGGCCGGGATCCCCGTGACGGTGTGCACCGACGGCATGGCCGCGAGTCTCATGGGCGCCGGGAGGATCGACCTCGTGATCGTCGGCGCGGACCGGATCGCAGCGAACGGCGATGCCGCGAACAAGATCGGCACGTACGGGCTGGCGGTGCTCGCAAAACATCACGGCATCCCCTTCGTGGTCGCGGCACCGTGGAGCACCATCGACGCGCACGCACGCACCGGTGACGACATCCCGATCGAGATGCGCGACGCGCACGAGGTCACGCATGTCGCAGGCACGCGGGTGGTCGGGGAGGGGATCGCGGTGCACAATCCGGCGTTCGACGTCACGCCGCATACGTTGATCACGCGTATCATCACCGACCGCGGGAGTTTCCTGCCGCCGTTCGTGTTCGCGCCCGATGCCGTTCACCTTCCGCCACCGGTCTGAGTCCACGTGCGCCACGTCCTCGCTCTCGATCAAGGCACCACCAGTTCGCGCGCGCTCGTCGTCGCGGCCGACGGCCGCGTGGTGGGTCGCGGTCAGCGCGAACTGACGCAGCATTTCCCGCAGCCCGGCTGGGTGGAGCACGACGCCGACGAGATCTGGCAGACCACACTCGACTCGGCGCGCGAGGCCATCGCGCAGGCCGGCGTGATGCCCGACGCGATCGGCATCACCAACCAGCGCGAGACGATCATCGTGTGGGACCGCGAGACCGGCCGACCGATCGATCGTGCGCTGGTGTGGCAGGACCGGCGCACGGCGGCGCGCTGTGCGGCGCTGCGCGCCGCGGGGCAGGCGGAGTCGCTGTACGAGGTGACGGGGCTGGTGCCCGACCCGTACTTCAGTGCCACCAAGCTCGAGTGGCTCTTGCAGCACAAGGCGCGTGAATCGCAGATCCCGATGGAACGTCTCGCAGCGGGCACCGTCGATACCTGGCTCATCTGGAAGCTCACGGGTGGTGCGGTGCACGCGACCGATCCCACCAACGCGTCACGTACCATGCTGTTCGATATCAACTCGATGGCGTGGAGTACGCGACTGCTGGCGTTGTTCGGCGTGCACGAGTCACTGCTGCCCGAGGTGCGTGCGTCGTCGGGCGATTTCGGTGCGAGCGTGGCCGAGTGGTTCGGTGCGCCTATTCCTATTCGTGGCGTTGCGGGCGATCAGCAGGCGGCGCTGTTCGGGCAGGGCTGCTGGAGTGCGGGGGAGAGCAAGAACACCTATGGCACCGGCGCCTTCCTGTTATTGCACACCGGTGAGAAACGTCCCGTGGGTGGTCAGGGCATCCTCACCACCATCGCGTGTGACGCGCACGGACGCACGGCGTATGCGCTCGAAGCGGGGATCTTCATCGCCGGCGCGGCGGTGCAGTGGCTGCGCGACGGACTCGGGTTGCTCGGGAAGGCACCGGAGAGCGAGCAGATGGCGCGTGCGCTCACGTCCAACGATGGCGTCTACTTCGTGCCGGCGCTGACCGGGTTGGGCGCGCCGGCGTGGGAACCGGACGCGCGTGGGATGATCGTTGGGCTTACGCGCGGGACCACGCGCGAGCATCTCGTACGCGCCGCACTCGAGGCGATGGCGTACGGCACCGCCGACGTGCTCGACGCCATGCGCGGCGCGAGCGGCGCGCCGTTGGATGTGCTGCGCGTGGACGGTGGCGCGACTTTCAACGACTGGCTCATGCAGTTCCAGGCCGACGTGCTCGGCGTGCCGGTGGAGAGGCCGGACGTGATCGAGACCACCGCGATGGGTGCGGCGGGGCTGGCGGGGATCGCGGCCGGCGTCTGGGCCGACGCCCCCGCGTTCTTCGCGTCGCGCACCTATCAGCGGTTCACGCCGGCGACGGCATCGACCGGGGCGAGCAATCCGGCGCGCAGCGGACTGGGCGGCTGGCGTCGTGCGGTGCGCGCGACCGTGAGTTGGGCCCGCGATCGGGACGGCTGATGCCATTCAAGCTCGGGATCGTGATCCTCGCGGGGAGCATCTCGTTCGGCGGGCCGGCGCGCGACGAGCTGCCGAAGGATCGGTGGTTCGCGCGGGACAAGGCGTTGCACTTCGTGGCGTCCGCGGCGATCCAGAGTGTCGGGCACTCGGTTCTGCGGGCGAACGGGCGCGCGTACCGTGACGCGGCATGGACCGCGGGTGCCGTGACATTGACCGTCGGAGTCGGGAAGGAGCTCTGGGACCGGCACGACGGACGGTACTTCTCCTGGAAAGACCTCGCGGCAGATGCGGCCGGTGGCGGTTCCGGGGCGGTCCTGATGCGCCAACTGGCGCCCTGATACCTCGGCAGGGACGTCCCGTGCACTCCGCGAACGGGAGCGTGGCACTCAACCGTACTGTTTCGCTTCTCGCGAGTGCGCTCGCTTGCTTGCCGAGGGACATGCGTCGAGATTTCCCACTCGATGACATCCAATTTGGACGAGGTCCGCCAGGCACTCGACCGCGACTACGAAGTGATGAAACTTCTGGGTCGCGGCGGCATGGCCACCGTCTACCTCGCCGTCGATCGCAAGACGGGTCAGCAGGTCGCGGTGAAGGTCCTCGAACCCGACCTCGCCGGTTCAGTCGGACACGACCGGTTCCTGCGCGAGATCGGCATCGCGTCCAAGCTGCAACACCCGGGCATCCTCACTGTGCAGGACTCGGGTGAGTCGAACGGGTTGCTGTACTACGTGATGCGGTACGTCGAGGGTGAGTCGCTGCGCGACCGCATGGATCGCGAGCAGCAGATGGCGATCGGCGACGCGTTGCGGATCGCGAGCGAAGTGGCGACGGCGTTGCACGCCGCGCATGAGCAGGGCTTCATCCATCGCGACATCAAGCCCGACAACATCATGCTGTCGGAGGGTCGCGCGCTGCTGGTGGACTTCGGGATCGCGCGCGCGATCGACCAGGCGGGCACTGAGAAGCTGACCGAGACGGGTCTCGCCGTGGGGACGCCGGCGTACATGAGTCCAGAGCAGTGGGCCGGTGGCAACCGCGTGGACGGTCGCGCGGACCAGTATGCGCTGGCATGCGTGACGTACGAGATGCTGATGGGCGAGACGCCGTTCGGCGGGCCGACGGCGCAGGTGATCCTCGCGCGGCATCTTGCGGCCGACGTGCCGGAGATGCGCATCGCGCGTCCGACGATCGATCCGGCGGTCGACGAAGCGGTGCAGCGGGCGATGGCGAAGGTGCCGGCGGATCGGTTTGCCAACTGCGCGGAGTTCGGTGAGGTACTGGCGGAGTATGTGTCGACGGCGCCGGGGTCGGGCTCGCATCGGCAGACGTCGGGGTCGCAGCGGCAGCCGACGGGGTCGCACCGGCAGACGTCGGGGGGGCATCGGCAGACGTCGGGTGGGCATCGGCAGACCACGGGGTCGCATCGGCAGACGTCCGGCTCACAGCGTGCGCGAACGGGTTCGCACCGGATGGACAGCGAGGAGTACTACGACGAGCCGCTGCCGTGGTATCGGCGGACGGCGACGCTCATCGCGGCGGTGGCGGTGCTCGCGCTGGGGGTCGGTGGGGCGGTGGCGATGAAGTTCGGCGGCGGTGCCGGTGACGACACCGAGCGTCCGCGCTTGGTCGTGCTGCCGTTCGAGAACCAGGGTGACCCCAGCGATGAGTATTTCGCGGAAGGCGTCGCGGATGAGATCACGTCGCGGCTCTCGAACGTGTCGAGTATGGATGTGATCGCGCGCACCTCGGCCTCGCAGTATCGCGACAAGCCGGTGCAGCGGATGCAGGATGAACTGGGAATCGGGTATTACATCGAAGGAAAGGTGCGCTGGTATCCCTCGACGTTGGGGCGGGCGAAAGTCGGGATCTCAGTGAACCTGATCCGCGCACGAGATGGCGTGCAGATGTGGTCGCTCCCGATGACTCCGGTGGAGCTGTCCGATGTCTTCGGTGTTCAGCAGAAAATCGCGGTGGAAGTCATCAAGACGCTTCAGATCGTGCTCGGGGCACCGGACTCGAGTCGGTTGGCGGCGCGCCCCACCGATGATGTCAGCGCGTACGACCTCTACCTGCGCGGCAACGCCTACTACAACAAGAGCTGGGAGCGCGCCGACGTCGACTCGGCGATCTCCATGTACAAGCAGGCGACGGAGCAGGACCCCAAGTTCGCGCTCGCCTACGCGCAACTGGGCAAGACGCACGCCTGGAAACACCGGCTCGGCCTCGACGAGACTCCGCAACGACTCGCCTTGGCGCGCGAGGCGATCGACAAGGCGAAGGCCCTCGGCCCCGACCTCGCAGAGACGTACATCGCCGAGGGGATGTATCTGTACTGGGGCGAGTGGAAGTATGAGGACGCCGTGACTGCGTTGAGAAAGGCGGGCGCGATCCAGCCCAGCAACGCATGGGTGTACCTGCAGATGGGCAACATCCGCCGTCGGCAGGCACTGTGGCCGGAAGCGATTGCCGAGTACCAGAAGGCCGGCGGGCTCGACCCGCGCTCGCACATCATCTGGTTCAACATCGGGCATCTCCACCTGCACAACCGCCAGCTCGATTCTGCCGGCAAGTACCTCGACAAGGCGCTCACCTTCAATCCGACGTTCCTCGACGCGCTGCTGTTGCGGAAGGGACTCATCGCGAGCAAGACCGGGGATCGAGCGCTCGTGCGCGCCGCGCTGGACTCTGCGGCCAGGGCGGTGCCGCCGGAGAAATGGCGCCCGCTCGCCGGGAGCTGGATCACCGGTCCGATGCGCATCGCATTTCCCTCGCCTCGTGAGCGGCTCAGCATCATCAAGCCCGGCGTGTACGGTCTCGACTCGTCGTTGGCGCTGCTCGCGCGCGCCGAGGCGCTCATCGAGCTGAAGGAAATGGCCGCCGCGAAGGCTGCCAACGACTCGGCGCTGGTGGCTTTGAACGCCCTCCATGCGCGCACGCCCAACGTGGCATGGATCTCAGGCGCCCTGAGCGTCGCGCATGCGTTCGCGGGTCACAAGGACTCCGCTGTTGCCCTCGCCAATCAGGCCTATACGCTGCAGGGTGACGCACTCGACGGGCCGATGTGGCTCATCAACAAAGCGCGTGTCCATGTGCTCGTCGGGAATCGCAACCAAGCGCTGGACGAACTCGAGAACGTGCTCACCATCCCCTCCGGGCTGTCGGGCGGGCATCTCGATCTGGACGCGGCGTGGGATCCCATCCGCAACGACCCGCGGTACAAGCAGATCCGCGCGAAGGCGTCCCCGCCACCCAAGAACTAGGGCTCAGCTCATCGCGTCGTTCGTCGTCGTCTCCGACCCGGATCGCGCGCGACGCGACGCGTTCGTCGCCCTTGCCGTCGCGCGACTCGCGCCGATGCCCGGGTTGATCTCGGGTCGATGCGATCTCGGAAATGTCGTTGTGTGCTGGGCAGCGGGGGCGTCCGCGCCCATCGACACTCACACGGCGGGCGACGGCGGTGCAATCGTGTTCGGCGACGCACTCCCGCGCGGTGCGACGCGGCGTGCAACGGCGTCCGAGCTACGCGAGGCCTGGACCGGTCCGGGTGCCATCACCGCAGCACACACCGCAGCACGCACCGTTGCACACTCCGCGACGTTCGACGGCTACTTCGCCGGCGTCGCCGTCCGTGGCGAGCAGATCGTGCTCGGCGGCGACCTCATGGGGCTCTTCCCGTTGTACGTCGCGGCACGAGGCGACGTGTATGTCGCATCCTCGACGCCGGCGGTGTTCGCCTCGCATCCCGCCGTCGACTGCACGTTCGACGTCGACGGACTGGTGAGCTATCTGCTCACCGGTGGCCCGTTCGACGGGCGCACGGTCCAGGCCGGTGTGCGTCGCGTCGCGGCCGGTGCGCTCGCTAAGTGGCGGCGCGGTGGGCAGCTCGAGGAAGTGACCACGTTCCGCTGGCCGAGCGGACCCGTGGATGCGTCACTTTCGTTCCACGAGCAGCTCGCGCGCTTCGACGCGGCGCAGGCCGACGCCGTGCGCCGGCACACCGGCGTGCACGAGCGCATCAACATCCTGCTCTCCGGTGGACGCGACTCGCGCACATTGGCGGGATATCTCGCTGAGTCGGGTCGCAGCGCGTCGACCATCACACTTGGCGCGCCCACCGACCATGACGTTCGTTGCGCGGCTGGCGTCGCGCGCGCACTGGGCATGCCGCACGCGGTGCGACCGGTGCCGTTCGACCCGTTCGTCGCCTACGCGGATCGTTGCGTCGAGTGGGAGCGCCATTCGGTGAGCATGAGTTCGGTGCACACTTGGGCCGGCGTGGAGGCCTTCGCGTCACTCGGCGGCGGATTGCTCTCGGGGTACATGGCCGACGTCCGACATTTGCCACCGCGTCCGGCGACACGCGAGGCGATGTTGCAGTGGGCCGCCGGGCGCGCGATCGCGCCGGACATGCTGACGCGACTGCTGCGCGCTGAGCATCGGCCGCTGGTCGCGGAGGTGATGGCTCGGGTACATGCTGCCTACGATGCGCTCGGCGCCGACGAGGGCGCACGGGGCGATGCGCACGGCGATGCGCCTGCATTGTCGAGTGACGCCTCTTGGCGATGGTTCATGGCGGTCTACATGCGCTTCCATGCCGGCGCGGTGCCGTGGCGTCTCTCGTTCGGCGCGTGGCCGGTGATGCCGATCATCGACCAGGCGTTCCTCGAGGCCACGCTGAGCATCCCGCTCGCGATGATCGCCAATCGCACGATGCAGGACGCGGTGCTGCGCACACGGTTCCCGGCCCTCGCGCGTGTGCCGCTCGATCGCAATGCGCACGACACACGCCCGCTGGTGGAGAATTGGCGTTCGCGCCTCGCGTCCGCGACGCAGCGATTCCGCTCACCGACGACTGCCGTGGAGCAACGGTTCTACGTGCGTATGTATGATTTCGACAACCCGGGGTGGCGTGCGATCCGTGAGTCGGCGGAGCCTGGACGCACAGTGATGACTGCGTGGTTCGACGCCGACGCGCTGGCGTCGATCGTACCGTCGCCGTCGCACGTTGTGGCGCACGCCGATCCCATCGCCGAGGGATTCGGCCCCAAGATGCTCACCGGTCTGATGCGCGGGCTGGTGCTGGCCAAGGAGCGTTCGCGATGAAGGTGGGTGCGTGGGAGCGGACGGAGTCCGCCGGATGGGTGCGACTGTCGACCCGCATCGAGTGGGAGGACGTGGCGCGCGCGCCGGAGACGTTGTTCCTCGAGTGGCGTGCGGATGCGGCGGGTGTCGCAGCGGCGGTGACGCCTGAACCCGATGCGGCGTTGCTCATGACGTATCCGCTGGCGATGGCGCTCGGTGAGCGGCGGCTGGTGGTGGAGGGCACGGTGTCGCCGCGACTTGCGGACGGCGCGCGTCTGGCGATGGCGGTGATCGCCCGCGGGCGGCCCACGCTGCGTGAGGTGCGCCTGGAACTGCACGAAGAACTGGCTCCGGTGCCCGCGGCGCCGCGCGAGGCTGCGCTCTGCCTCTCCGGTGGTGTCGATGCCCTCGCCGCGTTGCAAGCGAACCTGCGTGATGCGCCGCACGACAATCTCGCACGATACCGCCATGGGATCTTCGTGTTCGGGCTCAATACCTACGACCATGTCGACGGTCGCGTGGTGCCGGCACGCGAAGCGGCAGCATGGGAGTATGTGGACCGGCTCGACGTGTTCGCGCAGTCGGTGGGGCTCTCGCTCGTACGAGTGCGCACCAACCTGCGCGCGATGTACCCGAGTTTCGAGTCGTGGAGTTCGGTGACGTTCGATGCACATCTCGCCGCGATCGGGCAGGCGATGCGCACGCGCGTGCGATCATTGGCGATCGGCAGTCACGGCGCCGTACTCACCGAGGGCCTGGCACAGGATCCGCGGATCCTGCCGTTCCACGCGACGCACGCCGTGGACGTCCATGGCACGCAGAACATGGTGCCACGCTTGGAGAAGCTACGGGGCCTGCTCGCCTGGCCCGAGGCGATGGCGCAGTTGCGGGTGTGTTTCCTGCTCGATGTCCCCGCACCTGGCACGCGGAACTGCGGGCGCTGTGAGAAGTGTGTCCGCACCATGTTGCAGTGCATCGCGCTCGGCGCGGAGCACGCACCGCATGCGCGAGAGGCGTTCACGCAGTGGGTGGATGTGGCAGCGGTCGACGCATTGACGCGCGGCCCCAAACCGCCGCGAGGATTCTACGCGGCGCTCGCGCCACTACTCACGTCGCAAGGTCGCGCCGATCTTGCCGCAGCGGTCCGCCGAGTCGAGCCGAGCTGAGTCGGCGCGTTCCGATCAGGACGCGCCAGGGGCGCGTCAGCGCCGCTGCGAGCGCTCACGGATCCCGTCGATCGCACCGCGCGCTTCGTGAAGCTCCACGAAGTGGTTGATCCACTCCTCGGGCGACTTGAAGGCTCGGCGCCAGTAGTATCGCTTCATCGCGCGGACGAGTCGTCGCCACGCGACGAGCGGCGCCCCCGCGATGCGATGTCCGTCCGGCACGTCAAAACGCACCGCGCGGTATCGCCCGTAGTCTCGGCTGTGTGATGCGATGAAGGCCTCGGTCGCGCGGTCCACACTCTTGAGGTGTGTGACCGCCGCCCCCGGAACCCATCGACCGATCAACCCCGACTCAAGCATCGAAAGCATGAGATCGGTCTCCTCGGAGCCACGCGCCGGGAAGTCCGGATGCCGGCCGAGTGCCGGGTCATAGCGGAATCGGCGCTGATCGACCGTGCGTGTGACGTAGTTGGTGCCGAACGGCAGCATGTGCTCGAGCGCTGGCAGCACGATGGGTTCGGGCCCGAGGTCACGGTACGCATAGATGCCGGCGATCTTCGGCAGCGCGCGACTGAACCAGTCTGGCAGCGGGCCATCGAACGCTACGGCGATCGGTCCGCCCAGCAATGACGCCTCGGGCCAGGTCTGGAACGCCTTCACGTACGCGGCGAGCCACGCGGGCGCGACCAGCGCGTCGTCGTCGATCCAGAGGATGTACGCCCCACGCGCCTCGTCCACCGCGCGATTGCGTGCTGCGGAGATGCCCGGCGCTGGTTCAACGAACGCACGGATGGGCAGACGGCTGCGATAGCGCTCGATCACCTGCGGCGTGTCGTCCGTGCTCGCGTTGTCGACGAGCACCACCTCCCACGGCACACCGGGGTCCTCCAGCGCGCAGAGACTCTCCAGCGCGCGCGCGAACACCGGCCCGCGATTGCGGGTGCAGATGGCGATGCTGGCGACGATCTCAGACATGAGCGAGGGGAAGAAGTTGCTGGGCCTGCGCCGCTGCTTCATCAAGTGACGCGGCCATCCGGACCAACGGCGAGACGTGTGTCCACGTCCGGATGAAGTGATGCAGTTTGCCGTAGCTATTGTCGAGCACCACGTGCGGGATCCCGAGCAATGTCGCGAGGATGTGTCCGTGGAGGCGGTCGGTGACGATCACGCGGCCACCGGAGAGCAGCGACACACCTCGCGCCAAGCGTCGCTGCGCCAGCGGCACGTACGTGCGTGGCAGGACGGTGCGGGCGATCGGTGCCAGCCATGGACGCCGTGTCGCCTCATCGCGCAGGCGGTCGCTCCACCCGATGAGTGGTGTGATGGGCTCGGCGATCCAATCGACCGCGTCGGCGGGACGATGCGACGGGAAGCTGTCCTCCTTGTCGTCGCGTTTGAGCCAGAGCACGTCACGCGTCGGCTCCGCGCGCCTCGCGAGTGTTCCCAATGCAAAGGCGAGGTCCGGTGCGAGTTGCACCGGCGTCTTGAACTCTCGCTGCATGAACGCGAGGCTCGCGGTGTCGCGCACCAGGATCGTCACCCGCTCGTGTGCATCCCATACCGCGCGCGCCCGTGCCAGCGAGGACTCGCGCTCGAAGTGCACGCTCTCGGGGAGCTGCACGATACGATTGCGCGGGAAGTCGGCGACCACGCGTTCACGCAGCCGGAGGTGCCGTTCCCACAGATCACCGAAGCTGCCGCCGCCGGTGAAGAAGATGGTTCCGTCACCGATCGCACGGGCGAGAATCGCACGGTCGTAGGTCGCGGCATCACACGTGTACACCGGCGCCGGCGCGCCGAGTGAACGGAGCGCGGCGAGTGCGCCAAGCCAGATCGCGCTGTCGCCGACGTTGGAGTGGGCAGGGAAGTCGATCAGCGCGGTGGCGCTGGCGCCGTGCACCAGCGGCGTGAGCGACTCGAGCAGCGTCTGGCGGAGCGTCTCGACGAGGGTCGGGTGGCCGACCGGTGCCGTCACGTCGAGTCCCCGAAGCGCGGGTCGAGGAAAATGCCGCCGTTGGAGCCGAGCACACGCGACACTTCCACGAGGACCGACGGACCCGAGGCCCACTCCCGAAGAGTCGGCGCGTGCCACGCGACCGCCTGCAGTCGGTAGGTGCCAGGCCCGAGGTTCGCCGCGAACGACACGTCGATTGTGAATGGCCCCTCAGCGGGCAGTGGGAGGCGCGACGCGGGCATGACCATCGCGGCAACCCGCTGCTCGGTCGGCATCGACCACACGCGCACGCCGAGCTCGAGCTCCCCGATCTCCGCGCGGCGCATGGTGCCACCGAGTTGCACGCTGAGGCGCTGTCCCGGCGCGATGTTAGTCTGCGCCGCATCGAGCGTGAGCGAGCGCCAGACGACGGGACAGGGCCCGACGTCGAGTTCCGCATCGCGGGCCGACTGTGCGACGTACGCGGCGACACACTCGGGTGCCGGCCCATCGAACGCAACGCTGCCATGCGAGAGCAGGATCGCGCGTTGGCAGAGAGAACCGATCCGCTCGAGTTGATGCGAGACCACCACCACCGGGATCCCGCGGCGCACCTCGGCCGCAAGTCGGTCGAAGGCCTTAGCCTGGAAGTCGCGATCACCCACGGAGAGGATCTCGTCCACGAGCAGCACGTCGGGTTCGGTATGCACGGCGATCGCGAACCCGAGCCGCGCGTTCATGCCGCTCGAGTAATGCTTCACAGGCGTGTCAAGGAACTCCTCGACGCCGGCGAAGGCGACGATCGCGTCGAACTGCTTGCGGACGGCGGCGCGTGAGAGTCCGAGGATCGCGCCCTGCAGGAAGACGTTCTCGCGACCGGTGAGCTCGGGGTGGAAACCTGCCGCGACTTCGATGAGCGCGCCGATGCGTCCACGGACGTTCACGGACCCGCGGTCGGGCTGCAGCAGACCGCTGAGCAGACGCAGCACCGTCGACTTGCCCGCACCGTTCGCACCGATGATGCCGAGCACCTCGCCGGGCGCGACGCGGAAGGACACATCGCGGAGCGCCCAGAACTCGCCGCTCGCGGTGCCGGTGTCGGCACCGCCGGTGAAGCCGCGGGTGAGTCTTCGTCCGAGCGATGGCAGCAGCTCGCGCAGCGAATCCGCGCGGCTCCCCAAACGAAATCGCTTGGAGACCTGCGCGAACTCCATGTGCCCGAGCGGCTCAGTCAATCCAGCCTCGCATCAGACGCGCCTCCCAGGCCCGCGCCCAGCGCCAGACGATGCGGCGATTGCGCAGCCGTTGCACGAACGCGAGCCGCCGCCGCAGCGCCTCGGAGTCGGCGAGCGCGCGCTCCACCGCCTCGGCGACATCTCCGCGGCCTTCGCGGCGCGCCAAGTCTCGCACGTAGCCGAACTGCCGGACGTCGTAGTCGTGTCGGCAATAGATCCGCGCGACGCGCGACAAGTCGAGTGTCCGTCGATCGAACGTGCGGCAGTCATCGAGCACGCCGAGCGATTCCAGTGCGAGCATTGTGCGATAGCAGTTGTTGCAGCGCCCGCAGTTGTCCCCGGCCTCGGACTTCCAGCACACGCGGAGATGCGCCCGCGCGATGGGCGAGCGCACCACGTACTCGGTCTTCTGAACACGCATGAAGGCCGGCCCGTCGTGCAGCACGCGCACACGCGTCGAGTGGAACATCGGATCGACCATCGGATGCGATCCCCAGAACCGCAGGTCGCCGTATCCCGCCGACGAGCCGAGCAGGACCGTGTGGTACCGGGCGCCGAGCGCATGCGCGACACCGGCCAATGCCGCGCCGTGTGAGTGCCGCGGCCAGTCGGTGCGAGCGAACGCGGTCTCGCGCAGGTTGGTGCGCACCACCACCAGCGGTTTGCCGAGGCTCGCGGCCGCCTGCCCGAGCGATCCGATCACGTGAGCGGCGGCTCGCTCGTTGCTGAGCGGCACGTCGAACCCATGCACGAAGATGAGGTCGTCGATCCGCACAGTGCGCGGCGTGCCTTCGCCGGCGTCATGCCGGAGCGCGGTGAAGAACGAGTCTACCCCGCCGGTGAAGAACGAGGCGGTGCGCGCTGCCCGGGCCGCCTCCGGCGATGCGGTGCCGGCGTCCGAGGTGAGGACATCGGCCACGGCCGCGTCGATCGCCTCGGCGCGGCACTCGGGGAACCACGTCTGCCACACGCGCTGGATCTCGCGCACCTGTTCGAGCAGTTCGCGATCGGCCGTGATGTCGAGTCGCACCGGTTCGCGCCGAAGCGCGGAGACCGGTGCGAGCCAAACGAGGAACGGATCGCCCGAGACGCGTAGCGCATCGGCGTCGCGATCTGCGACTTCCAGCCACCACGACTCATCCAGCCCGTCGACGTCGCTACGGACGCGCGCGGAGAGTCGTGTCCATCCGCCGCGGTCGGGCGACGGTGCGCGCGTGAGCTCCGAGACCACCAGCGTCACGCGATCTCCGCGAATCGAGGCTCAGCGCGGCGGAAGAGCGTCAGCCCCACGACGAACATGCCCACCGATGCGAGGACCGCCGCGAGGGCAGGGCCCGCGGCCGGCAGCGTGCCGGTGAGCAGCAGATCGCGATACGCTGACACGATCGGCGTCATCGGATTGAGTGAGAGGAGCATCCCCGCCACACCGTCGACGACGGGCAGCGGATACAGCACCGGCGTGGCGAAGAGCCAGAGCGTGATGCCCACATCGAACACATGGCGCACGTCGTTCCACCACAGGTTCGCCGCGGCGAGCAGCAGCGCGAGCCCCACCGTGAAGGCCAGTTGCACGAGGACCACCAGTGGGAGCAGCAGCGCGGTGGGGTGCAGCGGCAGACCGAACCACAGCAGCAGCCCGCCGAGCAGCACCAGCGTCACCGCGAAATCGACGAGCGCCACGAGCACCGACGCGAGCGGCAGCACCTCGCGCGGGAAGGCGACCTTGGACACGAGATACGCGTTGCCGGACAGCGACTGCATCGCGCTCCGCAGCGCCGACGCCGTGAGGCCCCAGGCGGCCAGCCCGGTGAACGCGAAGACCGGGTACGGGACCCGCGGATCATTCGGCACGAAACGACCGAGGATGACGGAGAAGAGCAGCATCTGGAACAGCGGCGTGAGCAGCGCCCACGCGATGCCGAGCAGCGCGTGGCGATAGCGAACCGTGAGGTCACGACGCACGAACGACCAGAGCAACTCACGTGCGTCCCAAGCGGTCCCGCCCCTCCGGTGCATCCGTTCCTCCCTCGTGGTCGCGGAAGGTACGAACCCATCTCCTCACCCGGAAGGCCGCGGCCGTACATTACCCGGAGCGGTACCCGAGTCATGACTGCGCGCCGCCCAGTTCGCGCCTCCTCCTCCCTCCTGTGTCGTGCGGATCCTCTGCATCGCGAATGTCACGCCATGGCCGCCGCGCAGTGGGATCACGCTCCGGATCCTGCGGCTGCTCGAGCGCGTCGGTGCCGTACACGAGGTCACGCTGGGCTGTCACACCTGGGACGCCGCCGATCGCGAGGCGGTGGACACGCTGACGCGACGCGGCATCCGCACGGTCGGCGGGGCGGTGCGGCCGGCCTCGCTGCGGAGTCACGCGTGGAAGGGCATTCGCGCCGGGCTGCAGGGGATCCCACCCGAGACGGCGCAGTACCAGGCACCGGAGCTGCATGCGCTCATCCGCGCGGGCGACTATGACGTGCTGCACATCGAGGAGTCGATCCTCGCGCCGTACGCGCAGTCCATTCCGAGCGGGCGACGCATCCCGCGGCTACTCACGCTGCACAACGTGCACTTCGTACAGGAAGCACGGCTCGCGCGCATCGAACCGACCGTCAGCGGCTGGGCGCGTCGACGGTTCAATGGCGCATGGATGCGCGCGTACGAGCCTAGGATGGCGGCCTCGTTCGATCGAGTGATCGCGGTGACGGAGGACGATCGTCGCGCGCTGCTCGACCGCGCACCGGCGCTCCGCATCGACGTGGTCCCCAACGGCGTCGATACCCACGCCATCCAGCCGCTCCCGATGCACGACGGACCGCCCGCGCTGCTGTTCGTGGGGTCGATGTTCTATCGCCCGTGCATCGATGCGGCGGTGTGGCTGGTGCGCGAGATACTGCCGCTGCTGCGTCGCACACACCCGGCGCTTGAGGTCTTGCTGGTGGGCAAAGGCCCCACGGCCGAGGTGCGTGCCCTCGCGGGCGCCGGTGTGCACGTGGTCGGTGAGGTCGAGGACCTCGCACCGTACTACGCGCGCGCGACACTCGCCCTCGCCCCGCTACGCGCCGGCGGCGGCTCGCGGCTGAAGATCCTCGAGGCGATGGCCTTCGGTCGCGCGGTCGTCTCGACGACGATCGGCGCCGAGGGGCTGGACGTCACCGATGGCACGCACATCGCGATCGCGGATGATGCCGAGGGATTCGCTGCACGCGTCGACAGCCTGCTCGGCGATGCATCCACTCGGGAAGCGATGGTCCGCGCGGCGCGCACACAGGTCGAGCAGCGCTACGACTGGGACGACCTCGGCGCCCGGCTGCTCGCGATCTACGCCGAGTGTGCGTCAGCGACGACAGAGCGCCCGCGTGTTTGACGGCATCTGCGTCATCACGCTCGACCGCGCGCCGGAGCGCTGGGCGCACGTGCAGTCGGTAGCGGATCGCGCCGGGCTCGGGCCGCTCACCCGCGTGCGCGGGGTAGACGGCCGTGCACTCGATCCGGAATCCATCGCGGCGCTCCAGCACGAGGGGCTGCTCGCGGCCGACCTCTCGGCGTTCCACACTGAGGCTCGACTGGGAGAGATCGGCTGCGGACTGGGCCATGCAGCGGCGTTGCGCGAGATCCTCGCGCAGCAGTGGCGGACTGCGCTCGTGCTCGAGGACGATGTCGTGCTCGCCGGGGATGCCGAGACGTGGCGCGCGCGTGCGGAGGCGGCGTTCGCCGATCTGCCCGCGAAGTGGGACGTGTGGTATCTGTATCGCTGCTTCGATATCGCGCATCGCACTGAGCGCCTCACCCCGCGCACGGTGGTTCCTTACACGCCGCAGGGTGGTGCGGCGTACGCTGTCACCGCGCGCGGCGCGCAGCGCATGCTCGCCGCGATCACACCGCTCGCGCGCGCCGTGGACAGCGCCTACATGGAACTTGTGCGTTCGCGCGGCGTCGACGCGTTCGCGGCGTCGCCGATGTTGATCGATCCCGGGACCATGCCATCGCTGATCAACGACGATGCGACCGCTCGCGCGTGGGTGGAGGGCGGGGTCAATCGGCCGCCGGAGTATTGGCCCGAGGCCTTCCTCGAGCATCTGGGCGAACTGCCGCCCGCGCGGCACGTGTTCGAGGCGTGGTGGCGTGCCGGGCGTCGTCTCGTGCGCCGCGTGAGCGGCACCGGTCGCGGAGATACGCCATGACGCAACGCATCGCATTCGTCGCGTGGGGTTTCGAGCCGTTCGGCGGGATGGAGCGCCACATCACCGAACTCGCCGTCGCGCTCCAGGCGCGCGGTCATGAGGTGCAGGTGTTTCTCGAGACCCCCGCGCCCGCAGCGAACGCGTATGTCGCGCGACTGCGGCGTCATGGCGTGCCCGTGAGCGGCGCGGGGATCATCGCGGGACTGCTCGATCGCCTCGGCCGCGTTCCACTGGGCGGTGCCCGGCAGGCGATCACCGCGCCCATGCGTTCGCGGCATGCCCACCCCGTCACGCGCAATCTCTTCAGGCGCCTCGCGACGGCAGCGGCGGAGCGCACGCCGGACGTCATCCATGTGCATGGCACGCGACTACGGCAGGCGTGGGTGGTCGACTGGGCGCACGCGCGCGGGATCCCGACCGTGTACACCGAACACGTCACACTCGATGAGCGCGGCGGTGCGGTCGATGTGGCCGCGGTCGAGACCATGCGCACGCGACTGGGCGCGATGCTGTGTGTCTCCGAACGATCGCGCGCGAGTCTGCGCGACGTGCTCGGGTCGTCGGTGTCGGTCGACGTGATGCGGCATGTGGTGCCGGCACCGTCCGAGTCGCCGAGATCGGCGCGCGGGGCCCGATCAGGATCGGCCGACACGCAGGCGGCCGGTACGCTCCGCGGCATCTGTGTCGCGCGACTGGAACACTACAAGGGCATCGACGTGCTCCTGCGCGCACTGGCGCTCGTGCAGGCGCAGGGCATCCACTTCACGATGCGGATCGCGGGGGACGGCGCCGAGCGCGGCGCTTTGGAATCGCTCGCGCGGGCACTCGGGCTTCGCGATGTGGAGTTCGCGGGTGCCGTGGCACCGGACATGGTCGGCGACGAGCTGCGTGCGGCCGATCTCATGATCCTCCCCTCGCGTGGCGAGGGACTCCCGCTCGCCATTGTCGAAGCCATGGCGTACGGCCTGCCGGTCGTGGCAACGCGGGTCGGCGGCAATGAGGAAGTCGTTGAGGACGGCATCACCGGTCTGCTTGTCCCGCCGGAGCAGCCGGAGGCACTCGCGGCGGCGGTCATTCGGCTCGCGAGTGATCACGACGCGCGTCGACGCATGGGTGAGTCGGCGCGCCTCGCATGGGCCGCGGGGGGTTGGTCGCCCGATGCCGTCGTCGCACACGCGTTGCGCCTCTACAGCGCGGCCGCCGTCGCAGCGCGCGCGCGATGAGCCTCGTCTCCGTAGTGATCCCGATGCACAACCGTCGTGCGCTCATCGAGGAGACACTACGGAGCGCGCTCGCCCAGCAGTGGCCATCGGTGGAGGTCATCGTGGTGGACGACGGCTCCACCGACGGCTCGTCGGAGCACGTGGAACGTGTCTTCGGCGATCGCGTGCGACTGATCCGACTCGAGCGAAACATCGGCCGCTCCGCGGCGCGCAACGCCGGCGTTGCTGCTGCGCGCGGCGAGTTCATCGCGTTCCTCGACTCGGACGATCTCTGGGACCCGGGCAAGCTCGCACGACAGATGCCCGCGTTCGCCGACCCGAGCGTCATGCTTGTGCATTGCCGCGTGCGCCAGATCGATTCATCGGGTCGCGTCGATACGCGTGAGACGGATACGATCGCGCGCGCATTCGAGGCCGCGGAGGCGCGTGGCTACGACTACGGCGGCATCACGGCGACCTGGTGTCGCATGTACACGCCGGCCGTGGTCGTCCGGCGCACCTCGCTCGAACGGAGCGGCGGGTTCGATCCCGCGTTGTCCCGCTTCGAGGATTGGGACCTCTTCTGGCGCATCGCGAGGGACGGCAAGGTCGTGACGGTGCCGGAGGTGCTGGTGAGCGTCCGAGCGCACGAGGGGAACGTCGAGCCACGCTGGGCGGCGCTGGCCGAGCCGTTCGCGCGCGTCGCGGAGAAACATCTCGCGGAGATCGCGGCGCTCTCTCGCACACCGGCGCTGCGCCGTGCCGAGCACAATCTGCAGATGAACCGTGCGCTCGCTGCGCACTGGCGCGGCGACCGTGCGGCGGCGCGCGAAGGTCTGCGGCGTGCGCTGCGAGTGGAGGGCGCTCCAACGCTTCTCCCGTGGCATCCGACCTGGGGCGCGCTGCTGCTCCACGCGGCGCTGCCGCCCCGCGTCGCCAATGGCATTGCGTCGCTGCTCGGTGTGGATCGCTACCGCGACGTCGGCCGTCGATGAGGTCGCTCGTGTCCGTGACCGCGTGGACGGTCGTCGTGTTGCTCGGCGTGCTGTTCGCACGGCGGATGTTGGTGCTGGTGGCGAGTATGCTCCCGCGTCGCGCCGGGCGCGCCGATGACTCGCGGTCCATCGCGCTGCTCGTCGCCGCGCACAACGAAGCCGCACGCATCCCCACGCTGCTCGACGCCCTCGCGCGCTTGGAGTACCCGTCCGATCGCGTGCAGGTGGTGCTCGTGTCGGATGGCTCCACCGACAACACCGCGCGGCTGATGCAGGCGTGGTCCGGCGGCCCGTTCCGCTGTGAGGTCGTGGAGCTCGCCGCCTCCGTGGGCAAGGGGGCGGCGCTCGCGGCTGGACTGGCGCGCGCGGCGCCGAGTGAGCTTGTGGTCGCGCTCGATGCGGACTGCGAACCACAACCGGACGCACTCCGCTGGTTGTCGGGTGCGTTCGACGACGAACGCGTCGGCGGCGCATCGGGATATCCGCGTCCGTCCAACGCTGATGTCTCCACCGTGTCGCGCTATGCCGCGTTGGAGCGCTGGGCGCACCATCTCGTCTGGCTGGCAGGGAAGGACCGACTGGGAATGGATCCCTCACTCATCGGCGTGTTGTTCGCGGTGCGTCGCCGCGCGCTCGACGAGGTCGGAGGATTTCCCGTGGGACGCCTCACCGAGGACGTCGATCTGGGGTCGGCGCTCGTCGGAGCGGGCTGGCGACTGCGCTGGATCGGCGAAGCCGTCGCGCGGGAGGATGTGGTGACGGAACTCCCGGCCTTCCGCACGCAACGCAATCGCTGGACGCGCGGCTTGTTGCAGGGCCTGTCGCGCGTACGGTCGTGGGAGCAGGTGTTCGTTGCGCTGGGGTATCTCGACCGGGTCGTGCTCTTCGCGGCGCTCTTGCTCGCGGCCGCGGGAACCCTCTCGGTGTGGTGGCCGCTCGGGTATCTCGCGGCGCCCGTCGTCACCGTCGTCGTGGCGATGCACCGTGGTGGTGCGGAGCGACCGGCGGCATTCCTCCGTGCGGCGATGGGGATGGCGGTCATCGACGTCACGTCGACGTTGCGCTCGGTCGTGGGTGCGCTCATGGCGACACCGGTGCGCTGGGGTCGGCGCCGCTAGCGGTACCGCTACCAAATGCCGACGCGGGTCTGCTCCACGTCGCGTGTCCAGTCGATATCGGCCCATCGCGCGATGGCGGTGCATGCTGGGGCGTCCGCGGGGCCGGATTCGCGCGTCGCGTCTGCCGGACGAACGCGAAGCACCGTCGCATGCGTGGGATAGGTGCGGAGAACCTCGAAGTCTCCGCAGCGTGCGCGCAGCATCGGACTCAGCCCCCATTGTCCGATGTGTACGTGCGAGAGCAGGACGAGATCCACGTGCTCCTGACGCAGCCACGCGAGGAAGGCGTCCGGATCGCTCTGCTCGAGCGCAGCCGTCTGCCGCACGGACCGACGTCCGGTGAGCACGAATACCGTCGACGGTTTCGCCGTGAGAAGCACCGGAGACTCGGCGCCACTCGGCTGTGGTACGGCGAGACTGTCGAGCGCGGAGACGGCCGCGAAGAAGTCGCGCTGACGCTCGGTGACACATCCGGCGGTCCGCGTGGCCACAGCGCTCCGGTCACAGCCCGCGACCTCGCGCAGGCGCGCCATCGTCGGAGCGAACGTCACGAGCGCGAGCACCGAGGTTGCTGCAGCGAGCGAGGGCGCTTGCCAGCGGACGCCGCCGAGTCGTCCACCGAGCCGCCAGGCGCCGACCAGCAGCACCAGTACGATCAACGGAAGCACGGGAACGAGGAATCGCGCGACGAGATACGGCCAGACCGCGAGGATCAACGCGTAACACCCGAGCGTCAGCAGGATCGCACGTTGACGCCGCAGCAACCACGCCGTCCCGGCCGCACCGAACCCGAGCAACACCACCAACCCCAGCACGTTGTCCACGGGCGTGTCGGGTGTGCTGGGCTGTGCGAGTACGACGGGGAGCGCTCGCGTGAGATAGCCAGGCACGTTGCGTGACGTGCGGTCCAGCAAGAGTTCGGTGAACGTCCGGGGTGTGGGTGCCGATGGGGTGGATCCGACGCCCTCTGCGCTCGGTACGTAAACGGCGTCGGCCACGTACGAGGATCCGGGCGCTGTCTCGGGCGCCCACAACGTCCACGCGAACCACGCGCCGACGGTCAACGCGGACGCGACGCTCAGTGCGGCCGCTGCCCGCCAGCGCGTCGCCAGCATCGCGTCGAGCACGACGGCCGCGATGAGTGCGACGCCGATGCTGCGCGTGAGCGCCGCCGCGATCGCACAGGCGCCGGCGAGTGCGAATCGCCGCGACGAGTGGGGCCCCGTCGCGAGCGCGACCAGCGTGGCGAGCAGCAGCGCGGTGAACACCGGCTCACTCATCGCGCGCCCTGCGGCGTCGACGAGTGCGGGGTTGGGCGCGAGCACGGCCAGCGTGGCGACGCCGAGCCACGGCGTGATGCGGCCCGCGAGCACGGCCGCGAGCGCGAGGGCTGTCGCCGACGCGGCGATGGTCAGCGCGATCGCGCGCGAGAGCCCAGTCGCATCCGTGGCGCCGACGAGCGCGAGCAGCGAGGGGAACCCGGGCGGGTACATCGCGTGGATCGGTGTGCCGACGGTCCACAGTTCGCGGTACGAGCCCTCACGCAGCGCACGCGCCAGTGTCAGCAGTGACGCATCATCGCCACCGGTGGTGAGCGCCGGGATGCGCATCGTCCACGCCAACCACGCGTGCAGGCCGAGCAACAGGACCGCCACGCCGAGCGCTGCGGCACTCCACCGTTGAGCGGGGAGCGTCTCCGGTGGCCGCGATACGAGTGCCCACGCCGCACCGAGCGCCGCCATCGTGTGATGGAACAGTTGCAGCGGCACCGTCTGCGCCGCGAACCACCAGCCATGTCGAGCAGCGAAGAACCGCAGGAGCTCGGTGTTGCCGAGCACGAGCGCGATGATCCCCGCACCCCCGAGCGCTGCGAGCATAGGTGAGCGGAGCAGCGCGGCTAACACCAGCGCGATCCACACCGACGCGGCGATCGTCGTCAGCACCTTTTGCCGGCGGTTCAGGTTGAGCGGCGCATGCGCGAGTCCTGTTCCCCGGTCGAGCAGCAGCCGTGTCCACGGCAGTGCTCGGTCGAGGAGATCGGTTCGCAGCATGCCGCCGAACGTCCATCGCTTGAGGTGCGTGCCCGTCAGCGTGGGATCGAGTCGGATCGCGCCGCCCGCATCGCGAAGACGATACCCCAATTCGATGTCCTCGATCTGCGGACGCGGGTAGCGGACGGCGTCGAATCCACCCACCGCACGGAACGCCTCGCGCCGCACGATGCCGCAGCCGGCCCAGAACGTCTCGGCCTCACCGGCGTGCGTCGCGTGCGTGTGGTGATGCAGCAGGTTCCGGTACTGCGACACGGTACCGTGCGCCGCGGGCCTGCTGTCGTACGCTCCGAAAGCGGCCACGCGCGTCGGGTCGGCGTCCATGAGCGCCACAAGGCCACGCAAGGTGTGCGGCGCGACGACCACATCGGCGTCCACGAAGCAAAGCAATGGCGAGGTCGCCGCCGCTGCACCGACGTTCCTCGCGTGCGCTGGCCCGTGCGGGCCGTCCGAGATCTGCAGCCTGTGATCGGCCGCGGCGGCGAACCGCGCGGTGTCGTCCGTGCTGCCGTCGTCCACCACGATCAACTCCCACTGCTCGCGCGGCAGGTCGCTGGCCAACAACCCCGCGAGACAGAGGCCGAGCACGTCGGCACCTTGGTACACCGGCACGATGACGGAGACCAGCGTGCGGCTCGGATTCACATCGACACGGCGTCCGCGCGCGCCGGCGCCACCCGCTGCTCCTCGTGGTAGTCGAAGTCGGTGTTCACCGCCCACACGTCACGGGGACCATGTCCCAGCATGTTCTCGAGTGCCAGCATGGCCGTGTACATCGAGTGGTCCTGATTGTTGTACTTGTGCATCCCGTTGCGGCCCACGGTGTGCAAGTTGGGCACGCGATCGATGAACGCACGGACCTGATCCAGGTGCGCTCGATACTCGGCGTCGTACACGGGATACGCCTTGGGCATCCGCACCACCGACGCGTCGGCCAGATTGGCGCCCGGCGCAAGGCCGAGTTCGCCGAGCTCACGGTACGCCATGGCGATGAGATCCGCGTCGCTCATCGTCCAGAGGTCGTCGTCCTCGAAGCAGAAGTACTCCATGCCGAGGCACGTGCGACCGGGTTCCGGGACGAGCTCCGCACTCCAGTTATTGAAGTTCTGCACGCGGCCCACGCGAACGCCCGGCGAGTGCACGTAGATCCAGTTGTCGGGGAAGAAGTCCGTGCCCTCGAGGATCAGCGCCACCACGAGGAAGTCGCGATACCGCAGCGCGTCGCCGGCCTCGCGCGCCGACGACGGGGCTTGCTCGCCGAACGCCCGCACGAGCGCCCGCAGGTCGGTGGTCGATACCACATGCTCGGCCTCGATGCGCACGGTCTCGCCGCCGTGCGACGCGACGACCGCCGTCGCACGGCCGTCCGTGAGCTCGATCCGATGCACGTAGTGCTGCATGAGCACCGTGCCGCCCATCGCCTCGAACTTGTCGCGGCACGACTCCCAGAGTTGCCCCGGTCCCAGCCGCGGGTAGTGGAAGTTGTCGATCAGCGACTTGATACCGGTGTCGCGCTTGTTCAAGGACGTCGCGGCAAGCACCGCGCGGGCCAGTGAGAGGCCCTTGATGCGTTGGGCAGCCCACTCGGCGCGGATCTCGGTGCAGGGGATACCCCAGACCTTCTCGGTGTACGTGCGGAAGAAGATCTCGTAGAGTCGGCGTCCGAAGCGCGTGACGACCCATTGCTCGAACGTGTCCTGCACCGGTTCCGGATTGAACCACGAGTAGACATAACTCGCGAGGATCCGCACGGAGTCCACCGGCCCTAATCCGAACAGCGCGTTGAGCGGCTTGAGCGGATAGTGGAAGTATTTCCCGTCGTACAGGATGCGCGAGAGCCGCGGGACTTCGATGAACGGTTCCCCGAGCATCTCCTCCCAGAGATCCTGCACCGGCGGGATCTTGGTGAAGAAACGGTGACCGCCGATGTCGAAACGGTAATCTTTGTAGCGCGCCGTCTGCGAGATGCCGCCGACCATGTCGGTGCCTTCGAGCACCGTGACTGCCACGCCGCGTTTGGCGAGCAAGTAGGCCATGGTGAGGCCGGCTGGCCCCGCGCCGATCACGGCGACGCGGTCCCCTGGGGCGAGTTGCGCGATGGTCCGGACCGCGGGTGGGCTGTTCGGTTCGGCGCGGGGGGCGGAAGTCATCGATGCATAACATACCGTCGCACACCGCGTTGGGAGAGTGCTACGGTCGCGCCGTGACATCGTCTCGGTCCGCCGGTACCGAGACCTCCGACATTCCGGATGCCGTACACAGTCCGGAACCCTCCGCTCGCTCCCGACACCGGATAGCCCACTTCCCGGCAGCGCCCCCGAGACCGCCGCCATTATATATTGGGAGGGTCCAGTCGCCCTAGGAGTCCCCATGCAGCCCCGCGTCAAGTTCATCCTCGGTGGCCTCGTCGTGCTCGGCACGGCCGGCGTCCTCATGGCCGGTAGTTTCGCTGATACCGCCGTGTATTTTCTCACCCCGGCGGAGCTCGAGGCCAAAGTGCTCTCCGATCCCGACATCCGCTCCACGGGCGTGAAGGTCGGGGCCAAGGTCGTCCCCGGGACGGTCGTGCGCGCCGAAAGTGGTCGACAGGTCAACTTTGACATGACCGACGGCAAGGCGACCTACAAAGTCGAGTACAAGGGGATCATCCCCGATACGTTCAGCGACTCCGTCGACGTCGTCGTCGAAGGGCGTCTGGGCGAGGACGGGGTCTTTCGCGCGACGACGCTGCTCGCCAAGTGTGCGTCTCGCTACGAAGCCGCGCCCGAAGGCATGACTCCCGAAGGCCGCGAGGCATATGACGCCGCGATGAAGCCGACGGCCGGCGCCGAGTCGCATCCGGCCGGTGTGCCGATGGCGTCGCCCGCCACGCAGCCGCCGAAGTAAGTCGCGATGATCCTCGTCGGCGAACTCTCGCTCTGGATCGCGCTGCTGATGTGCGCGTGGTCCGTCACCCTCTCGTTCGCCGGCGGGCATCTGCGCCGCCCGGAGCTCGTCGCCTCAGGCGAGCGTGGGCTCTATGCCGGTGTCGGCTTCGTGGTCCTCGCGTCGATCGGACTGTGGACCGCGCTCATCGGCTCGGACTTCTCGCTGCGCTACGTGGCGTCGTTCACGAGCCAGAACCTGCCGGTGGTCTACAAGTTCTCGGCGTTCTGGGGCGGGCAGGCCGGCTCCATGCTCTTCTGGTGCCTGGTGCTCGGCAGCTATGCCGCGCTCGCGACTTGGGTGAACCGCAGCAAGAATCGCGCGCTGATGCCCTGGGTCACCGGCACCAATGCGGCGGTGCTGCTCTTCTTCGTCGCGACGACCGTCATCGCGACCAATCCGTTCGAGCGTCTCGACTGGCCGCCGGCGGACGGACGCGGACTCAATCCGCAGTTGCAGAACCCGGCGATGGCGATCCATCCGCCGATGCTCTACTTCGGATACGTGGCCACGGCCATCCCGTTCGGCTTCGCCATCGCGGCGCTCGTCACCCGCCGGCTGGACGCGGAGTGGCTCGGCGCGGTGCGCCGCTGGGCCTTGGTGAGCTGGGTGTTCCTTA
>JADYYN010000089.1 GCA_020853635.1 Gemmatimonadaceae bacterium
CACGCTGCTGCGAACTTTCACGGGGACTCCGAGAGGGACCTGAACTGAGAACGCCGTGCACATGCACGGAACCGAACCGCCCGTATTTTTGGGCAGACACCTAGGATAGTCGGGCGGGGGTCTTGACACAAGGCCCCGGACTGGCGTGTACAGACTAGGCGCGCAGTGTCCGGCGGACCTCAGCCAAGGTCGCCGCGGGGTCCGCAGCAGCGGTGATCGCGCGGCCCAGCACCAGATAGCTCGCCCCGTCGGCGGCGGCACGTTCCGGGGTCGCGATGCGGGCCTGATCATGGGCCTCTCCGCCGGGCAGCCGGATACCCGGCACCAGCGGCGACAACGTCGGGTAGGTCGTGCGGACCACGTTCACCTCGTGCCCGGAGCAGACCACCCCATGCGCCCGCGCCGCGTGCGCCACGCCGGCCACCCGCAACACCTCGGCCCCCATCTCCGGCACGTCCCGGCCGAGGGAGACACCGAGGGTCCCGAGGTCGAAGCTCGTCAACACGGTCACGACGAGGATCCCGGTCGTCGACCCCGCCCCCTCCACCGCGGCTTCAACCATGGCTGCGCCACCGTAGCCGTGCACGGTGAGCAACGACACGCCCATGCTCGCCGCGCTGCGCGCGGCACCACGGACGGTATTCGGGATGTCGTACAGCTTGAGGTCGAGGAACACGCGCTTGCCTTGCCCCTGCATCCACTCCACCACAAGCGGGCCCTCGGCGGTGAACAACTCAAGGCCGATCTTCACGAAATCCGCCTCCGCCCCGAGGCGCGCGCACAGCTCCTGCGCGGCAGCGAGCGTGGGGACGTCGAGAGCGATGATCGGCTGCGCGCGAAGGGTCGACGTCACGTGGGCCATTCCAAGGTGCCGATGAGATCGGTGAGACGGGCGACGCCGTGGCGGTCGCACCAGTGGGAGAGATCGCGAACGAGACGTGCGGGGAGCTTGGGGTCGGCGAGACCGGACGTCCCCACCGCCACCACCGACGCGCCTGCCATGAGATACTGCACCACATCCGTTGCATGCTGCACACCGCCCGCCCCGATGATCGGGACCTTCGGCAGCGCCTGCCGCACACGCCACACGGCCAGCACGCCCACCGCGAGCAGCCCGGGCCCACTGACCCCACCGGAGCCGAACCCGAGCAATGGACGGCGCCGCTCCACGTCGACGACCAATCCGGGAATCGTATTGATCACGGTGATGCCGTCGGCGCCGGCATCGACCGCGCGCTGTGCCACTTCGCCCACACGCGGCAGCGTCGGCGAAAGCTTCACGAAGATCGGCCGCTTGGTCGCCGCGCGTGCACCGCGGATCACTTCGCTCAGTGCGTCAGGGTCCGCACCGAACTCCATGCCGCCCTGCTTCACGTTGGGGCATGAGACGTTGAGTTCGAACCCCTGAAAGCCATCGGCCGGCTCCATGCGCTCGACCACCTTCCCGAAGTCCGCCGCTTCCCTTCCAACGACGTTCACCAGCACGCGCGGCCGGCGCACGTGGTCCGCGATCCACGGCATGTCCTCGGCCAGCACGCGCTCGACCCCGGGATTCGCGAGCCCGACCGCGTTGATCATGCCCCCGTCGAAATCGCCCACGCGCGGGGCCGGTGCGCCGCCTCGTGGTTCGAGACTGACCGCCTTCGTCACGAACCCGCCGAGCGATTCGAGCGGCATGACGTCGGCGAGCTCACGCCCGTACGCCGCGGTGCCGGCCGCGAGGATGACGGGATTCTGGAATGTGAGTCCTGCGGCCGTGACCTCGAGTGCACTCCGGCTCATCGTTGCGACGCTCGTGTGCGACGGTCGTAGTGCTTGAGATACTCGAGCGTCGCCTCGGCCAACGACTCGGCGGCCGCCTGCTGGCCGGCGGGGCTGGCCATCCATGTCGCGTCCGCTTTGTTGGTCCCGAAGCCGATCTCGACCAGAACGGCCGGCATGTACGCGCGCGCCAGCACGGCGAAGCCGGCTTGTTTCACGCCGCGATTGGGTCCGGGATGCGACCCCGCCAGCTTGTCCTGGATCGTCGTGGCGAAGTCACTGCTCTCGCGCAGATGTTCGTTCTGCGCGAGGTCGGCGAGGATGAACGAAAGCGGGTCGTCCTTCACCGCAGCGGCCGAGGGCGCCTCGAAGCGCACGACGTCGTTCTCCATCGCGGCGACGCGGCGTTCGTCCTCGGTGCGCGCGGTGGAGAGGAAATACGTCTCGAATCCACGTGCGGCCGTCGCGTTCTTCCAATTGGGATTGGCGGCGTTGGTGTGGATGGAGAGGAAGAGATCGCCCTTCTGCGCGTTCGCGATCGTTCCGCGGTCGTCACGCGCGATCAACGTGTCGGTGCGGCGCGTCATGTACACGTCGATGCCGAGTCGTTCGAGTTCCTTCTCCAGCCGGAGCGAAATCGCCAGCGTGAGTTGGGCTTCACGCACGCGGCGGCCGTTCACGATGGTCCCGGGGTTCCCTGGATCCACGCCACCATGGCCCGGGTCGACGACGACACGATACCGGCGCGACAGACCGTTGGGCAGCGGGCCTGCTGCGCTGCGCGAGCCGCCGGATGCGGCGGCGACGGGCGGCTTCGCGGGCGGCCGCATGGCAGTCGCGGGTGACGCCACCGGGGCGGGCGCGGTGGCGACCGCACGCGTGGTCGTTGGCTCGGTCGAGGGAGCGAGCGGCATCGGTTCGGCGCGCCGAGCGATCGACTGGAACAGTCGGACTTCCCAACGGGTCCGATCCCAGAGCACGCCGATGCCGAAGCGCGGGATGATCTCCGAGAACAGCTGCAACGTCACGTACGGATGCCCATCGATCACCCGGGTGGGCTCGAGCAAGGGGAGTGCGTAGCCGTTGTACGCGGCGAACGGCGCACCCTCCGCCAGTTCGAGTGTCGCGCCGTAGAGCCCGAGGCGCCAGCGCCCGACGTCGGTCGAGTCGAGCTGACCACCGAGCAGGCGCGCGATGACGTCCAACTGCACGAGCCCGCCCGCGTCGCTCGGGGCGAGTTGCAGCACGGTGTCGGCGCCCACGCCCTTCACGCGGATGGCGTAGCCCGGCGGCGGCGTGAGCGCGCTGAGCAACGCGACCGCACTCCCAGCGATGAGGAGCGCGGGGCGAGGCCGCAACGCCCGCAGGCGGCGCAGGAGGGTGGCCGACAGGCGGTTCATCGCGTGCGCAACGCCCGCTGCATCTCGCGCGCGTCGTCCTTGGCCTTCAGGTCGGCGCGTTTGTCGTGCAGCTGCTTGCCGCGCGCGAGCCCGATCCGCACCTTGGCGCGCCCCTGCTTGAAGTAGAGTTCGAGTGCCACGATCGTGAGCCCCTTCCGTTCGACGGCGCCGATGAGGTGCTTGATCTCCTTCGCATGCAGCAGGAGTTTGCGCGACCGCGTCGGCTCGTGATTCCAGATATTGCCCTTGTCGTACGGGGCGATGTGCGCGTTGAGCAGCCAGACCTCGCCCTCCTTCACCACCGCGTACGCATCGCCGATCTGCGCGCGACCGTCCCGGAGCGCCTTCACCTCAGTCCCGGTCAGCACAAGGCCCGCCTCCCACGTCTCGAGTATCTCGTAGTCGTGACGGGCGCGCTTGTTCCGCGCGATCAGCGCGTCGTTGTCGTCGGGTTTCGGCTTGGACATCTCCCGAACTATAGACGACCAAGCGTTGACTTGGGTATCCGCGACCGGTACGTTTCGCGTCTTGCCGAAGTGGTGGAATTGGTAGACGCGCTGCGTTCAGGGCGCAGTGGGCGATAGCCCGTGGGGGTTCGAGTCCCCCCTTCGGCACTGGTGACGATCAAACGAACGGGGGCGGTGCCGACGGCACCGCCCCCGTTCCGCATCACCGGGCCACGCCGAGGACGCTCACGGCCGCCGGACGACCGACGGCTTCACGTCCTCAGGCAGCGACGCCTCGCCGTAGGTCGCGCGCAACGCGGCCGCGACCTCCTCGGCGTAACGCTCCAGCAGTTCGATCGCATAGGCCAGCGGACTACCGGCCGTTCGCGCCCCGTCACTCGCAAAGGCCAAGAGACATCGCCCCATGCGGTCGGCGCTCTTTACCGTGCCCCCGCGGAGCTGCATCGCCTCCCGGTACGCGAGCAAGCGCTCGTTGAACTGCCGTTCGGCGAGGTCGGCGCGGTCCGTGGCGATGCGCGGGTCCTGTCGCATGCGCTCAAGGAGCACCGCGGAGAGTTCCGCCGCAGTGCGGTCGTCGAGCGCGTCTCGCTGTGCGACGAGCAACCCGATGGCGGCCCGTGCGTACCGCAGCTCCCAGCGCGCATGATCGAGGTCACCGTTCGCCGCCGCGTCAGCCAGCCACTGGGCGTCGGCACCGTCCGGCTCATGCTGGAGTACGTCGACCATCACCCGCGCGCGCTTCTGCCGCTCCCGCGCCGAGCGCCACTCCGGAGTGAACGGGAGCGGGAGCAAACGCCTCAGGCCTGCAGCACCGGGAGACCGACACGCTCACGCACCTGCGGCTCGGCGTGCAGCAGATCCGAGAGACGCACGCTCTCCAGCACCTCGTCGATCCGGCGCTGCAGCATCATCCACACCGGGCGGATGCTGCAGTCACAGGACTGCGCGCAGCGCTCCGAGTCGAGCGGGTGCGTCTCGCAGTGCAGGTCGAATGTCACGAGCTCGGCGGCCGTGATGATCTCTCGCACAGTGATCTCGTGGGCCGTGCGCGCGAGTGCGTAACCGCCCTTCGCGCCGCGCGTCGACTGCACGATGCCCGCACGACGCAGACGGAGCAGGATCTGCTCGACGTAGTCGCCCGGCAGGCGTTCGCGTGCCGCGATGTCGCGCCCCGTCACTGGGCCCTCGTCGGAGCGGCGCGCGAGATGGAGCGCGCAGATGACGCCGTATTCAGCCCAGGTGGTGATCCGCATAGTCTGAAGATGCCTAGGGAGCGGCTATCGGGACAAGGGCACTCGGGTCTGATCTCACCCGGGTACGCCAGGGTCGGTAAGACGCCGGAGATCGAGGACCTGATCGGCCTCGGCTGCCGTGAGCAGGCCTTCACGCACCACCAGCTCGCGAATGGGCACCCCTTCCGCGACCGAGCGCTTGGTGAGCTCCGCCGCCTTCTCGTAGCCGATCCGCGGTGCGAGCGCCGTCGCCAGCGCGGCGGACCGTTCGACCCAATAGGCCAACATGTCGCGATTGGGCTCGATTCCGCGTACGCAGCGCTCGTCGAGCACATGCATAGCGTTGCCGAGGATCTCGATCGCACTCAAGAGGTTATGCGCGATCACGGGCATCATGACATTGAGTTCGAGCTGTCCGTGTTCCGCTGCGGCAGCGACGGTCGCGTCGTGTCCGATCACCTGGAACACCACCTGATTGACCATCTCGGGGATGCTCGGATTCACCTTGCCCGGCATGATGCTCGAGCCCGGTTGCACGGCCGGCAGCCGCAGCTCGTCGAGACCGGTGCGCGGTCCACTCGCGAGCAGCCGGAGGTCGCTGGCGAACTTGCCCACATCGAGCGCCAACGTACGCCATGCCGCACTGACGCCGGCAGCGTCGCCCATGCTCTGCATCAATTGCACGCGGTCAGCGCCGAGCCGAAGCGGGAGCTTGGTGAGCAGTCGGAGCTCATCGACCATGCGCTCGGCGTACACCGGCTCGGCGTTCACGCCCGTCCCGACGGCCGTGCCGCCGATGCCGAGGTCGAGCAGGTAGTCTGCGGCGTCGCGTACGCGCCTGGTACCGCGCTCGATCGAGCCGGCCCACGCGCCGAACTCCTGCCCGAGCCGGATCGGCATCGCGTCCTGCAGATGGGTGCGACCGGCCTTCACGAGATCGTCGAACGCGGCGCTGCGCTCCCGCAGGGTGCGCGCGAGGCGGTCGGCGGCGCCCAGCGCGGGCACGAGGGCGGCCAACGCGCTCAGACGGATCGCCGTGGGGATCACGTCGTTGGTCGACTGCGCCATGTTGACGTGATCGTTCGGATGCACCGGCGCATAGGTGCCGCGAGCGACGCCGAGTGCGTCGTTCGCGAGGTTCGCGAGGACCTCGTTCACGTTCATGTTCAGCGACGTGCCCGCGCCGGCCTGGAACACATCCACGACGAACTGATCACGGAGCTCGCCGGCGAGCACGCGATCGGCGGCCGCGATGATCGCATCGGCGCGCACGGCGTCGAGCCGGCCGGTGCCCCGATGCACGGACGCCGCCGCGCGCTTGATGCGCACGACGGCGTCGATGAGGCGCGGCGATGACCGGAGGCCGCTGATGGGAAAATTCGCGAGCGCCCGGACCGTCTGCGCACCGAACCACGCCTCCGCCGGGACGCTGACCGGCCCGAGTGGATCGCGTTCGGTGCGCTGCCGGTCGTTCACGGCGCGAGGACCGTGAGCGGCTGACTGTAGGTCGAGATGAGCAGCAGCTTCGTCCGCGCGTCCAACTGCAACTCGCGTGAGCGCACGCGGACGACGTTCGTGCTGCGCGAGCCGGCCTGCGCGTTCCGCCAGTTCGACAAGAACGCGGCGGGGATGGTGGCTGCACCGTCATCGACGAACGAACAGACCAACTGCTCGTTCTGCGGCCCATTCGAGAAGGAATTCGCGTATCGCAACGAGTAGGTCATCGTGGACCCTGCGGTCGGCGTCGTGGTCCACGCGGCCAGGAGATCCTCGCCGTCCGCGGGCACCGGGATCGGATCGTGTGAGAACGCCTCTGCGGTCCGGGTCGAGATGCTCGCGGCCGGGAAGGATCCGGTCCCGGGGATATCGACCGCGACGGTGTCACCCGGGGTGTACACGATGCCGTTGCTCCGGGACGACTCATACACGCGAACGGGGATTCCGATCACGGGGCGCATGGAGTCGACCCGGCTCCCCGTGCGGACCGTGAGGAAATCGCCCGCGTTGAGGTACAAGAACCCGGTGTTGATGGTGTTGACCGGATTGTACTGGGCGATAAAACAGGTGTCGTTCGTCGGGGTGGCGAAGTTGAGATCCGTCTCACCGAAGAACGCGGCTTCGAGGTTCAGCTGAGTTCCAACGCCCCCGTCAGAGAATGCCGTTGCGGAGATCGATCCGACCCGCCCGTTCGGAACTTCGATCTGCTCGACGCACGCAGTGAGGCCGACGACGACGGCGAGAAGCGGAAGAATGGGAAGTCGCATGGAGGAGCCTGGTGGCGGGTTAGATGGTCAACAATGGCCTTACCCCACGAACGTGGGCTGGTGCCACCGGATGGAATAGCGGCGCGTCACCCGCGTCGCGAGAGGAGGCGGGCCGAGCCGTTCAGGAAGGGGTTGGACCGCAACTCGGCACCGATGGTCGTACTCGGCCCGTGTCCCTGATGCACGTCCGGGTCCGTCTGCAAGTTGTCGATCCGATCCAGTGAACTATGCAGCGCGTCC
>JADYYN010000090.1 GCA_020853635.1 Gemmatimonadaceae bacterium
CACGGCCGCCGCAATGTTGCCCGTCCCGCTCGCCGGACACACCGAGCCTGCCGTCGCCGTACAGGTCCAGCCACTGACCGTGATGTTCGCCGGGAAGTTGTCGGTGACCGTCGCACCCGTCGCCGTCGACGGGCCCGCATTCGACGCGACGATCGTGTAGACCAACGCACTACCCTGGTTCACCGAAGTCACACCAGCTGCCTTCGTGAGTCCATGATCCGCAGTTGGAGTGATGACGGTGTTGTTGTCGGTCGCCGTGTTGTTGCCCGGCACCGGGTCCGTGGTCCCGGCCGGCACCGCGATCGTCGCGGTGTTCGTGATCGTGCCCGCGCCGGACGCAGTGGCCGTCACGACGAACGTCGCCGATCCACCGTTCAACAGATTCACCGCCGCCGCGATGTTGCCCGTGCCGCTCGCCGGGCAGCTCGAACCCGCCGTCGCAGTACACGTCCAGCCGCTGACCGTGATGTTCGCCGGGAAGTTGTCGGTGACCGTCGCGCCCACCACCGCGTTGGGGCCGGCGTTCGAGGCGACGATCGTGTAGGTCAGTCCACTGCCCTGATTGACTCCCGTCAGGCCGTCGCTCTTCGTGATCGCGAGGTTCGCCGACGGGATGACCACCGTGGGATCATCACCGCTGCCGTTGTTCCCATTGAGGTTCGCCGGCTCGCCGCCGCCGGAGACCCACGCACGATTCGTCACGTTGGGCGCCGCCGCAGCCGCCACACTCACCGTGAGCGTGATCGTCGCGGACGCACTCGCGGCGAGCGCGGTGCCGCGTGTGCAGGTGACGATCTGTCCCGCCGCCGCGCAGGTGAAGCCGCCGCCCGTCCCCGACACGAAGCCGAGTCCCGCGGGTAGCGTATCGACCACCGTGATCGTGCCCACACTCGCGAGACGCCCCTGATTGGTGACGAGGATCGAATACACCCCGTTCACACCCACCGTGAAGTTGCCGCTGTGTGTCTTGTCGATGATCAGATCGGTCCGCGCATCGATCGTCGTGGGATCTTCGGCGAAGTCGTTGCCGGTGAGTAAGGCATTGAGTGTCGGTTGCCCGCCGCCACTCACCCACGCGCGGTTCGTCACCGTCGCCGGCGCGGTGCCGCTCACCGTGGACGTGATGGTGATGTTCGGATACGCGGCGCCGGAGGCCAGCGAATTCGCGCGCGTGCACGTGACGATCTGTCCGGAGATGCCGCAGGTCCAGCCGGTGCCGGTCGCCGCCGTGGGCGTGAGTCCCGCCGGCAGCGTGTCGGTGACCGTGACGACACCCGTGGTCGCGAGGTTGCCAGAGTCGCGCACGGTGAGCACGTACTGCGCGTTGGTCTGGCCCTGCGTGAAGTTGCCGGTGTGGGTCTTGGTGATGCGCAGGTCGACGGCGAGCATGCTGCCCAAGTCGCCGATGTCGAAGCCCTGCGCACCGAGATTCGTCGAGGCGCCGCCGCCGAGCGGCGCGACGTAGATGATCGAATTCGCTTGGGAGTTCGAGACGAGCAATCGCCCTTGTCGATCGAACGCCGCGCCGGTCACCGTGCCCGTGATGCCGGTGACGTTGTTACCGGTGACCGCACCGCCGCCGAGCGGCACCTGGTACACCGTCGTGCCGACGACCGAATAGAGATTGCCATTGGGCGCGAAGGCCATGTCGCCGCCGCCCGACGGCATGCCGGTGATCGCACCGCCAGCCGGCGTCGCCGCACCTGTAGCCTGATTGATCGTGTAACGCTGCGTCGACGCCGTGTTGATCGCGTGCAGCGTGCCCGCGGCGTCGAACGTCAATCGCGGCAAGTACGGGACGCCCGCACCCGTGCGTCCCAGGAACACCGGAGCGGTCGCAGGCGTGTTCGGATTCCACGTGAAGACCGAGTCGTTGCCCACGAGGCCCGCGATGAAGAACAACACACCATCGCTCTGCCGCTGTGCGATCGACGCCTTGTTCCCGCCGATGAGTCCCGCGCGCACGGTCGCGGGCAGACCAGCGCCCGGACCGATCGCCCGGATGTTGTTCTGATCGACGCTATAGACCCAGAGCTGCGCCTGCGCGCTCGTCGACATGCCGACCATCGACAGTGCGATGAACAACAGGCCACGCAACGCGGAACGTCCCCGCAGCAAAACGCCGCGGGGACACTTCATTAGACAGGGACGCGCTGTCAGGCTGCGTCCCTCATGGAATCGGGTGAAATCGGCACGTCCGGAATATCACACATACCAGACGTCTAAAAAGGGTGCGGTGTCACAAAATTCACCACATGCACTTTGTGACACGCGTCACAGCCGCCGACTCACAGCTTCGGGGCCCGGATCTCCGTGTGGTCGCCCACCGTCACCGTGCCCGACACCCCCTCCAGCACCACCTGCTCACCGACCATCGAATCCGTCAGGATGCATGACGACAGGGTGGTCCGATCGCCCACCACCACATCGCGCAGGGTGCAGTTGGTGATCACGCTGTCCTTGCCGATCACCACGTTCGGCCCCAGGATCGAGTCGGTGACCTGCGCCCCGTCCTCGATCCGCACCGGCTCGATCACCTCGACGTTCTTGAGCCCGCGTTGCGGCAGCCCCGCGCGCCCCTTCTCCAGCATCACCTGGTTGGTCTCGAGCAACGTGTCGAGCTTGCCCGCGTCGTACCAGCCGGCCACGTCGATCACGCGGATCTTCGCGCCCTTGTCGAGCATGTACTGGAACGCATCGGTGAGATAGTACTCGCCCTTGTTCGCCGGCTGTTTGAGCACGTGGTCGATGCCCTCGAACAGCAGCTTCCAGTTCTTGATGTAGTAGAGCCCGATGTTGGCGCGCTTGGAGATCGGCGTGCTCGGCTTCTCGACGATCTTCGTCATGTGGCCGTTCGCATCGGTCACCACCACGCCGAAGCGCTGGTAGTCCTCGACTTCCTTGGTCCAGATGATGCCGTCGTCATCGCTGTTGTTGATCACCGAGAGGTCGGCGTCGAAGATCGTATAGACGAAGATGATGAGCACCGGCTCATCGACGAACGGCTTGGCCAGCGCCACCGCGCCCGCCGTGCCGTCCTGCACTTTCTGCTCGACGAACACGCCGGGCATCGCGTAGTGCGCGCGCGCGTGTTTCTCCACGGCATCCTTGAGATGGCCCGTGATGTACACCACCTGCGAGACGTTGCCGAGTTTGGCGACGTCGTCCATGACGTAATCCATCACCGGCTTGCCGGCGACCTTGAGCATGGGCTTGGGCACGGTGTGCGTGTGCGGCCGGAGCCGCGTGCCCTTACCGGCGAGCGGGATGATCACTTTCATGGGTTCGATGTCCCTTCGCGTCCGTAGCGGTCGGAGAGGCGCACCACGTCGTCGAGGTGCGGAGTGGAGGCTTCGAGCAGATCACAATCGGTCACCGCTTCCATCTGGTGCACCATGCCGGGCGTGTTGCGGAACGACTGCCCGGTCGTGAGCGTCACCTCCCGCAACCCCTGCCCTTCATCGACGCGGTAGATCATCTCGCCGTGGAGCACATGGATGGTCTCGTCCTTCATGTTGTGGTACTGCAGCGAGAGCGCGTGCCCCGCCTTGATGTGCAACACCTTGCCCACGTAGAGCTCGGTGTTCGCCCAGATCGTCTCATGGCCCCATGGCTTCTGCACGATCTTCACATCCGTCCGTCCACCCTTTCCAGTCACACGAACCCCTCGGCTGGGGAGGCGACCAGGCTCGAGGGCGATGTGACGCACGCGCTCAGGCACTGTCCGCATCCGGTACAGGCCGCACCGATGACCGGGCGACCCTTGTCGTCGAGCGTGAGGGCATCCGCCCCGACTGGGCAGACCCGCACGCAGATCCCGCACTCCACATCGCGCCAGGTGATGCAGCGCTCCGTGTCCACAACGACCCGCGCCATGCGCACGTCACGCCACCCCCAGGGTGGCACCTCCAGCGCGGGCGTCGGACAGACCGTCGCGCAGGGCATGGTCTCGCACATCACGCAGGCGGTCACGTCGACCTGGAGCGCAGGGGTACCTGAAGCAAGTCCCGCGCCGCTCGGCAGCGGGCTGATGGCCTGCACGGGGCAGGCCTTCGAGCACTCGCCGCAGCGGGTGCAGGCCGCAATGAAGGCCGGCTCCGGCAGCGCCCCGGGCGGGCGCATGTACGCGACCGGCGCGACCCGGCCCTCCAG
>JADYYN010000091.1 GCA_020853635.1 Gemmatimonadaceae bacterium
ACTCCGGCGGCCGACCCACGAAGCGATCCCCCGCGCCGATGCTCGCCGACGGCACACCGGCCTTGGCGAACGAGAAGTGATCGGAGCGATAGAAGTACCCGCGCTCCGGTGTCGCGTCCGGCGAGATTGTCATCTTGCGCGGCGCGATCAGGCGCTTGAGCGAGGGACCGAGCGAACTCTTGGTGTCGCCGAGCACCGTGAGATCCGTCGACTCGCCGAGCACGTTGCCGCCGTCGACATTCAGGTTGGCGACGATCATCTCGGTGGGAACGAGCGGATTCATCGCGAGGAACTCCGAGCCCAGCAATCCGCTCTCCTCCGCTGTGACAAACGCGATGAGCACCGAGCGCTTCGGGCGTACGCCCTGCGCGAGCTGCCGGGAGATGGCGAGCAGATCCGCCGTTCCCGACGCGTTGTCCTCCGCGCCGTTGTAGATCGAGTCGCCGTTCACCACCGGACCGATGCCGAGGTGGTCCCAGTGGGCGGTGAGCAGGATGTGCTCGCGCTTCGCGGTTGCATCACTCCCCTCGATGAGCCCCACCACGTTCTGACTCTCGAGATGTTCGACCGTGTTGTCGAACCCGAGCTCCATGGTGATGCCCGTCTCGACGGGCTTGAAGTCACGCGACTCGGCCTGCTTGCGCAGTGCGGCGAGATCGCTGCCGGCGCGCTGGAGCAGTGTGCCCGCCGCGGCCTCGGTGATCCATCCGCGCACGCCGAGCGGCGCGGGGAGCTTGGGATCGCGCGGCAACATGCGTTGTTCCTTCGCCCAACTGCCGACGACGGTCGGCCAGCCGTAGCCCGCGCGTTCGGTGTTGTGGATGATCAGCATCCCCGCCGCACCTCGACGTTCGGCTTCTTCGAACTTGTACGTCCATCGGCCGTAGTACGTCATCGCACGACCGCCGAAGAGCGCGGGTTCCGCGTCCGGCGCGGGCGGATCGTTCACGAGCACGAGCAGGATCTTGCCGCGCACGTCCACGCCCTTGAAATCGTCCCACTTGAACTCGGCAGCACTCGAGCCGTAGCCGACGAAGACGACCGGGGCCGATGCGGCCGAGCGCTCCGCACTGCTGCCGGCCCAGACCACGACGTCCTCCGGATAGCGGAGAGGCGTGGGTGAGTTGCTGCGCACCGTGGCGGAGAGCCGCAGCGACTCCTTCTTCAGCGCCACGATGTCGATGGGGACGCGTTGGAAGTAGCTGCCGTTATTGGCCGGCGCGACACCGTAGCTGCGCAACTGACTCGCGAGGTACTGCTCGGTGAGCGCACCACCGCGCGATGCCGGGCCGCGGCCTTCGAGGAGGTCGCTGGAGAGGAATCGGATATGTGCGTCGATCTCGGCCGCGGTGATGGGCACCGGCGTGGCGGCGACGGGGCGCGGGCGCGTCTGAGCCCCGGCGGTCGATGCGACGGCGCAGAGAACGAGCAGGGCGGGGTGGAACGATGAGCGGATCATGAAGCCTCCTCGGGCGTGCTGAATACTACACCCGACGGTCCGCCGCGCCCGCGCGTCGATCGACCACCGATTCACTCAGCGCTACGGCGCCTTTGCGGGCGCACTGAGTGACCAGACGTACGCTGCCACATCGCGGAACTGCTGCTCACTCAACGGGAGCTTGGGCATGAGCCCGAACCGCTGGATCGCGTGCGCGGGCATGGTGGCGCGGGAGGTGTCCGGCGCGAGGAGGAACGCCAGCATCGCGGCGCGCGCAGCGGTCTCGTCGGTGAAGGCATCGCGGTAGTGCTGCGAGACCATCGCCATCGGCGGGGCGAGTTTCGGGGGTGGCTGCAGCGAGTGGCAGGCGGTGCACACGGTATTGAAGAGCGCCTGGCCCGCGGCGAGATCGGGGGCGCGTTGGGTCGTGGCCTGACGCGGTGTCGCGCGTGGGGCGGTCGTGCTGCGAGTCTGTGCGGCGCACACTGCGGGCGCGAGGGCGGTCACGACGATGAGCGGGATGAGGCGGATACGCACCGGGGTCTCCGTTCGGGGGTTTGTACGGAAGTTGTCCTGCTGACCCATCAGGCGCAGTAAGGCCACTACCGCGCTCGCCTCGGCGAATCCCCGACAGGAGGGGCGGTCGAAAAGCCAGATACCTTGACATTCGACAATACGGCCGCGAGTGTATTGTCGAACGTCTAGGCAAGGAGCCGTCATGCCGCCGCGCGCGGATCTGCTGCAAGGCAGTCTCGATCTGTTGATCCTCAAATGCCTGTTGAACGACCCGCTGCACGGCTGGGCTATCGCCAAGCGCCTGCGGGATTGGTCCAGCGAGGTGCTCGAGGTGAACCAAGGATCGCTTTACCCGGCGCTCTATCGGCTGGAGGAGCGCGGCTGGGTGGACGCGGCCTGGGGCGTTTCGCCCGAGGGTCGGAAGGTGAAGGTCTACACCCTCACCAAGCTGGGGCGACGCCAGCTCGATGAAGAACGCGAGCAGTGGCGCCGGTTCTCGCTCGCGGTGAACCAGGTCCTGCGCGCGACCTGAGGCGTGTCCATCTTCACGCGCTGGCGCCACGGAATACGCGCACTCGTCCGCCGCCGCGTCGTCACGCGCGAGATGGACGAGGAGATCGCATCCCACCTGGCGTTCGCTGAGTACGAGTTGATCGCGCAGGGCGTGCCTCCCGACGAGGCGCGTCGGCGCGCGCGGCTGGCGTTCGGCGGGGTGCAACAGGTGCGGGAGACCGCGATGTCCGATCGGGCCTTCGCCTGGCTCGACGACCTCGGGCGCGATCTGCGACAAAGCGCGCGGCAACTCGCGCGTGCGCCGTTCGCCACCGCTGCCCTCATGGGAACCGCCGGACTGGGGATCGCCGGCGTCACCATGATCTTCTCGTTCGTGAACTCCGTTTGGCTCAAGCCGCTGCCGTACGAGGTTGACGCGCAGCTGAGCAGCGTGCGCTCCGTATCACCCGACCGCTTCGTCCAAGAGGTGACGACACGCCGCATCGCCGAGGCGGCGCTGCCGACGCTGCGTCAGCTCGGTCGCACGGCGATGTACGCGGAAGGCACGGTGCGACTCACGGTGGGCGACTCTGCGATGAACGCGTATCGCACCCGCATCGATACCGCGACGCTCGGCGTGCTCCGTCTCACACCGATCGCCGGTCGTCTGCCGACCGCAGCCGAGTACGCACAGTCCGCGTCGGTCGCACTCCTCTCGCAGGAGTTGTGGGACGTGCTCCCCGACACTGCGCGCGTACTGGATTCGACGCAGATCATGCTCGACGGCGTCCCACATCGTGTCATCGGCCTCATGCAGGCCGGTCTGCGATTCCATGAGCGCTCCTATGTGTGGACCCCGTTGCGTCCGCAGGACGAGTGGGTGGGCTTCGTGATCCGTCGGGACGCCACCGTCTCTGCTGACTCGGTGGGAGGTCTGCTGGCTGGTCGCACCTTCGTCGCCGCGGAACCCGGTGCCCTCGACACTTCTCGTGCCCGGTGGCGACTCATGGCAGCACCGATGCACGATCGTGGCGTGCGTCCCCAAACGGTCGGTGCGGCGGCATTCTTCTTCCTCATCACCGCGCTGGTGCTGATCGTGACCGCGGCGAACGTCGCCACGCAGATCTTCGCGCGCACCGTGCGTCGTCGCCATGAGCTCGCCACGTGCGCTGCGCTCGGCGCGACCTCTTCTCGACTCGCCAGGCGGCTGTTCGCCGAGTACGCCTGGATCGGCCTCGGCGCGGGGATGGTGGGAGTGATCGGTGCCCAGCTGTCCGTGCAAGCGGTGTTGGCAAGCATCCCGCGACAGGGATTCCCTGGATGGCTCAGCTTCAGCGTGGATTGGCGCATTTTTCTCTTCGCGGTGGCATTGACCGCCGCGACGATCGTGCTCATCGGTGCGATGCCCGCGCGCGAGGGATCACGAGCCGACCCGCTGCAGGCGATGCGTGAAGGCGGTGGACTGGGGATCACGTCGCGAGGGGTCAGGCGTCGTGGGGCGAGACTCCTCGAACTCCAACTCGCGCTCTCGATGGTGCTGGTGACGATGTCCGTGCTCGCGGTCGGTGCGTATCGTACGCTCTCTCAGGTGGAGCATGACGCACGTGACGCGGAGCGCATCGACGCGTTCGCCTTCTCTATCGGGGAGGACGCGCCGGATTCGACTCGGATCAGGTTGATCGACGAAATAAAGGCGGCACCTGACGTGCGAGCCGTTGCGGACCTCGCGGTGCACGGACCGGCACGAGCGGTTCGCTGGCCATCGTCCCAACGCGATCCAGCGTCCAGAACGAGTTCCGAATGGACGCCGCGCAAAGGGGAGCCGCTGCGCTTCTATTCGCTCTCCGACACCACGGCACCACTCGGCGCAGGGCGCGTCTCGCGTCCAGCCGTACGCGTGGTCGACGATACGTTCTTCGCACTGGACGGACGACCGGTTCGGCACGGGCGACTGTTCGATGCGAGCACCGAAATCAGTGCGCATATCCCGATGGTGGTCAGCGAAGACTATGCGGCCATCGTGTGGCCGTCCGGCCAAGCAGTCGGAAGCATTGTTCGCGTCGGCCGCGATGGTCCGACTGCGCAGGTCGTGGGCGTGGTGCGTGCACGCATGCGCGCGCGCTCGCAGATCGTAACGTCGGTGATCGCACCTGAGCCTGAGGTATTCCTCCCCAGCACGATCGGCGTGCGGATGCAGCCCTCACTTCGTCTCCAACTGCGCACGGATGCCGCGACGCTGCGACGGATCCTGACTCACGAACTCGCGCGCCACACCGATGCCTTCTCTTTCAGCCGCTTGGAGACGCTGACCGAGCGGGATACGCTCGCACTCTTGCCGATGCGCATCACCGCATCGGTACTTGCGTGGAGTGCGACCATCGTCGTCGCGATCGCTGCGGTCGGGCTCTATGGATTGGCCGCTCAGGCCGCACTCGCGCGCCGGAGTGAACTCGGCATTCGGCTCGCACTCGGCGCCACGGAATCACAGGTGACGGGCATGGTGGTCCGCGAGATGTTGAGACTGACCCTCGGTGGCGCTGTGCTAGGCCTGATTGGTACCGTAGCCGCGGGCTACTGGATGCTCGGCGCCATGCCGATCTCGGTCTCGATGGTTCTCGTTGTGTGGACACTCACGATCACAGGACTCACGACCGTGCTGTTCCTCACCTGTTGGGTTCCCGTGCGCCGCGTCGCGCGTGCGGCGCCGGCTGACGTGCTGCGCGCGTTGTGATGCTTTCATCTCTCACCCTAAGGAGCTCGTGATGTCTCTCCGACGTGTGTTGCTGCTCTCCCTCTGCTTGCCCGCAGCGGCCGTAGCGCAGAGTACTGTGACTGTCTCCCGCGAGCCGACCCTGCGCTTGCCCGCGACCACCGCATCTGGCGATGCGCGGTTCTCCACTGCTGGCTGGGCCACGCGACTCGCCTCGGGAGCAATCGCCGTCGCGGACGTTGGAGATGCGGTGATCCACGTGTTCGCCGCCGACGGCAGCAAGCAGCGGACTCTGGGCCGACGCGGCCGAGGTCCGGGCGAGTTCCAATTCGCTGGCTGGGTCGGACGCTGCGGGAGCGACTCCTTGGTCGTGTGGGACTTCGCGGCCGGCCGCGTGACGACGTTGTCGGCGACCGAGCCGCTCGCGCCCAATCCGCCGACCCGTCAGATCGCCGGAGGCCAAGGATCGTTCGTCGCCGCATGCGGCGCGAGCGGACAGTTGGCGCTGTTCGTTGACACCCGCCCACGCAACGACGCCCCGCCCATCGCGGCAGGCCGCACATCGCAGGGTGGCGAGTATCGTATATCACCAGTGGGCGCGGCAGTGGAAGTCAGCGACAAGTCCGGTCGCGTGTTGTCGAGGCTCGACGGCGTGATGCAGAGCGAGATGGTGATGGGGTCACTCACCGCCGAAGGCGGGCGCGGAGGTTTCCCGCGCCCACTAGGAAACGCGACAAGCGTGGCATTCGCCGGCGACCGACTGGTGGTTGCCTACGCGGATTCCTCTCGCGTGATCGGCTACAGCACCGACGGCAAAGAAGTGTTCCGATTCTCGGTGCCACCGTCCGCAGCAAAAGTGACGCCCGAGGACTACCGCCGAGCGATGGCGCCCGCGTTCGCGATGATGCCGGGCCAGATGCGCGATCGTTTGGTCGCGTTCGCCGAGGCGGTGCCTGCGCCGACCACTGCGCCGTCGTTCTGGCGCGTGCTCACCGATCCCACCGGACTCATCTGGCTCGCGGTCTCGCCTGAGGGTGCGAAGGCGACGGTGCTACGCGCGTACGACGACAAGGGGAGGCAGCATGCGGAGATCACGCTGACTGACGGTGCGGTGCCCTTCGAGATAGGACGTGACTACGTGTTGGGTCGCAGCGAAGACGAGGATGGGGAGCAGGCGATCGTGTTGTACAGAATCGTACGCCGATGAACGAAGACTGCGTCGGGAGGATATCGGCGCCCCGTGAGATGCAACAGAATGATTGCATGGCAATGATTGGGTCCTCTCTGGCGCGATTCTTTCGCGATGATTCGCAACCTCGATGATTCCATGTATCCGCCCTCTCTATGGGACGCCACATGCCATTCGCCTGTCGGCTCAGTCGGGCGCTGACTCTCGCAGCGCTGATTCCGATTCTAACGGTCCGAGCACAGGAGTCCTGGTCTGTGTCGGCTCGGCCGATCCTGTCCATCCCTGCGTCCACCGCCCAAGGCACGCCGCGTTTCGCCACCGCCACCTGGGCCACGCGTCTCTCCGACGGACGCATCGCGATCGCGGACGGAGGCGATGCCAAGGTGCGACTGTTCGCTGCCACGGGCGTTGAAACGCGCGCGCTCGGGCGCGAGGGGCGCGGGCCCGGCGAGTTCTCATCGCTCGGATGGATCTCGACTTGCGGTGGCGACTCTCTCTGGGTCTGGGACTTTGTCCAGGCGAAGATGAGCGTGCTGCACCCGAGCAGCGGATACACGCGGGCGTTCCTGTCGCCGGAGATGCGCAGCGGTGACCTGCCGTCATGCTCACCTGCGCGGGAGTTCGCGTTCACCGCGCGATTCCGCCGCCTCCCGACGGCACAGCCAGTGCTGAATGCCGTGGTGCCGAGCGGTGGAGACTATCGTGTGTGGATCGACACTTTCGACGTGCAGACCTTCGACGCGAACGCTGGACCCATGCGATCCGTCAGCGCGGCCACTCGGCGCGAATCGATCTCTGGTCGAGCGAAGGACGGAAGATTCGCGAGCTTCGCGCGGCCGCTCGGATTGACCACCAGCACGGCATTCTTGGGCGATCGCTTGGTTATCGCGCAGTCCGACTCAGGCCGCGTGCGCTTCGCGGATCCCGCAGGAGCGACGGAACGCGAGTTTCGTCTTCAGGTCACGCGCCGGGCCCCGTCGCTGTCGGAGTACGGGCGCGCGCTCGACGACCTCGTGCTGTCGATGCCCGGGTTCGTCCGCGAGCAGTTCAAGAACGTCGGCGCGCTCGTGCCACCACCCGATCATCTGCCGACGTTTCACGCGATGTTCGCGGATCCGGATGGCCTGCTCTGGTTCGTCATGTCACCACCGGGCGCAGTGCCGTCCGCCCTCCGCGTCTACCGACCGACCGGCGACCATGTCGCGTCGCTCGCGGTGCCGGCATCGCTCGTGGTGTTCGAAATCGGTCGTGACTACCTGTTGGGTCGCAGCGAAGACGAGGATGGGGAGCAGGCGATCGTGCTGTATCGACTCACGCGTCGCTAGGCTCCCACCGCACCGCGTCCCCCACCGTCACCACCCCGTGGTCCAACACCTCCCCGAACGCCCCACCACGCCACTCGGCATCCATCGCCGCACGCAGTCCAGGCAACGCCTCATCCATCCGTTCACACGGCCGCGTCTCACCACGGATGCGCACCCGCACGCCGCCAAGTCGCAGCACGCGCCCACGCGACTTGGCGAGGTCCACGCCGCTCACCATGATGTTCGCACGTCGCGCGGCGGGGTCGATCGCGCCGCCCAGCTCCTGCATCATCGCGCTCCACTTCTCGCGCTCGATGATGGTCACCTGCCGCGTGCTCGAGCGGCAGGTGTTGCCTTCGATGCCGCGTCCCGCGACGAAGACCACTTCGACGTGCGGATCCATCACGCCGCGGTGCGCGCGCTTGGTCCACAGGGCCTCCACGCGACCGGCCACCACCTCGGCCGTGTCGCGTGGGTCCACGCCGAGGTTCAGTTGCGCGCCTTCCACGCCTTGTACTCCACGGGCATGCAGGTCGCGCACGGGCGATAGCCTGCGGCGATCGCGGTCGCTTCGTCTGCGAAGAACACCCGCTGCTGCGAATAACTCGTGCCGGTTCCCAACGCGCGTCGCGCGGCCTTGCAGTCCAATCGGCCGTAGATGCGCCGCCGGCGATGACCCCCGAGTGTCCCGGGGGTCTCGCTCGACGTCATGCTGCCATCGGCAGCGACCAACCTGTACAGAGGCAGTCAGTTCTCCATCTTGGGCTTGAGCGTCTCGCGCGTCGTCGGATACGCGATGCCGAGTTGCTCAAGATAACTCTTGTACTTCTTGGAATCGTAATAGTACTTCGACAGCTCCGGCTTGTAGCGCGCCATGATCTCGGCGTTGAGCCAGATGGGCGGCTTGTCGGTGGCCGAGATGAAGGGCGTGTACTTGATGTCCTTCGTCTGTACGTCGCGGAAGTAGGTCCACGCGTCGGCCACGACCTTCGGCTTCATGATGATGTCGAGCATCGTGAGCGCCTGTACCTTCGCGCCAGCCACGGCGCCCTTGTGCGCGATCGGCGTCGCCATGACGATGGAGTTCGCCCAGTTGTGCCCCGGCGGGCCGGGGATGTTGGACGGGAAGCGCAGCGTCACGGTCGGCACGTTCCACGACACGTCGCCGATGTCGTCCGAGCCGCCGCCCATGCGCTGGCTCTCCGGCACCGGGCCGCCGAGCACGAAGGTCTCGCGGTTCGGGAGCCCACCCACGCGCACGCCGAGCTCGGTCTGCAGTGCCTTCGCCATCGCAATGTCCGCGTCGTCCCACTTGGGCATGCCGACGCGCTTGATGTTCTCGTACGTGACTTCCGCGATGGTCTTGTTGAAGTGTCCGCTCCAGCCGGAGCCGACGATCATCACCGTGTCGAGCTCCACGTTGGCCATCATCGCCGCGCCCTTCGCGATGCGCACGCCGGCCTCGAACAGCGCCTTGGTGCGCTCGTAGTCGCGCTCGCGGAAGTAGAACCAGATGCTCGCCGTGCTCGGGACGACGTTCGGCTGGTCGCCACCGTCGCGGATCACGTAGTGCGAGCGCGTCGGCAGTTCGTTGTGTTCGCGCTGGTACTCCCAGCCCTGACCCATGAGCATCGCGGCGTCGAGCGCCGAACGTCCGCGCCACGGCGCGCCGGCCGCGTGCGCGCTGGTGCCCTGGAACTTGAAGAGCGCGGAGATGAGCGCCGTCTGACCGCTCTGCCCCCACTGCACGCCGAGGTCGCTCGAGACGTGCGTGAAGAGCGCGACATCGACGTCCTTGAACAAGCCTTCGCGCACGAGGAACGCCTTGCCCGCCATCTGCTCTTCGGCGACGCCCGGCCAGAGGATGATCGTCCCCGGCAGCTTGTCGCGGATCATGAGCTCCTTCACCACCAGCGCGGCAGCGATGTTCACCGCCTGACCCGAGTTGTGGCCTTCGCCGTGGCCCGGTGCGCCTTCGACCTGCGCTTCGTGGAACGCGAACGCCGGCTTGTTGTTCGCCTGCGGGATGCCGTCGATGTCGGAGCCGAGTGCCATCACGGGTTTGGCACCGGCCGGGCTCTCCCAGCGCGCGATCCAGGCACTCGGCATGCCAGCATAGCCGCGCTGGACCTTGAAGCCTTCCTTCTCGAGCATACCGGTGAGGTACTTCTGCGTCTCGAACTCCTGCATGCCGAGTTCGGAGTACGAGAAGAGTTGATCGACGATCTCCTGCACGAGCTTCGCACGGCCGTCGACCTTGGTGAGGGCCTCGGCCTTGAGGCGCTCGATGCGCGCGGAGTCTGGGGCCTGGGCGCGCGCGGCGGACAGCGGCGCAGTGGCTAGCAACGGAAGGACAGCGGCGAGCACCAACGCGCGACCGCGACGGACGACTGACGACATCACTCGGCTCCTCTGGTGGGGTGCGTCCCGGATACGCGCCGGTGTGTTCCGGGGTTGAGGGAAAGCGAGCAGATTTCGGTCCGATCCGCAACATCCCACCTGCGCCAAGCGTAACAGGCACATGAGCTTCGCCTTCCTTTCTCGCCGATTCCATCGCTGGGGCGCCATCGCCATCGGGCTCCCGCTGCTCTGCGTGATCGCCTCGGGGATCCTCCTGCAGGTGAAGAAGCAGGTCACCTGGGTGCAGCCGCCGGAGCAGCGGACTGCGGACCCCGTGCCGGCGGTTGACTGGGGACTGATCCTCGCCGCCGCCAAGGGCATCCCCGAAGGCGGTGTCACGAGCTGGGAGGACATCGAGCGTGTGGACGTTCGGCCTGGCAAGGGGATCATGAAGGTGATCACCAAGACCCACTGGGAGCTCCAGCTCGCTCTCGCCGACGGCAAGGTGATGCAGGTGGAGTACCGCCGGTCGGACCTCATCGAGCAGTTCCACGACGGCTCGTTCTTCGGCGATGTGGCGAAACTGGGGATCTTCCTGCCGTCGGGGATTGTGTTGTTCGTGCTCTGGGGCACGGGCCTGTATCTCTGGCTGCTGCCGTGGCTGACGCGGCGCAAGCGAGCGAAGCTGGCGGAACGGCAGATGTGAGATGGGAGATGGGAGATGTGGGACGGAACTTCTCACTGCTCACCTCTCCCATCTGCAATAGTGGCTTCCCTCGCCGAGTGCTCACGCAGGAGACAGATTCCGTGCGTCTCCCTCCACACGGACTCCTGTGATCTCGGTTCGGCTGTTCACTGATATGCGCGTGTTTCGGTCCGCGCTGCTTTCCGCTGTTGCGGCGACTGCCGCACTCGTGTTCAGCACGCCGCTCAATGCGCAACGTCCTGCGGCGCGGCCCGCCGCGACCGCGGCGCGCGCGGCGTACGTGCCCGGCGCGGTGTGGGAACGTCGCTCGCCCGCGGCGGCCGGCGTCGACAGCGCGAAGCTCGCCGACGCCATCGCGTTTGCAGTCGCGCGCGAAGCGCGAGCGCCGCGTGACATGGAAGAGAGCCACTACCGGAGTTTCGGCCGCGAACCGTTCGGCCAAGGCATCGGCCCGTTCAAACCGCGCGGCGAACCCACGGGCGTGATCCTGCGCGGTGGATACGTGGTTGCGAGCTGGGGCGAGCCCGATCGGGTGGACATGACGCACAGTGTCACCAAGAGCTTCCTCTCTGCGGCGCTGGGGCTCGCGTACGATCGCAGGCTCTTCACGTCGGTGCGCGATACCGTGTGGAAGTCACAGGCGCCAACCTACGCACTGCGGCTCACCGCACCGAGCGAGCCTGGCGCGACGTACGGCCATCCGATGTTCCTCGACCCGTGGGGCACGCCGCACAACCGCAGCATCACGTGGGATGACATGCTGCGGCAGACGAGTGACTGGGAAGGCACACTCTGGGGCAAGCCTGAGTGGGCGGATCGTCCCGCGCAGAATGCCGCCGAGTGGACCACGCGCGCGCGCAAGCAGCCGGGCACCGCGTATGAATACAACGACGTGCGCGTGAACGTGCTCGCGCTCGCGGCGACGAATCTCTGGCGTCGTTCGTTGCCCGAGGTGCTGCAGGAACACGTGATGGGTCCCATCGGCGCATCGCGCACATGGCGCTGGTACGGCTACGACAACGCGTGGATCACGCTCGATGGACGCGCGGTGCAGGTGGTGAGCGGTGGCGGGCACTGGGGCGGCGGCATGTTCATCAATGCCTGGGACATGGCGCGCTTCGGCTTGCTCACCCAGCGCCGCGGCGTGTGGGGCGAGCAGCGTATCCTCTCCGAGGAGTGGGTGACCCTGTCGCTCACGCCCACGGTGCCGCAACCGACGTACGGCTACATGAACTGGTTCCTCAACACCGATCGCAAATGGATGCCGAGTGCCCCGGCGAGTGCGTTCGGGCACGTGGGGAACGGGACCAACCTCGTGTTCGTCGCGCCGGAGCAGGATCTGGTGATCGTGGTGCGATGGATCGAGAACAACGCCATTGATGAGTTCCTTGGCAAAGTGCTGGCGGCGATCACCACGGGAGCTACGCGATGAAACGATCGGTCCTCGGCATGCTGGTGGCGTACGGGGCTCTGGCCGCGCCACTCGGCGCGCAGGGCACCGAATGGACCCTGCTCATCCGCAACGGCACCGTCGTCGACGGCACCAACAGCGGACGCTACCGTGCCGACATCGCGGTGAAGGACGATCGCATCGTCGCGCTCTCACGCACGCCGCTCGACGCACGTCGCGCTGCCCGCGTGATCGATGCCGACGGACTCATCGTGGCACCGGGCTTCATCGACATGCACGCGCATCTGGAGCCGTTGATGCAGCGCCCCGACGCCAAGAGCCATGTCACGCAGGGCGTGACGCTCGCGCTCGGCGGACCGGACGGCAGTGGACCGTTCCCGCTCAGCGCCTATCTCGACAGCGCGCAGGCCAAAGGGCTCGGCATGAACGTGGCGTACCTGGTGGGGCACAACACGGTGCGCCGTCGCGTGATGGGCACCGCGGACCGCGCGCCCACGTCGGCAGAGTTGCAGCAGATGACCGACCTCATCCGCCGCGGCATGGGCGACGGCGCGTTCGGCATCAGCACGGGATTACGCTATGTGCCGGGATTCTACTCCAAGATCGACGAAGTCATCGCGTTGTCACGCGCAGCGGCGGACTCGGGCGGCATCTATACATCACATCTCCGTGAAGAAGGCCTCGGTCTCATGGAAGGAGTAGCCGAAGCCATCGCGATTGCACGCGAAGCGCGGATCCCGGTGGTGCTCACCCATCACAAGGCCGTCGGCCAGCCGATGTGGGGCAAGAGCGTCGAGACGCTGCGCATGGTGGACGAAGCCCGCGCTGCCGGGCTCGACGTCATGATCGATCAGTATCCGTACACCGCGAGTTCGACCGGTCTGGCCGTACTCATTCCACCCTGGGCGCTCGCCGGCGGCACCCGCGAACTCGAGAAGCGCGTCGCCGACCCCATGCTGCGCGACAGCATCGAGCGCGGCATCGTGGAGTATCTCAAGACCGACCGCGGCGGTGGCGACACGCGTCGTGTGCAGTTCGGCCGCGTGACCTGGGATACCACGCTCGAAGGAAAGACGCTCTTCGATTGGGCAGAACGCCGCGGCGTAGGGACGTCGTTGGAAGCGGCGGCGAAGTTAGTGATCGAGGGTGAGCTCAAGGGTGGCGCATCGATGATTTACCACGTGATCGACGAAGGCGACGTGCGCCGCATCATGGCGCATCCGCAGACGATGATCGCGTCAGACGGTCGTCTCACCGGCCCCGGCGATGGCGTGCCGCATCCGCGCGCGTACGGCACGTTCCCACGGGTGCTCGGCGAATACGTGCGTGTGCAGCGGGTCCTCACGCTCGAGCAGGCGGTGCACAAGATGACCGGCATGCCGGCCAAGCGATTGGGACTCCAAGGCCAACGCGGTTGCGTCGCGGTGGGATGTTTCGCGGACATCACGGTGTTCGATGCCGATCGCGTAGGCAGTCCCGCGACGTTCACGCAGCCGCATCAGTACGCGGAAGGCATCCCGTTCGTGGTGGTGAACGGGCAAGTGGTCATCGACAACGGTCAGATGACAACCGCACGCCCTGGTCGCGCGCTGCGCAGGAAGTGAGCGGTTTGAAGCAACGCCGGGATGTGGGGTTGTTGGCTCCCGTCTCCCATCTCCCATCTCCCATCCAAAATACCAAGCACCCCCCGCGATACCCGTTTTAGGTGATCGCGAGGGGTGCCTGACTACAGCTGGTGGCGGAAGGACACTCAGTTCGGCGCCGCCGAAGCGGCTGAGCTCCTGCTCCTTCCAGGCGATGGATGGCCCATCGTCGGTGTCGTTCTTGCGAGCGACTACGTTCTCGGCCAGCTACCCCGTGAACGGCCCATCGGATCGAACTGCCGGTGAGCGTTCCCTTCGACAGCGTCCTGCGGAAGGGATCCGTCCGCGATTTTCGGCCATCTCGCGGGCGCATCGTGAATACTCATCCGCGCCCGATTTCGCGCAATAGAGGTTCCGATGACAGGGGGATGAGGGGAGGGACTAGGGGATTTCCTTTCCTTGTTCTGGCTTCGTAACGGCGGTTACCACAGAGGGCACAGAGAACTGCTGAGTACTGCGGCCACATTCAACACAGGGACTCAGGGGACACAGGGTTCACAGGGAGTGGCAATGGGAAGGCGGTCGGGACGTCGCAGTTCCCAAGAAAAAGGTCTTGGAAAGAACGCGAAAGCAGTCGACAGCACACCTCACCCCCTGTGTCCCCTGTGTCCCTGTGGTGCAGCTGTTCGCCGTTCCTGCGGTGCAGTTCTCTGCGCCCTCTGTGCCCTCTGTGGTGAAAGCAGTAAAACTCTCTCGAACTTCGAGATCACCACTCCACAGAAAACCCGATCGACGGCAACACCCCGAGCGCCTCGTTCCGCTCGAGCAACTGCTCCCGCTGATTCCACTGCAACCCGGACACGTTCTTCCGGCCATAGATGTTCTGCACGTCGATGTATCCCACCAACTGCACGCGGCGGAAGCTCCAGCGACGGTCCACACGCACATCGAGTGCATGGAACAGCGGCAATCGCTCCCCTTCGTTCCACTGCGAGAAGTCCTGTGAACCCGCAGCCGGACCAGTGGTGATGAACGGCGTCGTCGGCAGACCGCTCGCCACGCGCACTTTGCCGCTCAACTCCCACTTCGGGTTCGGGCGCCAGCCGAGGACCGCGTTGGCGATCACTCGGGTGTCGAACGAACCGGGTCGCCGCCGACCATCCGCGCCATCGAACGTCGTCTTGGTCACGCTCACACTCGACAAGCCGAAGATCGGCAGCTCGCTCAACTGCTTCTGCACCAGGAACTCGGCGCCGATCGCCCGGCCGCTGGCCTCGGCGGAGAGCGGTTCCAGTCCGAACGGGATGTCGCTTGTCACGTCATCGAATCCGCTCGGTGCGAGCACCGCCTGCGGACGGAACACGCGACGCGGATAGTCGGAGTACTGCTTTGCGAACACCTCGAACTGCACTTTCACATCGGCGCGTGGAAGCTGCTCCACACCGACGACCACTTGATCCGCGCGGAACGGGGCGAGCAGGCGATTCGAAGGGTCACCCACCAACCAGATGTACGACGGCGCCTGCCAGTAGCGACCAGCACTCGCCGTGAGTGTCGTAGACCCGGTGAGCGCATAGCGAGCCCCGAGGCGCGGGCTCACGCGCGCGGCTCCAGCAATGAAGCCGTAGCGATCCACCCGCAGGCCGGTCGTCGTGCGCAACTTGGGCGTTGCCTGCCACGCGACCGTACCGTACACCGCCTGTCGGTCCGCCGTGAAGCTGGTGTCGAGCGCGAGCGGGCGCGGTGCGCCGCTCGCATCGAGACGCAGCGCCCCCGGCAACAGCAACGAATAGTCCAGCGTGCTCGCGTACTTGGTCACCGCACCACCAGAGAACTCCACGCGCGGCGACGCCTGTACGGAGAGATCCGCGCGCAACGAGTTCTCACCTTCGGTGGAGAACGCGCGGAAGATCGTGTTGGGCGGGTCCAGCGAGTCGTTCTGGATGGTCGTGAAACGCGTGTACGTGCGGCCGAGCGTGACATCGAGCACGCCCCGCGGCAGCAGTCGACGCCACGTGAGCCCGGAGAAGTACTGCTTCTGCGACGGTGCGGCGACGCGCGAGTTGTCGTATCGCTTCTCGGCGTCGTCGTTGGTGAACGTCACCGTCCCGTCCGCGCCGATCACCAGGAACGAGAAGGTGTTCTTGGTGCCGACGCGCTGCACCACCTTGAGTTGGCCGTCCACATACGCCGGAACGAACCCGAAGCCCGCCGCCTTGAACAGGAAGTCGAGGTAGGAGCGCCGTGCGCTGAAGTAGAACGAACCGTTCTCACCAAGCGGGCCTTCGGCGACCGCGAAGCCACCGGTCGCCGAGAGTGTGAACTCCCCCGCGAGCTTCTCGCGATTGCCTTCGCGCAGCGTGATCGACGTGACCGACGCCGTGCGGTCGCCGTAGCGTGCCGCGAATCCGCCGGTGGAGAAACTCGCCTGTTCCACGGCATCGACGTTGATCAGCGAGAGCGGACCACCAGTGGAGCCCTGCGTGCCGAAGTGATTGATGTTCGGCACCTCGAGCCCGTCCACAAGGAAGAGATTCTCGAACGGTGCACCGCCGCGCACCGCGAGATCGTTGCGACCCGGCTGCGTCACGCCCACACCGGGCAACAGTGCCACCGCACGGATCACATCTTCCTGCACACCCGGCGCGCGGCGGATCGCCTCGGCGCCCAGCGTGTTGGTGCTCGTCTGCCCTTCGATGCTCGGCAGGAAGTACGACGCGGTGACCTGCACCGAGGTGAGATCGAGCGCTGTGGGTGCCAGGCGGACCACCACCGTCGCGGGCTTGGCCGAGCTGACCACGACGTCCGGGACGATGAGCGGCGAATAGCCGATCGCGCGCACCTGCAGGCGCCACACGCCTGGCGGGGCGTTCCCGATGAGGAATCGCCCGCGCGCATCGCTCACCGCACGACGTTCCGTGCCGACGAGCGTGATCTGCGCGCCTTCGAGCGGGGCTTCGGTGCCGGCGACGAGCACGGTACCGGAAATGAGACCGGCCGCCGCCTCTTGGGCGACGACCGGACGCAACGGTGCCAAGGCACCGAGGAGGATCATGAGGAGGAACCGACGGAGCTGGGTCATCCTCAATGAACGCGCGGGCCTACATCCGCGGTTTCGGCGGCTTCACCCACTGGTCGAGCCAGGCCATCATCTCGAAGAGGGTATGCCCGACGCTTTCCCGCGCGGCGTACCCGTGCGACTCGGATGGGAGTTGCACGTAGCGGGCGGTGCCGCCGTTGCCCTTGAGCGCGGCGTACATGCGCTCTGACTGGATGGGATACGTGCCCGTGTTGTTGTCGGCCATGCCATGCACGAGCAGGATCGGCGACTTGATCTTGTCGGCGTAGGTGAACGGCGACATGCGCTCATACAGGTCCTGCGCCTGCCAGTACGAGCGTTCCTCGCCTTGGAAGCCGAACGGTGTGAGCGTACGGTTGTACGCACCCGAGCGCGCGATGCCGGCGCGGAAGAGCTTGGTGTGCGCGAGCAGGTTGGCGGTCATGAAGGCGCCATACGAGTGGCCGCCCACGCCGATGCGGTCCCGATCCGCTACGCCCATCGAGACGATGTGATCGATCGCTGCCTCCGCGCTCGCGACCAACTGCTCGACGTACGTGTCGTTCGGTTCCTTGCCGTCGAACCCGATGATCGGCATGGACGGATCGTCCATCACGCCATAGCCCTGAAGCAGCGCGAAGAGATGTGATGAACCGCCGGGCCGCGTGAAGCGATACGGCGAGCCGCTCACCTGCGACGCCGCGTCGGCGGAGCCGAACTCCGTCGGGTAGGCCCAGAGCAGGAACGGCAGGGCGCCGTCGCGCGCCTTGTCGTAGCCGGGCGGCAGGTACACGGTCGCGTGCAGCGTCACGCCGTCCTTGCGCTTGTATTGCACGACTTCGCGCTTCACGCCGGCGAACTGCGGTGCGGGATCCTTGAAGTCGGTGATCTGCCGCGGCGCGATACGGCGCAGCACGTCGCGCTGGAAGTAGTTCGGTGGCTCACTGACCGACTCGCGGCGCGTGAGCAAGCGCTCGCCCTTGGCATCGAGCATCTCGACGACCGTCTCGTAGTACGGCGCGGTCGACTGGAACAGGCGGGACTTCGCACCCGTAGCGAGCGTGATCCGATCGAGGAACGGACGATCGCCCTCTGGGCTGGCGCCGTTGCCACGGAGGAACGCCGACTTGCCGTCGGCCGTGAGCGCCAACACCTGACGCCCACGCAGATCCCGCCGCGTCACGAACGCGCCCGGGTCGCTGTAGCGGTCCTCGGTGGAGCGCTCCCACAGGAGACGCGGCGCGGTCTTTCCGCTCGGGTCGATCGCCCAAGTGCGCGTCTTCCGCTGCCGGGACTGCGACTCGGTCGCGATGGCGAACGTGCTCGTCCCCCAGGTGATGCCACGTGCACGCCATTCCGTCTCGAGCAAGGTGGCCGGGTCGCCGACGAACGGCGCGGCGATGGTGAGCACTCGATCGCGCTTGGGTACCTGCTTCGTCGGGTCGCCGCCGTCGAGGGCTTCGAGCCACACGAGGGTGGCCGGTGCATCGCTGCGCCACGAGGGATTGCGTGGGCCGGACTGCGCACCGTCGCCGCCCCACGAGACGCGTTCGATCAGCGGTCGCGTCGCCAGCGTGCGTGCCACGCGACCATCGAGTCCCCAGACCTCGATCTTGGTGGGGAAGAAGTTGAGCGGGACCGAGTACGAGAACGGCTTGGAGAGCGAGGTCACGAGCAACCAACGACCGTCCGGACTCACCGTCGCGCCGCTGATGATCGCCGGCGCGCCGACGGGGGTGACGCTGCCGTCGATGGTGATGCGCGCGAGCTGGCTCGTCGCATAGTGCGTGAAGATCGCTTCGTCGTGCGGGCTCTTGAGCAGGTCCTGATACGTCGCCGCGCGATCGGCCGAGCCGGTGAGGGCTTCCTGCACGATCGGGCCACCCGGCGTCGCGGGCGCGACCGGTTCCGGTCCCCGCGTGTCCGGGATCAACGAACACACCAGCGCATCGTCCGTGGTCCAGTCGCAGGGCGCACCGAGCACCGCGTTGAGTCGCCGCGCCGAGATCTGCTTGGCGCTCTTGCTCGCGAGATCCCCCACCCAGAGCGTGAGCGCGTCATCCGTGCTCACGACGAACGCGAAACGCAGGCCCGTGGGGGACCACGTGAGGTTCGCGATGCCACCACCGGTCGGCAACGTCATCGCGATCGGTGTGCTCGGTCCGCCGGCGACCGGCATCACCGAGAGTCCGCGCGCCGGGTTCTGACGCGAGGGCCCGCTGGTGCGCGGATCGAGGCGGATGCCCGCCACGCGATACTCCGGCGCGGCGATCTCCGAGATGGGCGGCAGCCCCGGTCGCTCCAGCAGGAGCATCATCGTCCGGTCCGGGCTCAGCGACACGGTCGGCGTCGCCGGTGCGTCGAGGATCTGCTGGATCGTCGCCGGCGGCTGGCGGTACGCGGTCTGTGCGCGCAGCGGCAGCGCGGCGAGGACGAACAACGGCAGCGAACCGGTTGCCGCAGCGAGGCGGCGCTTCATCGTGTGCCAATCCATCGAACAAGCTCCCTGTGTATGGAAGTCCACCTGCGAACACCTTCGGCATCGACCGGCCGGATCACCGGCCGGATCACCGATCGAGCGCGTCCTCCGCTCTCGAAACGTACGCATCCAGCAGCCGCATGCGCAGGTCATCGTCGGCCAGATCGGTCGCGCTCGCCATGCGCGCCAGCAAGGCCCGCGCCCCGGCGATATCGAGCACCTTGAGCCGCGCGACGATCGCCGACTCGTAGAAGATCTGCGACGGGATCCAGTTGCGTCCCCGTGCGCGCGCGTCGATCTGGATCTCCACTTCACGCGCGGCGGTGACCCAGTCGTACGTCGTCACCGCCTGCAACATCCGCGCGGCGGAGATCCCGTCGAGCGGCGCGCGCTGCTCGCGCATGTACGTGATGGCGGTGTTGTACCACGCGGTGTCGACTACACCCATCGACCCGTGGTGCCAGTCGTCCTCGCTGGCCACCAATTCGGTGAACCATGTGAACCAGTCTGCCGGAGAACGGCCCGAGTTCATCCACATGCGCAGTCGTTCGTCACGGATGCGCGCGCGTTGGAACTCACGGTTCGCGGCCGTGGTGTCGTCGGCCGGGAGCCACATGCGTGCGCGCAACCGCGCCGCGAGCGCCTGCGCCTGCATGCGCGGCAGATCGAGCGATGGGCGATGGGTCGTCCCCATCGCGACGCGGCGCTCCCCCAAGGCTGCGGCGAGGTCCCAGCGCGCCGTCGTCATGCCGAGGAACCCATGCGCCGAGTGTCGGAGGAACCGCGCCCGCTCGGCGCCGAGATCGAGGGTGGGGTGGAAGTCGGAGTTGACCGCGGTGGCTGAGTCCAGCAATGGTGCCAGTTCGCTGCGTGTCGCCAGCAGTGCGCCGTCGAGTGTGGTCGCCGTGAGTGGACGGAAGCGCGCGAGATCGAGCGCGATGTCCTCGAACTGCAACACCGACCAGTCCGGCGTCGGGAGTGTCGCACGGTTGGAGGCGACGACGAGGATGTCGACGTCGTTCGTCAGGTAGATCGCATACGACGGGAAATGCCGATGGAGCGCGGCCAGCACGCTCAACACGAGGTCGTCCTCGATCTCGTAGAGATGCAGCCACTGCCCGAACACGCCGTCCGGCGTGAGATACCCCGAGACGCGCGCGTAGAACTCGTCGGTGAAGAGTCCCGAGACGCCGCTCACCCAGGGGTTCGAGGGTTCGGAGAGGATGAGGTCGTACTTCCGGTTGCTCGCCGCGAAGAACGACTTGGCGTCGTCGTGCACGAAGCGCGACCGGGGATCATCGTACGCGCGCGAGTTCACCGGCTTGAACAGTTTCGACGCCTCGATCATCTGCGGCTCGATGTCGATCGTCACCACGTCCTCCACCTGCTCACTCCCCAGCAGGATATGCGACGAGATGCCCGACCCGTGTCCGATCACTGCGACCTGCTTCGCACCCGGCACATGGGCGAGTGTGATGAGCGGCAGGAGGACCTGCGTCGATTCGTCGCCGCCGAGGGCTTGTCGCGCCGAGTCCGGCGGGGCATCGTCGAACCAGTATCGCGAGAGGGACGCATCCGGCTTGCCGTTGGTCGCCAGCGAGTAGCCGCTGTCACTGCCGAACCGCACACTCACACTCGCCGTGCGGCCGTCCTCGTAGAACACCACCTCGCGCGCACCCCGCTCCGGCACCGTGCCGTAACGGAACACGCCGCTCGAGAGGATGCCCGGATCGAACCCCGGCGCGATGAGGGCGATCGCGACGACCGCCGCACCCAACGCCGCCGCCACCGGTGTGCTGGAGCGATGCACCGCCGCCCGCCGGCCGCGGAACGCGAACAGCCACACGCCGAGCGCGATGTCGATCGCACCACCGAGGATCAACATGCCGCGCAGGCCGATGAGCGGCATCAGCCACAACGCGGCGAGCGCCGCCCCGACGATCGACCCCAGCGTATTCCATGCGTACACCGCGCCGATCGCACGTTCGCCGTGCCCACCGCGCAACAGACTCCGCGTGATCAACGGCAGCGTGACGCCCGCGCAGAACGTCGGCGGGAGCATGACCCCGAGCGAGATCCCGTACCGCGCGAGGTTGTACACGCGGTAGCCGGTGTCGTTCTCGTCGAGCGCCTCGATCAGCGCGGCCATCCAATGGAACGACTGCGCATACACGAACAACGTCGCGATCGCGAGGGTGCCCATCACCAGCTGGACGATGCCGAGCAGCTTGATCGCGTCGGCGGTCGTGTCGGCGCGACGACGGATCCACAGCGCGCCCAACGCGAGCCCGAGGATGAAGGCCGAGAGCATGAGCTCGAACGCGTGCGTCGCGCTGCCCAGCACCAGCGCGAGCATGCGGATCCACGCGATCTCGTAGATGAAGCTCGCCACCGCGGTGCCGAACGCGACGGCGAGCAGCAGCCGCCACGCGTCCGGAGAGGCGAGTGCCGCCGCATCGTCGCGCGGGGCGTGCGCACCCCGCGTGCTCATCACCACATCATCGGCCGCCGCCGCAACGTCGTCCTCGCCGGGATCGGCCAGCCCATCGGTCGTGTCGCTGCGCATGCTGCGCAGCGTCGCATACGTGACAGCCGCGACCACGAGATTCGCCGCCGCGGCCACCGCCAGCGTCCCCGCGAGCCCGACCGCCGCGATCAGCCAGAAGCCAGCGACGAGCACTCCGATCGCCGCCCCGAGCGAGTTCGCGAAGTAGAGCAACCCGAGCACACGCCCACTCGCCGCGTCCGGATCGCGCCCGCTCGCGGGCAGCATCCGTAGCAGCCCCGCGCTCATCAACGGGAACGTCGCGCCCAACAACACCGACTGCGGCAGGATCAACAGCGCGGCGATCAGCCACTTCACCACCCCCAGCGCCGGCCCGCCCGCGAGCGCCGGGAAGATCGAGTCGTACGCGAGCGCACTCACCGCGCCGAACACATCGTGGAACGCGAGCCCCAACAACCCCACCGCCGCCTCGATCAACGCGTACCACAGCAGCGGCTCGGCGAGTCGATTGGAGCGACGGGCGATCATGGCCGCCCCCAGCGACATCCCGCCCAGGAAGATCACGAGCACGATCACCTGGGCGTACGCGCTGTGGCCGACGAATAAGCCGAGGTAGCGGCTCCAGATGGACTCATAGATGAGTCCCGCCGCACCCGAGAGGACGAATAGCAATGAAAGAATCAGGGTCACGGCGCGAATCTACCAAGACAGGGCCTATCTCGTTGGCCCTCAGCGGGTTCCGTGATACTCGCCGTACCAAGCAAGACAAAGAAACTGTGCATTTAGACAAGTACACTTGACATAGAGACAAGCGCCCTTTACTATTCACCCGTCACTTCAACCCTGCCTATGACCGACGAACGAAAGTTCAGCCAAGCCGAAGTCGAGTCGTCCAAGCGCTACGGCCGTGAGTTCGGTAGCGCCATGGCGATCTACACGGTGCTCATGATGGGGGTGGCCTTCGCGACCGACCGTGTGCCCCAACCGCTGCGGATCCCGCTGGCGCTCGTACCCGTGATCCCGCTGTGGTTCGCGCTCCACGCCGCACTCCGCTTCTTCCGCCGTGCGGACGAGTTCGCACGCAAGGTCATGCTCGAAGCGGTGAGTTTCGGATTCATCGCCGGCGTGATGATCGCGATGACATACGGACTCGTCGAAGCCATTGCCGGGTTGCCGCGCCTCTCGTGGGTCTGGGTGGCGCCGCTCTTCCTCTTCCTCTGGGGACTCGGCAGCTACCTCGCGCACCGGCGGTACAAGTGAGGAACACGTTGCGCGTGCTGCGCGCCGAGCGCGATTGGTCGCAAGCCGATCTCGCGGATCGTCTCGGCGTGTCGCGTCAGACGGTGAATGCGCTCGAAACGGGGAAGTACGACCCGTCGCTTCCACTCGCGTTCAAGTTGTCGCGCCTCTTCGCGCGACCGATCGAAGAGATCTTCCAACCCGAGGAGTAACCCATGTTCTGCTCACTCTGTGCCGGCGCGTCCACGCGCCGGGGGCTCGTTGGCGCCTTCGTGGCGGTGTTCACCTCGATCATCTCGGCCGATGCGCCGCGCGAGCGACACGAACCACGTGCGCCCTCCGAGACGCGCGTCGTGGCAGCGCCGCAGCGGATCGCGCTGCGTGCGACGCTGGGTGCCGGTTTCACCACCGATGCCGAACTCACACTGCCGTCGTCGCGGTCGGGCCGCGTGCCCGCGGTGCTCCTCGTGCACGGTGCGACGCCCGCCGACATGGACTTCACCGTCCCGCGCAGCGGCGCCGACACCACGCGGCTCTTCCGCGAGATCGCCGACTCGCTCGCCGCGCGCGGCATCGCGTCGCTACGCTACCACAAGCGGTGGGTGAGCGGCGCGGGGAAGGTCGACATCGCGAAGTTCTACGCGACCGACCTCCAGATGCTCCTCGCCGATGCGCGGACCATGCTCGACTCGCTGCGGGCGCGCCCGGAGATCGACCCCACCCGCGTCGTCGTGTGGGGCTGGAGCGAGGGCAGCGCGATCGTCGCGCAACTCGCGGCGCACGACACCACACTCGCCGGCGTCATCGCGCACGGCCCGGTGGTGCGCCCGTTCAGCGAGACGCTGCGCGGTCAGTTCGCCCGCGTCGGAGTGCCGTATCTGCTGCGCTTCGCCGCGAGTGACTCCACGATGGACCTCGACGCGATCACCCGCGCCGAACGCGGTGACGGTGGCATGCTCGTGCGCTCGCACGCCTCCATGCTGCTTGACCCGTTCGCCATGCAGAAGGGTGAACGCAAACTCAACGCGTTCGTCGATCGCGATTCGAGCGGCCGCATCCATGTCGTCCACGAAGCGCAGCACATGGTCGAGATGACGTTCCAGGGACCCATGCTCGGCATGTACGCCGACGGGCGCGCGCTGCCGGGGTGGCGCATCATGGCGGACTCCGTGCGCATCCCCATCCTCGTGCTGCACGGCGAGGCCGACGCGAACATCAGCGTGGCCGACGCGCGCGAACTGGCGACGCTGCTCTGCGACCGGCGCGATGCGACGGTGCACATCTATCCGCGCCTCGGGCATTCCCTCGGTGAAGCCGTCGACGCCGAGCACGACGACTTCCGACCCATCGACAGCGCACCGCTCCGCGATGCCGCGCAGTGGATCAGCGCGCAGCGCTCGGCGGCGGATCGATCGGCACGCCCTCCGGCCGCTCGCCGAGGAACGCCAGCGTCAGGATGCGCTGCCGCTCGATGAACGTGCGCGTGCGACGTTCGGGCTTCTCGTACTGTACGAGGTTCTCCGCGGTCATGAGTTGCATCACAGGGACGAAGGGCAGCAACTCTGCATACGTCACGCGGTTGATGGAGTGCAGCAGGCCGTCGAACTGCGGTGGGATCTTGGACAGCGCGAACGTCGCATAACGCAGCTGGAAGTCCGTGGGATCGAGCCACGCGACCACGTTCACATCCGAACTCTTGAGCCGTTCCGCCGCGATGATGTCGATCCGCAGCAGGCGTTGCCCTTCCTTCTCCTCCAACCCGGCGACGTGGAAGCAGTGGTTGTCGATGAAGACCTGCTCCGTCAGATCACTGAGTGACGGGATGCGCATCACCCACTCCGAGGCATTGCGCGCCTCGCGACGGAGCAGCCGGACGTCCTCGCGCGCGATCAACGTGCCGGGTCGGTAGGTCCAGCTCGGCTGCCCCGTCACGACGATGGTGTCCGCCGACTCGATCTGCTCCGTGCCATCCAGTTCCCGCTGCCCCATCTCGCGCAGCGAGGCGTAGTTGAACGGGTACGTCTTCGTGAGCAGCCGGTACCGCTCGGCGTTCTGTCGGATCTGCTCGACCACGGTGCGCACACGTGCGTCGCCGCCGCGGCGCGGGATGCCGGGGCGTTTGCACGGCGGCCATGCCACGACGGTCACGGCTTCGAGCTTGACCTCCACGCGTGCGAGGGCGACCACCACGCTCTGCGACGCGGCATCGGTCACCGTGACGGTGGTGTCCTTGGGCGTGAAGCCGAGTCGCTTCACACGGAGCGTCACCCGGCCCGGCGCAGGAACGGGGATCGCGACGACGCCACTCGCGTTGGTGAAGCGTTCGATCCCCAGTGCCGCGACCGCCACCACCGCGTAGGCCAACGGGACGGTTTCCGGCGTGGCGACCACGCGCACCGTGAGTTGGCGCGGGCGCGTGCTGTCGCTCTGCGCGTTGGCCGGAGTCGCCCCGCCGAGGAGACAGGCGACCAGCACGACGGACGGTCGCGTGAGTAGCTGAACGACCAGCGAACTGGCGGTGCGGCGGCGATGTCGCATCTTGGTGGACTCAGTGGAGGCGGACGGACGACGAGCGGTCATCAGGAGCGACGATGGCAAACTATCCGGTGTTGCTGGTCCACGGCTATTCCGACAAGGGCGAGTCGTTCGACGCGTGGCGCGAGGTGCTCAAGGCCGCCGGCCACGATGCCCGTGCGATCCGCGTGGCGACGTGGCGTTCACTCGCCAACGAGGTCTCGATCGCCGACGTCGCCGAGGGTTTCGCGCGCGCGCTGGCTCTCGAGTCCGGCCTGGAGAACGACCAACCGTTCAGCGTCATCGTGCACAGCACCGGGGCGCTGGTGGTCCGTGCTTGGCTCGCGGCCGATCCCCGCCGTGCGAAACGACTCCAACACTTCATTGGTCTCGCGCCGGCCAATTTTGGTTCCCCGCTCGCGCACAAAGGTCGTTCCTTCCTCGGCATGCTGGCCAAGGGGAACAAGCAGTTCGGCGAGGACTTCCTCGAAGTCGGTGATCGCGTTCTCGATGCGCTCGAACTCGGCAGTCGTTTCACCTGGGAACTCGCCGAACGCGATCTGTTGGCCGCGGGTGGGGGCTGGTACGGCAACGGCGCGGTGGCGCCGTGGGCCTACACCGTGTGCGGCACCGGGAAATACAGTTGGCCGCAGCGCCTCTTCGTCGATCCGCCGGGTAGCGATGGTGTCGTCCGCTGGAGCGGGAGTGCGCTCGACGTCCGGAAGATCAGCGTCGACCTCACGCGTCGCGCGGGTGGTGATGTGCAGGTCGACGGGGAGCGCGCGCAGGACGTCCCGTTGGCGTTCGTGAAGGACCGCCACCACGGTGCCATGATGTCCAAGCCGAGTGGTGATCTCGGGAAGATGGTGATCGAGGCGTTGGCGGTCCGCGATGCTGCGGGTGATGCGGCGTGGCGCGACAAATGGACGTCCAACCACCGGCCGAGTGACACCTGGCAGCAGTTCGTGGTGCGCGTGCGCGATGAACGTGGTGATCCGGTGCCCGACTTCAACGTGCAGTTCGTGGCCACCTACGCGTCCGGCGAGCAGATGACGTTGGTGGACTTCGCGTCGGACGTGCATCCCTACAAGCGCGACCCCAGCCTGCGCGCCTTCCATGTGCGCCTCAAGGACGTGAAGCGCACGCGGATCACCGGGCTCCGGCTGCGCTTGTTCGCGAAGACCAACTCGACGGCCGTCGGATATCGCGGCGTGGGCAGCGACAAGGCCGACGGCTGGGACGGTGCACTGGATCTCTCGCGCTTCGCCTCGCGTGGCGACGTGAAGCTCTTCTGGCCCTTCACGACCACCCTGCTCGAGATCGTACTCGACCGAGAGCCACGGCCGTTCACCGGGCGCAACGACGTGTTCTGGTTCGGCAGGTGAGCGCCGCGCGCCGAGCGCGCGGTGCTCAGCGCTTGCGCTTGGCTTCGTGTTCGATGAAGCCGCGTGTCCAGTACATCACGAGTGCACACGGCTTGTCCTGATCGCGCGGCCACGCGAGTCGCTTGTACGCGGCGGGGACCTTGTCGTAAGTCTCGTAGTGCTCTACACCGATGATCTGGTCCGGGCGGATGTTCTCGTCCGCCGCCGTCTTGTGACGCCCGTTCCAGCCTTCCATCAGACAGCGCCATCCGGTGACGCTCTCCACGCGCCAGTCCTGCCCGATGAGCGAATCGCGGGCGGGGACACGACGGAAGCCGGGCAGCCCCTCGAACATGTCCGCCCAATAGTAGGAGCGCAGTGCGGCCAGCTCTTCGGCGCCACGGAACTGGCCGATCCCCGCTCGGCGACGACAATCGAAGCCGGCGAAATCATACGCCGCGCAGCCATCGTGGGAGACGATGCGGAGGGTGTCGAGGGACTGCACCACGCGCCGGAGACGGAACACCACCTCGGGCATGTTCTCGTCGAGCATGTTCACGGCGCGATCGGCCGGCTGATAGCCGGGCAGTCGCGCCATCAGCAGCTGCTGCCCGAACGGGAGTCGCGACAGCGTGAAGCGGCCGTCACGGCCGGAGCGCGTGCTGCGCTCCGCGTTCACCGACATCACTTCCACGTTCTCGAGTGGACGGCCCAGCGTGTCGGTCACGATACCGCGGATCACGCCGGCCTGTGCCGCGATCGCACGCGGCGCGAGCAGGAGGAGCGTCAGTGTGACGACGGTTCGGAAGAGAGGGAGGCGATGGAGCATCACAGAAAAGATACGCCGGACGGCAGCGAAAGTGCCCTGATGTCGCCGGGGAGACCGGGCTCCGGCTCAGGGCCGCCGGAGCTTGTCGAAGAACACTTTCCGCGCCTTCGACACCTTCGGGGCCACCACCACCGCGCAGTACGGATTCTGCGGATTCCGCGCGAAGTAGTCGTCGTGCATCGACTCCGCGGGCCAGAAGGTCTCGAGCGGCTCCAGCCCGGTCACGATCGGATCACTCCAATGCGACTGCGCGGCGGTCATCGCCTCGCGGGCAATCGCGGCCTGTTCACTCGAGTGCGTGAAGATCGCCGAGCGGTACTGCGGTCCCACGTCGTTGCCCTGACGATCCTTCGTCGTGGGGTCGTGGATGGTGAAGAACACGTCGAGCACTTCCCGATACGAGATCTCGGCTGGGTCGAACGTCACCTGTACGACTTCCGCGTGTCCGGTCTTCTTGCCGCAGACCTGTTCGTACGTGGGGTTCGGCACGTGGCCACCGGCGTAGCCGCTCTGCACGCGGTGCACGCCGCGCAGCTCGAGGTAGACCGCCTCGAGGCACCAGAAGCAGCCGCCGCCGAGCGTGGCGAGCTCCGTCGTGGTCGCGGCACTGGCTTGCGGGCGTGCGCTCACTTCCCCTCCGCGCGGCGACGGGCCTGCGCTTCGAACAGCGGCACGAACTTCTCGTAGCCCTCGGCCGCGAGGCGATCGACCGGGATGAAGCGCAGCGCAGCCGAGTTGATGCAGTAGCGCATGCCCGAGGGGCCCGGGCCGTCATCAAAGACATGGCCGAGATGCGAGTCGGCGTTGGACGAGCGCACCTCGACGCGTTTCATGAAGAGCGAGCGGTCGACGTGCTCCGTGACGTTCTCCTGCACGATGGGGCGGGTGAACGACGGCCAGCCCGTGCCGGAGTCGAACTTGTCGAGTGAGGAGAACAGCGGCTCGCCGGAGACGACGTCGACGTAGAGCCCCGGCTCGTGATGGTCCCAGAACTCGTTGCGGAACGGCGGCTCGGTGGCGCTGCACTGCGTCACCTGGTACTGCATGGGCGAGAGCTTTGCCTCGAGCGTGGGATCGGCCGGCTTCTGCTTGGACATGTCGTTCGGACCTCGGTTAGTGCGCATGATCGCGCTCACCCACTGGAATCGCAGGAACCGCGGCAAGGTTCCGCTGACGTCGCTGCGTCAGGTGTATGTAAATGATGTGGGGAGAAGCTTGACAAATCCGAACACAAACCGAAGAATGTTGGACGGCTTAGGACCATACGTCGAATTTCGCTACATGAAACCCTGACGTCGGCGGTTGCGTTGTAAGCAAGCATTCGCTTGCTTGTATGCAAGTGACCACTTGCAACGGAACATGACCGAACCAACCAGACAACATCTGCTCGACGCGGCCGCGCGCGTCTACGCAGAAGTGGGATTCCGCGGCGCCACCACACGCCGCATCGCGGAAGAGGCCGGAGTCCATGAAGGCACCCTGTTCCGCCTCTTCGGTTCCAAGACTGCCCTGATCGACGAAGCCGTCCGCTCGCGCACCACGGCGGGTCCGGCGGTCGACCTCCCTGAAGTACCGACGGATCCGCTCGCCGAACTCACGGCATGGGCCACCAACGACCATGCCTTCATGCTCGAGTGCCGCGGGATGATCCGGACGACCATGGCCGAAGCGAATGAACGGCCCGAATGTGCGCTCGAATACGCCGATCATCCGGTGGAATCGTTCAGGCGGCTCCGCGAGTACACCGAACGTCTCGTGCAGCATGGGTTCGTCCCGGCCGCCGCAGACACGGGTGCCGCGGCCGCGATGCTCAAGGGTTCGCTCTTCGCCGATGCCATGGGTCGTGATGTGATGCCCTCGATGTTCCCTCCCGCAGACCAAGCTCCGGCGACCTACGTGCGACTCTTCCTCCGTTCTCTCGGCGCCACACTGGCGCTCGTCCTCTCTCTGCTCCTGCCCACTGGTTCCATGAAAGCCCAGTCGGCGCAAGGCGGCGCTCCCACCACCCTCTCGCTCGCCGAGGCACTGCGCATTGCCGAAGTGAAGAGCGAAGGCGTCACCATCGCCAACGCCGGCGTCATGCGCGCGCGTGGCCAGGTGCGTCAGGCCGATGCACAGCGGCTCCCGCAGGTGAACGGTTCGGCCGGCTACCAGCGCGCGATCCAGAACCAGTTCCAGGCGATCACCGAGCGCTTCCCGTCCGAACCCGACACCACGGGCGGCTCCGGCGGTGTCGGTGGCTTCGGCGCGATCTCGCAGATCTTCGCCGCGCCCAACACATTCACGTTCACGCTCGCCGGCACGCAGAACCTCTACACGGCCGGCCGCATCACGGCGCAGCGCCGTGGTGCCGACGCCGGTCGCACGGCTGCTGAGCTCGGCCTCACGTCCGCGCGCGCGCAGGCCACACTCGAGGCGGCGCAGGCGTACTTCGATGCGGTCGCGAGCGACCGCTTCCTTGCCATCGCCGAGAGTTCGCTGGTGCTCACCGAGCGCACGCTGTCGCAGACGCAGCTCGCGCGCGAACTCGGCTCGGCGTCGGAGTTCGATCTGCTGCGGGCGCGTGTCTCGCGCGACAATCAGCGGCCGCTCGTGATCCAGGCGCGTGGCAATCGCAGCACCGCGTATCTGCGGCTCAAACAGTTGCTCGACCTGCCGCTCGCTACCCCGCTCACGCTCACCACGCCGATCCGCGATGACATGGGTGAAGTCGCAGGCGCCGGCACCGCCATCCGCATCGCCGACGACCGCACACTCACGCCCGACACCAGCATCAGTGCGCGTACCACGGTCAAGCAGGCCGAGGCGCGGGTGAAGGCGCAGGAGAGCGCCCTCAATGCGGCCAAGTTGTCGCGGTTGCCGTCGCTGCAGTTGAGCTCCACGTACCAGCGCTTCGCGTATCCGCCCGAGGGCACGTTCCTTCCGTCGGCGCTCGATCTCTACTTCCCCAACTGGACGGTCTCGCTCGGTCTCTCCTTCCCGGTGCTCACCGGTGGTCGACTGCGCGGTGAGCGCATGGTCGCCGAAGCGAATCTCATCGAAGCCCAGCAGCAGTTGCAGCAGAGCCGCGAAGGGGCGGCACTCGACGCACAGCTCGCGCTGGTCGCGCTCGAACAGGCGCAGGCTGCGTACGCCGCGTCGGTGGGCACCGACACACAGGCGGAGCAGGCGTATCGCATCGCCGAGGTGCGCTTTCAGGAAGGCATCTCCACGCAGATCGAGCTCACCGAAGTGCGCGTGCAGCTCGAGCAGGCGCGGTTGCAGCGGGTGAACGCGGCGCGCGATCTCGAACTCGCGCGACTCCGTCTCGCCCTCTTGAAGGACCTCCCGCTCACCGGGGGGCGTTGAACCATGACTGTCTCCAACAATCACCTGAGGAAGTCCCCGATGTCCCGTCCGTTCCGCGTTGTCGCGTTCACCGCGACGAGCGCTCTCTCGCTCATGCTCGTCGCCTGCGGTGGCGGGGCCGAGGCGTCGACCGACGCACCCACGCCGGTGACGGTGCAGATCGGACCGGAGGCGATGACGGTGGCATCCACCACCGTGCTCTCCACGGGCCCGATCCTCTCCGGCACGCTGGTGGCCGAGCGCACGGCGCAGATCCGCGCCGAGGTGCCGGGTTCGGTGGTGCAGGTCTTCCACGACCCGGGCGCACGCATCGCGCAGGGCGCATCGCTCGCCAAGATCGATGATCGCGCGATCAACGATCTCTATCTCTCTGCCAAGTCGGGCCTCACCGCGGCGCAGAACGGCGCCGACATCGCGGCGCGTGAACTCTCGCGCGCCGAGAAGTTGGTCGCCGCTGGTGCCATCGCCGAACGCGAACTCGAGAACGTGCGCCGCGGTGACCTCACCGCGCGTACCATGCTCGACGACGCCAAGGCGCGACTCGCCTCGGCGCAGAAGCAGCTCGATGCGACCAACGTGCTCGCGCCCTACGCGGGCATCGTGAGTGAGCGCATCGTGAATCCGGGTGACATCGTCGCGCCGGGCTCGCCGCTCTTCACGGTCGTCGATCCGGCGACCATGCGACTCGAGGCCGCGGTGCCGGCCGAACAGCTCTCGCAGGTGCGCGTGGGCGCGGCGGTGCGGTTCTCGGTCACCGGGTATCCGGGTCGCACGTTCGAAGGGCGCGTCTCCAACGTAAATCCCTCGGCCGATCCGCAGACCCGCCAGGTGCGGCTCTTCGTGCGGATCCCGAACGCCGGGAACCAACTGGTGGCCGGACTGTTCGCCGAAGGGCGGGTGGCGAGTGACTCGCGCGAGACGCTCACCGTGCCGGAGCTGGCGGTGGACATGCGCGGACTCACGCCGTCGGTGTTGCGACTCAAGAACGGACGCACCGAGAAGGTCGAAGTGACCCTCGGCGCGCGCGATGAACAGATGGAACGCTACGAAGTCACGGCAGGCATCACCGCAGGTGACACCCTGTTGGTGGGTCCGGCCCTCGGCATCAGTCCCAATACGCCGCTCAAGGTCACGTCCCCGAGCGACACCAAGCCCAAGCAGTAAGGCAGACCCGGCGCTCCGCCATCTGCCCTCCGCCATCCGCCAGCTGACATCATGTTCATCTCAGATTTCGCCATCAAGCGACCGCTGATCACCATCGTCTCGATGGTGGCGCTGGTCGTCTTCGGCCTCTTCTCGCTCTGGCAACTCGAGACCGACGAGTTCCCGGACGTGCAGCAGCCAATCATCAACGTCGCGATCCCGTACCCCGGCGCCTCGCCGGACGTCGTGGAGCGCGAGGTGCTCGACCGTGTGGAGGAAGCCGTCAGCGGCATCTCCGGCGTCGACCGCATCTCGGGCGCCGCGCAGGACGGGTTCGCCAACGTCACGGTGTTCTTCCTCTTCGAGAAGGACCTGCAGCAGGCCTCGCAGGACATCCGCGACAAGATCAGCTCCATCCGCTCCGACCTGCCGTTGGAGATGAAGGAGCCGGTGCTCACGCGCTTCGACCCGGCCGACCAGCCGATCGTGCAGTTGTCGCTCAACTCGTCGACGCTGCCGGCCGCCTCGCTCACGCGTATCGCCGACCCTGGCGTGACGCGCTTGCTGCGCGGCATCCCCGGTGTGGCCGAGGCCACGGTGGTCGGTGGCATCGAGCGCGAGCTCACGGTGGAGATCAAGCCCGCCGCGATGGAAGCGGCCGGCATCACGGTCGCGCAGGTGGTGGGCGCGCTTCAGTCGCAGAACCTCGCCGTGCCGGTGGGGCGCATCAACGGCGCGATCGACGAACGCGCGATCCGCCTGAAGGGCAAGCTCGACACGCCGGAGGACTTCCTTCGCCTGGTGGTCGCCGAGAAGGGCGGGCGTGCCATCCGGCTCGGTGAAGTCGCCGTGGCGCGCGACGGCACCGCCGAACCGCGCACGGCCGCGATCTTCAACGGCAAGGACGCCGTCGGCATCATGGTGAAGAAGGCCAAGGGCTACTCCACCACGGCGGTGGCCGAACGTGTGCTCGCCGCGGTGAAGGAGATCACGCCGACGCTGCCGACCGGCACGACGATCGACGTGGTGCAGAACTCCGGTCAGCGCGTTGAGGCCTCGGTCGCCAACGTGCAGAGCACGCTCATCGAGGGCGCGCTGCTCACGGTGCTGGTGGTGTTCTTGTTCCTCAACTCGTGGCGCTCGACCGTGATCACCGGCTTGGCGCTGCCGATCTCGGTGCTCGCGAGCTTCATCGCGGTGTGGGCGTTCGGCTTCACGCTCAACACCATGTCGTTGCTCGGCCTCTCGCTCGCGATCGGTATCCTGATCGACGACGCGATCGTGGTGCGCGAGAACATCGTGCGACACGTCGAGATGGGGAAAGACCATTTCAAGGCGGCTCACGAAGGCACCGACGAGATCGGGCTCGCCGTCGCGGCGACGACCTTCTCGATCGTCGCGGTGTTCGTGCCGATCGCGTTCATGGCGGGTCTCTCAGGCCAGTGGTTCAAGCCGTTCGCACTGACCATCGCCTGCGCCGTGCTGGTCTCGCTGTTCGTCTCGTTCTCGCTCGACCCCATGCTCTCGGCCTACTGGCCGGATCCGGAGATCGAGTCGCACGAGCACCGCAGCTGGATCTCGCGCAAGCTCGTGTCGTTCAACGCGTGGTTCGACCGGCAGGCGGTCGGGTACACCAAGGTGATCGGTTGGGCGCTCGACCATCGCCTCGCGATGGCCGCACTGGCCACGTTCAGCTTCGTCGGCGCGATCTGGTTGCAGGCGAACTTCGGCGGATTCGGCTTCGTGCCAGTGTCGGACAACTCCGAACTCGTCATCCAGATCGAGACGCCGCCGGGTTCCAACCTCGACTACACGCGTCTTAAGTCCGAAGAGGCCGCGCGCTTGGCGCGTGCCCATCCGCAGGTGCGCTACACCTTCACCACCATCGGTGCGGGCGGCGGCATGGACCCGTCCGAAGCGCTGGGCGCAGTGGACCTGGGTTCGGTGTACGTGCGCCTCACGCCCAAGGCTGAGCGTTCGATCTCGCAGGATGAGTTCGGTGCGATCATGCGCGAGGAAGTGAAGCAGATCGGTGGCGCGACGGTCGCGGTGTTCACCGCGGGCTTCGGCGGCGCGATCAAGCAGGTGCAGCTGGAACTGCGCGGCAACGACTCGCGGCAGCTGCAGTCGGTGGCGGACAGCGTGCTCAAGATGGTGCGTGCGATCCCCGGTGCGGTGGACGTGGGACTGTCCACCAAGGGTCAGAAGCCCGAACTCGAGATCGAACTCAATCGCTCACTCGCCGGATCGCTCGGCGTGACCGTCGGACAGCTCGCGCAGTCGCTGCGGCCGGCGTTCGCCGGCGTGGATGCCGGTGACTGGGTCGATCCGGCCGGTGAGAATCGCAAGGTGCGGGTGCGACTCACGCCGGAATCCCGCGCGAAGGTGGCGGACATCGAACGCCTGCCGATCTCCGTCGGCGGTCAGGGCGGTGGCCCGGTGCGCATGATGCCGCTGGGTCAGCTCGCGACGATCAAGCAGGGCCTCGGCCCGGCGAAGATCTCGCACCTGGATCGCGACAACGTCATCGTCGTGCAGTCCAACCTCTCGGGCCGTTCGCTCGGCGAGGTGACCAGCGACATCCAGCGCGAGCTCGGGAAGATGAACCTGCCGACCGGCATCCGCTGGTCGTTGGGCGGTGAGGCGAAGGATCAGGCGCAGGTCTTCGGTGACATCCTCGCGGCGCTCGGCATCGCCCTGCTGCTCATGTACCTGATCCTCGTGATGCAGTTCGGCTCCTTCCTCGAACCCATCGCGATCCTCGTGTCACTGCCGCTCTCGCTCATCGGCGTGGTGCTCGCGCTGCTGATCACCGGCGACACGCTCAACATCATGTCGATGATCGGTGTGATCCTGTTGATGGGCATCGTGGCGAAGAACGCGATCCTGCTCATCGACTTCGCCAAGTGGGGGCAGGAGCAGGGGATGGAGCGGCGCGCGGCGATCATCGAAGCCGGTCGTGTGCGTCTGCGTCCCATCCTCATGACCACGTTGGCGCTCATCGCGGGCATGATCCCCGTGGCACTCGGCATCGGCGAAGGTGCGGACTTCCGTGCTCCGCTGGGTCGCGCGATCATCGGCGGAACGATCACGTCGACGTTCCTGACGTTGCTCGTCATCCCGACCGTGTACGAGATCATGGATGATTGGCGCCGGTATGTGGGGTCGTTCTTCAAGTTCCCGGAACGGCCGAAGACCGGGGAGTATGCGGTGCCGACGACGCGGTCGCACTAACCAGGGTTCGGGGCGCCCTCGTGGGAACAGCGGTTACCACAGAGGGCACAGAGAACTGCAACGGCGTTCACCACAGGGACACAGGGAACACAGGGAACTGCAGGACCTTGGGAACGGCGGCAACAGTGACGGGAACTAAAGTAAATAATGAAGGGGGCGTCGCAGAGAGATCTCTCCGCGACGCCCCCTTCATAACGCGGTTGCTCTTCCCTGCAGTCCCCTGTGTCCCCTGAGCCCCTGTGGTAGATGCAGTGCGCAGTTCAAGTAGTTCTCTGTGCCCTCTGTGTTGAAAGAAGTTCAGGCCACGGGCAGCGAGCCTACGGCCGCCCCGGCGCGATCGGACGCGGGAAACGCCGCGGGCGATGCGAGTCGATCCAGGCACGCTGCGCCTCCGTCAATACCGCACGGATCGCATCACGCAGTGCTTCGAGATCAGGTCGCAGGGCCTGCGCGATCGGCCGGCCGGTTTCGAGGATCTCCCGAACCTCTTCACGCGTCGCCCCGCCCAACCGCGCCGTGCGTGCCGCCGCGAAGATGTTGCGGAGGGAATCGAGCGCGGCCTGATTCTCGGTGCGGAACGCCGCCCGCAGGGCGTTGATCGAGTCACGCTGCGTCTGCGTGAGCGCCAGCGAGTCCGGCAGCGGCGCCCAGCCCGAACGTCCATCGAAGTGGTTCCCGCCCGGAGGCGGATCACCCATCGTGCCCTCGAGCGCCGAACCCGCCTCGCCGAACATCACGAGCGCGTAGTCGTCGGTGTCGTTCGCCGAGACTTCTGTGGGGCTCGAGTCGCACGCGGCGAGTACGAGCGATGCCGCAAGGGCGGGGGCCATCAGCTTGCGTAGCATGTGTTGCTCCTCCATGTGGCCACAGTGGGCCGGTTGTGCGCGGCGGTGGGGGCCTCGCGTGTTCGCCCATTGGATGCCGCGAACCCGCGAGCGTTAAGGCCGCTCACTGCGTAACGGTCGCGCGTGTGACACAGATCACCACGGCACGCGATCGTCAGCGCCGCTCACGACGCGGCGGAGGTACGTGCAGCGCCCTGAAGCAACCGCCACGCCTCCGCCACGTGCCGCCACTCCGTGCGCAGATTGCCGATCGCCATACGCAACACATAGTCCGGCCCGAGCTTGGTATGCGAGAGGAACACCTGTCCGCTCGCGTTCACGCGATCTAGGATGGCCGCATTGTGCCGCTCGAGTACCGCCGCCTCCGTCATGCCTGCGGGCCGATGCCGGAAACACACCACCGACATCCCCACTGGTGCCATGACCTCCCACTCGGCGGTCGCAGCGATCTCGACGGCCAGTCGCGTGGCATACGCACAATGTTGCCGCAGTCGCGCCACCAATCCGTCGCGCCCGAATGCCCGCAGCACCCACCAGAGCTTGAGCGCACGGAATCGCCGTCCCAGCTGGAACGAGTAGTCGGAGAACGAGAGCGCGACGTCCTGCTCCTGTGTCTCCAGATACGCCGGCGTGAGACTGAACGTGCGCTTGAGCACCTGCGGATGCCGAGTCCACAACACGGAGCAATCCATCGGCGTGAACAGCCACTTGTGCGGGTTCACCACGAACGAGTCGGCGCGCTCAACTCCACGGAAGTGCACGCGATGCTCCGGCACGAGCGCGAGCACCCCCGCATACGCCGAGTCGACATGCAACCACATCGTCTCGCGCGCGCAGACGTCAGCGATCGCGTCGACCGGATCGACCGCGGTGCTCGACGTCGTGCCGACCGTCGCGACCACCGCCAGCGGCCGATACCCGGCCGCACGATCCGCTGCGACGGCTGCTTCGAGTGCGTCCACACGCATCCGGAACGCGCCGTCGACCGGCAACCGCACGACGTTCTCCGCGCCGAGCCCGAGTGTGATCGCCGCTTTGTCGATGCTCGAGTGCGCCTGCGACGAACAGTACACCCGCAGGCGCGGCAGCTCCGGCCGTCCCGCCAGCCCACGGTGCCGCACCTCCAATGAAGGGTCGGCCTCTCGGGCGGCGGCGAGCGCCTGCAGTGTGGAGACTGAGGCGGTGTCCGTGATCATGCCGAACCAGTCCGACGGGAACCCGGACGCATCACGCAGCCACGCAAGCGTGGTCTGTTCGAGCTCGGCCAGGGCAGGGGATGTCCGCCAGAGGATGCCGACCTGATTGAGCGCCGCGATCACGAGCTCGCCAAGGATGCCCGGAACGGATGCGGTGTTGGCGAAGTAGGCGAAGAAGCCGGGATGGTTCCAGTGTGTCACGCCTGGCATCACCACGCGATCGAGATCGGCGAGGATCGCGTCGAACGACTCGGCCTTCTCCGGCATGGCGGCGGGGAGTGATGCGCGAAACTCTCCCGGGGCCAGCCCGCTGAGCACCCGGTGCCGTTCTGGGTGCTGGAGATACTCGGCGATCCAGCGCGCGAGTGTGGCGGCGTGCCGCTCGAATTCGTCTGGAGAGAGGTCGCCGACGAAGTCAGCGTGATCGGTGGTCGCGGTCATGCCGAAACAGAAGCGAGTCAGCGGTCGGCGGCAATAGGCAGTCCCGCGAATCCAACACCGACCATCGAGCGCATGCAGTGACCGATCCACGCAGCATCAACACCGAGGACGGCCGGCTGGACGCGGCGGTACGCGAAGGCATCATCACGGCCGAGCAGGCGACGGCGATCCGTGCGCTCGCGCCGACGGTCGGTCGCGCGCCGCGCGAGATCGACCGTCCGCCGCAACGCACGCTCATGCAGGCCTCGAGCATCGCGTACACGCTCGGGGCGATCACCGTCATTGCGGCGATGTTCTGGTTCCTTGCCGACCGCTGGGATAATCTCGGAGCAGCGGGTGCGCTCGCAGCCTGCGCGGTGTACGCGACGCTCTTCCTCGTGGCGGCACGTGTGCTCGCGCGCGAAGGAGAGCCCATCGCCTCCGGACTCACAGTCGTCCTCGCGGTCATCATGGCAGGTCCGGGCACCGTCGCACTGAACGAGCTCACCGGCATTGCGCCGCGTCTGCGCGACGGCGAGTTGTGCAGCTTCCCGGCGTTCGGGCTGTGGACCTGTCGCGGAGAGGAACTGCTCACCGAGTTCGTGCTGCTCCTCGCGGCCGGTCTCGCGCTCTGGCGCACCCGCTTCCCGCTGCTGGTCGCACTCCTCACCGCGATCGGTGTACGCATGACGTTCCATCTGGTGGATGCGTGGTTCGACAACGCGATCCTGCCTGACGGCAGCGGACTCATCTGGTTAATCGCCGGCAGTCTCGCGCTGACGGTCGCCTACATGCTCGAGCGGCGGCAGCCGCGTGAGCATGACTACGCCATGTATGTGCATTTCGGCGCGGTGTGGTGTGCGCTGTTCGCGACCATCCAGCTTGTCTCGCGCGACGAGTGGATGCGGCATCTGATGATCCCGGCGGCCGTGACAGCATTCGCGGCCGCGCTGCTGCTGCGCCGATTCACCTACGTGCCGCTCGGCATGCTCTGGGTCCTGTGGTACCTCGGCTGGCTCGCCCGCGATGTCTTCCGTGATTCGCCCGCCTTTCCGCTGGTGCTGGCCGCCCTCGGACTCGCGGTCATTGTGGCGACTGTCTGGATCCAGCGGAACGCCGCGTGGCTGCAGGCGCGGTTCGGGGGGGTCACCGCCGACGCGCGTCCGCGGTTCCCCGGCGGCGTCGCGCTCATGCTCGCACCGGCCCTCGTAGCCCTGTTGCGCCTGCCGGACGCCGCAGCCGTCGACCGGGAGGTCCGCGTCGCGCGGAAATGGGAGGTGGAGCGATTCCAGAAGGCCGACAACCGCCGACGGCGCGACGAGGCGCGCGCGCGCGTGGACTCGGTCCGAGCTGGCCTGAAGGCCCCACCCCCCGCCCACCCGTCAGGAAACCCTCGATAGGGCTGGGACGTACGGACCGTCAGAGCGTCGCCCGCCGCCTACCCGGCCGGGCGACCGTCGTTCATCCCATCGAGGTCCTGATGTCGCTCGTCCTCTCGCTCGCGCTCGCCTTGCAAGTCCAGGCCGAAGTCAACAAGCAGAACGTCGGAGTGACGGTGTCCGTCCGTCCTCCCCGCGAGCGCATCGCCGTCACCGAGGAACACCGTCGCACGGCGTTCAAGGACGCGACCGCCAAGGAACTCCTGCTCCGCGCACGTGACGCGCGACTCCAGCAAGACTCCTCCTTGCTGAGCTACGACGTGAAGAGCTATCAGCGCATTTCGGCGGGCATGTCCATCCGCGAGACCGCACGCGATCGCCTGATTTTCCGCACCGAGAGCGCCGCGCACGTGCGCTGGCATCGCAAGTTCGGCGCGCAGGTCGAGGTGCTCGGCGCCCGCGCGGCCGTGCCGATCATCGCGGGCATCGACGAAGCGTCCGATGACATCCAGAACGACATCGGCGACGTGTTCGCGGTGCCGTACTACCCTGGCAAGGACGAGCTGTGGCTGTTCGACAACATCGGCACGTCCGACGACGACGGCAGTGGCGATGGTGATGGCGATGGCATGACGATGCTCATCCATCCCGTGGCCGAGGGGTCGGAGGCCTACTTCACGTTCGTGACCGGCGACTCCGTCCTGATGACTTTGCCCGACGGCAAGCGCATCACGCTGCGCGAGATCCTCGTCATCCCGCGGGAGCCGCGCTGGAATCTCGTGGTGGGCTCCTTCTGGTTCGAGACGGCCGGTGCCCATCTGGTGCGCGCGGTCATGCGCTTCAGCGAACCCATGGACGTCTGGGAGCAGGTGGAGAGCGAAGACCCGGGCGCGAAGGACGATGTCCCGGTGCTCGTGCGCGGGCTCATCTCCCCGATGAAGGCGGAGATCACCGCCGTCACCATCGAGTATGGACTGTTCGAGCAGCGGTTCTGGTTGCCGCGCACGCAGGGCGCCGAGGGCTACGCGCGCGTGAGCTTCATGCGTGTACCGTTCAAGGTCGAGGAGCGCTACCGCTACAACAGCGTCAACGCCATCGACTCGCTCCCCAAGGTCCCGGCCGCGCCGTGGTCGACCGCGAAGGTACACCGCGACAGCCTGCGCGCGGCCGGTCTCGACAGTGCCGAGGTGCGGAAGGAGATGCGCGTCTACTACGCCGAGCGAGATTCGCTCAGTGTCCGCGCGCGCCGCGAGCAGTGTGCACAGAAGCAGACGTACACGGAGATCCGGTACCGGTACGACAGCAAGCTGCCGATGGCGATCGAGATCTCATGCGATCCCGAGAAGCTGCGCACCTCGGCTGAGCTGCCCAAGTCGATCTACGACGATGGAGAGGAGCTCTTCGGCGCGAAGGAACGGGCCGAGCTCATGCAGGCGCTCGACATGCGCTTGCAGCCGTCGTGGTCGCCGCGCGCACCGCGCCTCGATTGGGGGCTGGCGCACACGCGCTTCAACCGCGTAGAAGGCTTCGGCACCGGTGCGACGCTCGAGTCGAGCCTGGGCAAAGGCTACACCGTCTCACTGGGCGCACGCGCCTCGCTGGCGGATCTGCAACTGAACGGCGAGCTCGGCGTCGCGCGCAGCAACGGGCGCAATCAACTGCGTGGGGCGCTGTATCGCCGCCTCGCGGTGAGCTCCGATTTCGGCGACCCACTCTCGTTCGGCGCGTCGTTCAACACGATCATGACGGCGCGCGACGAAGGCTTCTACCATCGGGCGTGGGGCGGTGAGCTCACCGGCACACGGCCCATGCGCGGTGGCCTCACCTGGCGCCTCTTCGCCGAGCAGCAGTGGAACGCGCCGGTGGAGACCCGCTGGTCGTTGTTCGGCGGCGCGAATGATGAGACCTATGTCGGCAACGTGATCGCGGATCACGCCTGGCTGTACGGCGCGGGCGTGCGATGGCGCGGCAGCAAGGGCCTGAACCCACAAGGCTGGCGCGCGAGCGCGGACGTGCGACTCGAGGGCGCAACCGGTGACTTCGAGTACGGGCGCGCCTTCTTGGAGACGACCGTCTCGCGGGGGTTGGGTCGCGTGGCGGCCTCACTCACCGGTTCCGGCGGAACGACTACCGGGACAGTCCCCGCACAGCGCCAGTTCTTCCTCGGCGGCCTGCAGAGCGTCCGCGGGCAGAACGCCGGCACCGGCATCGGCGAGTCGTTCTGGCTCGGCCGGCTCGAGATCGGGGCGAATCAGGCGGCGGTGCGCCCGCTCGTCTTCGGCGACATCGGCTGGGCCGGCGCGCGCAACGATTGGGGGCGCAACGTTCGGCCGATGAGCGGTGTGGGTGTGGGTGCGAGTTTCCTCGATGGCATCATGCGCATCGATCTCTCGCGCGGCATCTACCCAACGGTCCAGACCCGGCTGGACTTCTACTTCGAGGCGCGGTTCTAGCAGCGTCCAGCCGCCCGTACGCGGGGCGGTAGACCGTCTCGTTCCGCGACAGCGTCCCGTCCCGTGACGGGACCTGCGCCGCGTGCGTCCACCTACGTGACTCAGAGTCGAGTCATTCGGACCACGACCCGAAAGAGAACGTCCCCTGCCGCAACCGAACGCCGTCACGCTGAGCGAAGAGCAGTCGCAAGCCGAGATCCTGCTGTGGCAGTTGCGCTATCGCGCAATCCTGCTGCCGCTCGTCGGCTTCTCTGCGGTCACGCTCAAATGGTTCGGCGTGGTGTCATCCACCTCGGTGATGGCGCCGCGCTTGGGAACGCGCACGCCGCTGCTGATCCTGCTCGGCATGGTGGTGCTGTACACTGCGTACCAGCGTCTGGTCTCGTGGCATCTGCGGCGCACCGGCCGGGCCAGCGTGGGCGTGGTGATGGCCGTGAACGCTGCGGATCTCATCTGTCTCTTCGTCGCCGCCGCGCTCGTCTCGCCGGCCGATCATTACGAGCGCACACTCGTGCTCTCGATGTTCACGGTCCTCTTCACCCAGATGTTCTTCGGGTGGACGGCGACGTTCATCCATCTGGCGCTCGTCGCGATCGGCTACATCTCGCTCGTGGCCTGGGCCAAGGATAACGGCGCGCCGATCGTCCCCGCCGAGGAACTCTGGACGCTCGCGCTCTTCGCGATGGGCCTGCTCGTGTACGTCGGCCTGCAGGGCCAGGTGGTGGCACGCACGCGCAGCCTGGTCGAGATCTTCCATCGCGCGCAGGACGGTGACTTCAGTGCGCGGTACGACGAGAGCGAGGACCAGATGCCCGACCCGATCACCAAGATCGGTCGGGCCTACAACAAGATGCGCGCGGACCTCGAAGCCATCGTGCTCACGGATCCGCTCTCCGGCTGCTTCAATCGCCGCGGACTCAACCAGCTCGCCGAACGCGAGGTCTCACGCGCGATCCGCGGCAAGAAGCACATCGCGGTGCTCGCGATCGACGTCGACCACTTCAAGAAGATCAACGACGAGTTCGGGCATCTCACCGGTGACGAAGTCATCCGCGAAGTCGGAGCGCTGCTGCGCGAGACGGCGCGCGAAGTGGACGTGGTCGCGCGGATCGGCGGCGAGGAGTTCGCGATCCTGGCACCGGACTCCAACGACGAAGGCGCGTTGATCCTCGCCGAACGTGTGCTCTCGGCGTTCCGTGCGCATCAGTTCAAGTCGTTGCCACCCGAGCGGCGCATCACGGCGAGTGTGGGCGTGTCTGCGGCGCCGGCGCGCGACGACGACGTGGCAAAGACCAATCTCGCGCGGGCCGACGAGGCACTCTATGTGGCCAAACGCAACGGTCGTGATCGTGCCGAGCGGTGGCACGCGGGCATGCGCGCGTTCGAAGCCGCAGACGGGGCGAAGGCGCGGAACTCGGTGCAGGGGATGATCCGCATCACCGAGTGAGCGCGCGCGGATATCCCGCGCGCGCCACGCTTACGGCAGTCGCAGCGTCCCTTCGGTGACGAGCACCGCGCGACCCGCGACCTGCACCGACGTCACCGCACCCGCGACCTTCTCGGCGCGCACATCGAGTCGGCTCGGCCGACCCATCTCGACGCCCTGATCGATCGACCACGCGAACTGTCCGTCGGCTTTCGGCTCCTTCATCGCGAGCCAACCGCCGAACGCGGCAACCGCGGAGCCCGTCGCGGGATCCTCGGGCACACGGATGCCGGGTGCGAACATGCGCGCACGCCAATGCTGCGGGCCACCGTCCGGGTCCTTGGCCGCGACGAAGATCTCCGGCGCCCAGAACCGCTGTAGCGTCTGCTCCCAGCGATCGATGCGCACGCGCGCCTTCTGCAGCGCCTTCACCGACTTGATCGGTACGAGGAGGAACGGATAGCCGCAGGACACCGCCTGCGGCGAGTACGCGCCGCCGACGAGATCACCCGGCTCGAGCGAGAGGATCTCGGCGAGGGTGTTGATGGTCGGTGCTGTGGGGCCGACTTCCGGCAGCTTCGCCACCGAGAGCTCCGCCCACGCGCGCGAGTCGCTCTCCACCTTCACGTCCACCTTCACCAGACCGACGCCCATCTCGAACGTGAACGTACCGGTGCCACCGGGCAACGCGCCCTCACGCAGCGCGAGTGCGGCCGCCGTGCCCACCGTGGGATGCCCAGCGAACGGCATCTCGTACTGTGGCGTGAAGATCCGCACCTTGCGTGTGTTCGCCGGGTCGACCGGCGGATAGCAGAACGTCACCTCGGAGAAGTTGAACTCGCGGGTGATCTGCAGCAGTGACGCTTCCGGCAATCCGGTCGCGTCGGGGAAGACGGCGAGCTGATTGCCACCGAACGGGGTGTCGGTGAAGACGTCGAGGGTCAGGAAGCGCATGAAGGGCAGAGGGGAGATGGGAGATGGGAGATGTGAGGACAGGGCGACGAGTGGATCAAGGTGAGGTACTGGAGCTCTTCAGCCCACGTTGGCGCGCCAGCAGTCTCCGGCGCGCCCCTCCCCTCTCACCTCTCCCCTCTCGTACTCAGACCTCTCCCATGAACGGATACTTGTAATCATGCGGCGGCACGAACGTCTCCTTGATCGTGCGTGCGCTGATCCAGCGCAGCAGGTTGAGCTTGGAGCCGGCCTTGTCGTTGGTGCCTGAGGCGCGGGCGCCGCCGAAGGGCTGCTGGCCCACCACCGCCCCCGTGCACTTGTCGTTCACGTAGAAGTTGCCGGCCGCATGCCGCAGCGCGACGTGCGCCTCGGCCACCGCCGCGCGATCCTGCGCGAACACCGCGCCGGTGAGCGCGTACGGTGACGTGCGATCGACCAACTGCAGCGTCTCGGCCCACTTGGCGTCGTCGTACACGTAGGCCGTGACCACGGGGCCGAAGATCTCCTCGCAGAGTAGGCGGTAGTTCGGGTCCTCGGTGTGCACGAGCGTCGGCTCCACGAACCAGCCGTCCTTGCCGTCGCAGCCGCCGCCGGCGATCACCTTGGCGTTCTTCTTTGCGTCGTCGAGGTAGGCGCTGATGCGATCGAACGCCTTCTGGTCGATCACCGCGCCCATGAAGTTGCGGAAATCGTTCACGTCGCCGACGCGGATGTCCTTGATCATCCCGGCGACGCGGTCACGCACCTCGGGCCAGATGGACTTGGGCACGTAGATGCGGCTCGCGGCCGAACACTTCTGGCCCTGGTACTCGAACGCGCCGCGCACGACGGCCACCGCGAACGCCTGCACGTCGGCCGAGGGATGCGCGATGATGAAGTCCTTGCCGCCCGTCTCACCGACGATGCGCGGATACGAGCGGTACTTGCCCATGTTCTGCCCGATGGTCTTCCACATCGAGTTGAACACGCCGGTGGAGCCGGTGAAGTGCACGCCGGCCAAATCGGGGTGCGAGAGTGCGACGTCGGAGATCATCGCCGGGTCGCCGGGGAGGAAGTTGATCACGCCCTTGGGCAGGCCGGCTTCGTGCAGCAGCTGCAGCGTGTACCACGCCGAGAGGATCTGCGTGCCGGCCGGCTTCCAGAGGACCGTGTTGCCCATCATGGCCGGCGCACCGCAGAGATTGCCGCCGATGGCCGTGAAGTTGAACGGCGTCACGGCGTACACGAAGCCTTCGAGCGCGCGGTACTCGCTCTGGTTCCACATGCCCGGTGCGGACACCGGCTGCTCGTGGTAGAGCTCCTGCGCGAAGTGCGCGTTGAAGCGGAAGAAGTCGACCATCTCGCAGGCGGCGTCGATCTCCGACTGGAACACGGTCTTGGACTGGCCCAGCATCGTGGCGGCGTTGATGGTGTCGCGCCACGGGCCGGCGAGCAGGTCGGCGGCCTTGAGGAACACCGCGGCGCGGGTCTCCCACGACGTCTCCGACCATTCGCGCCATGCCCGCTGCCCGTCGGCGATCGCCGCGTGCACGTCGGCAGCGGTGGCCTTGTGCCAGGTGGCGGTGACATGCCGATGTTTGTGCGGCGAGACGGCGTTCACGCTCTCGCCAGTGCGGATCTCCTTGCCACCGACGACCACCGGGATGTCCGGTCGCTCGGTTTCCATCGCGGCGAGTCGGGCCTTGAGGCTGGCGCGTTCGGCGGAGCCGGGGGCGTAGGCGCGGATCGGATCGTTCACGACCGCCGGAAGGCGGCGCACGCTGGCGGGAGAGTAAGCGGTCATCGGAGGAGTGGGCTGGTGGAAGGCAACGGTAGAAATCTAATCGTGCGTCAGGTGATACTTCAGGCATGCGTCTCCGCGTCGTGCCCCTTGTCGCTGCCCTCCTGGCCACGACCGCCTGTGTTCCCGAGCCCGTCTCGTGGGAGGAGGACCTCACGCGCGAGATGGGGACGCTCAACGACTCGCTGCGCCTGACGCTCGCGGCCGACGGCGCGCCGCGGCTCACGGGGGCGTGGATGCCGCCCGCGTGGCCGGAGGAGCCGGGCGTCTGCACGGCGACCCGGCGCGCCGCCCGCGCGGTGGTCGCCGACACGGTGTACGCGAGCTGGTTCCAGGTGCGCGCGGACTCGAGCGTGCTCCTCCGCGTGGCCCGCTCCGACGACGGCGGCCGCACGTGGGACACGCCGGTGACGGCGGACTCCATGGACGCCGGACGTGCCGGCTGCACGCGTCCGGTCCCCTTCCTCGACGTCGATCCGCTCAACGGCTACGTCCAGCTCGCGTATCACTTGGACGCGCGAGAGGGCGCGGGATTGTTCTTCGTGCATTCAATGACGCGCGGCACGGTGTTCGAACAGCCGATGCCGATCGTCTACGGCGACCGACCGTCGGAGGCGGTCATCGCGTCCCGCGGGGACACGGTGCTCGTCGCGTACGAGGATCCCAACAGTCGGCTGCCGCGGCTCGGGCTCGCTCTCTCGCGCACGGCGGGGCACATTTTCGAAGCACGCCTCGCCGCATCGGATGCCACCGGCGAGGCGCGCACGCCGCGGATCGCGCTGCGCGGGGACGACTTCGTCCTCGCGTGGACGGCGACGCAACGCGGCGGCGGCGCGTCGTACATCGCCTTCCGTCGCGGGACCCTCACTTGGTGAGCGTGCACTGATGCATCTCCTCCTGGCCGACGACGATGAACTGATGCGCGGCCTCATCGAGGCGGTGCTCGAGGCGAACGGTCACACGGTGGAAGCGCACGCCGACGGCCGTGCGGTGTGGGACGCGTTCGAGCGGCAGCCCGCGCAGATGGTGATCCTCGACTGGCAGATGCCCGGCCTCGACGGCCTCGAGGTGTGCCGTCGCGTGCGTTCGCACGAGCAGGGCAAGGACGCGTACCTCCTCGTGGTCACCGCGCGCAGCGGCATGCGCTCGCTCGAAGCCGTACTCGACGCCGGCGCCGATGATTACCTCTCCACGCCCGTCACACCAGAGGACATCGCCGCTCGGCTGCGCATCGCCGAGCGCCGGCTGGAGATCGCCGAAGCACGTCGCAACGCGGAGCAGGAACTGCGGAAGGCGCGCTACCTCGCCGGCATCGGTGAGCTCTCACTCGCGCTGCAGCACGAGATCAACAATCCGCTCGCGGCCCTCCTCACCAACTCGGCGCTCATCACCAGCGGACTGCTCACGCCCGAGGAGACGACCGAGGGACTCAAGACCATCGACGACCAGGCGCGGCGCATCGCCGACGTGGTGCGGCGCCTGCAGGCGATCGATGACCCGCGCTCGGTGTAATACGTGAAGGGGCAACGCATGGTGGACCTGGGCGGCATCTCGCCGATCCCCAAAGGCAACAAACCGACGAAGGGTCCGCGACGTCCGTCGCAGACGCCCGACGGAGTGGACAGTCACGAGGACCCGAAGGCATGACACGATTGCTCGGGGTGCATCCCGCCGACGACGCCGGACTCCCCATGGCGGTGCGCCGCGCCGCGTCCGCCGGCGCGAAGGCGCTGCAGGTGATGACCGCGAAGCCGACGTTCTACAACGAGAAGGTCTCGATCAAGCCGGCCGCCGCGGCGAAGGTGCACGCGGCGCTCGACGAAGTGGGTATCGCGCGGCGGAACGTGCTGGTGCACGGCGCGTACGTGCTCAACACCGCGTCGCCCGAGGAGGAGAAGGCGATGCGCGCCCGTGCGGGGCTCGCGAAAGAACTCGAACGCAGTACGGTGCTGGAGGCCTACGGCTGTTGCTTCCACCCCGGTTCGGCGGGCGACAGTGACCCGACCGACGCGGCGGTGCGTGTAGGCGTGACGCTACGGCACGTGCTCGAGGCGGTGCCGGAGACGGCGTCGAGGACGCGCGTGCTGATCGAGAACACCGCCGGCGCCGGGCGCACCATGGGTCGCACCGCCGAGGAGATCGCGCTGATGCTCGCGCAGGTGCCGGACGCGCTGCGGCATCGCACGGGCTACGGCCTCGACACCTGTCACCTGTTCGCCGCGGGGCACGATATCCACTCGTCGCAGGAGTCGCTCACGAACGTGCTCTCGCACTTCGAGCGCGTGATCGGGGAACGTCCGGCGTTCTTCCATCTCAACGACAGTCAGCATCCGTTCGCGTCGAACAAGGACCGCCACGCGCTCGTGGGAGAAGGGGCGATCGGAGCGGAGCCGTTCCGCTGGTTGCTCGCCGATGATCGTAGCGCCGGCGTACCGCTCATCCTCGAGACGCCGTCCGAGCGGGACAGTGTGGTGGAGGATGACCCGAGTGCGGACCCCGCGGATGTGCGCATGATCGCGCTGTTGGAGGGGTTCCTCGTCGGGTGAGTCTGCACGCCGTCGTCGCCCTCATCGCGGTCTTCCTGCAGGCCGCCAGCGCCGGTGTGATGTACTTCATCGCCCGCGCGCCCGGCTGGGAGCGGGTCCGCTTGATGGCGGCGATCGCGCTCACCGCGGGCACGTACAGCGCGGTCGACGTGTGGTTCTACGTCGCGCTCGACGATCTCGACCTCCGGGCCGTGCTCGTGCGCGTGAACCTGTTCGTCGCGACGGTGCACGCGGCGATGTGGATGCGATTCACCTTCGCCGACGCGTCGGGCCGCGTCGGGTCGATGCCGCGCTGGACGCGCTGGGCGACCGGCGCGATGCTGGCCGTCGCCGCCGCCGCGGCAGCGGGCGATCTCGTGCTGGACTACGACCGCTTCACGCACGTGCAGGTGCCCTGGCTCGGACTCGATGAGCGGACCTACGCGTTCAACGACGTCGGCAACGCGGTCGCGCTCATCGTGCTGCTCCTGCTCGGCGCGAGTCTCGTGCAGCACGTCCGGCGCGGTCAGCGCGGCGAACGCGGCGCGATGGGGATCGCGATCGGTCTCACGCTCTACGCGCTCTGCATCATCGAGGAGGCGCTCGTCGCCAGCGGCGTGATCGAGTTCATGTACCTCGGCAGTCCGGGGTACGTGTTCGCGGTATTGCCGCTCACCATCCAGCTGCTCGGCCGCTTCGGCAGCGACGCGCGGCGGCTCGCGCAGCTCTCCACGCGACTGTCGAGCGAGGTCGAGGTGCGGACCGTCGAGCGTGATGAAGCGCGCGAATCACTCGTGGAGCAGCAGCGCCTCGCCGCACTCGGCCGCCTGGCCGCCGGCGTGGGACATGAGATCAACAATCCGCTGCAGTACGTGCTGTTCCATCTCGAGGAACTCCAAGCCTCACTCGGTCCGACGGCGAGCGAGGCGGACCGCGAGGCGTTGCGCAGTGCGCTGGAGGGCGCGCAGCGCATCGGGCGGGTCGTCTCCGGTCTCCGCACCTACGGAGTGAGTCAGGAGAGCTATCGGCGCATCGCCATCGCGGATGTCGTCGAGGCGGCGCTGCGGATCGCCGCGCCGCGGGTGCGGCACGAGGCGACCCTGCATGCCGACATCGAACTCGTGCCCGACGTGCTCGGGGACGAAGGCCAACTCGTCCAGATGCTCGTCAATCCGCTGGTGAACGCTGCGCAGGCGCTCGCCGACTCCGCGGCAACGCGGCGCGAGGTGACCGTGCGGGTGCGCGCGACGAGTGACGGCTGGGTGGAGGTGACGATCGCCGACACGGGGCCGGGGTTCGATCCCGAGGTGCTGCCACGACTCGGCGAGCCGTACGTCACGACGCGGGCATTCTCGGGCGGGACCGGACTCGGGCTGGTCATCACGCGCGGGCTGGTGGATGCGCACGGTGGGACGTTGACGTTGGCGAACGCCGCCGCCGGTGGAGCGGAGGTACGCATCCGGCTTCCCGCGGCACCGCCGGACGCGCTGCTGCCGTCGGATGCGATGGCGGATACGCCGGCGCCCGCGTCCGTCGCCGGGACGAGTCAGGCCGCGCACATCCTCGTGGTGGACGACGAACCGATGTTGCTCGTCGCGATGCAGCGTCTGCTCCAGCGGATGGGGCACCGCGTGACCACCGCACCGAACGGCGAAGTCGCACTCGCGTTCGTCGCGCGCGAGCGGTTCGACGTGATCATCTCCGACCTGATGATGCCCGGGATGTCGGGGCAGATGCTCGCCGAGCGACTGGCGGAGACGTATCCGGAAGCGCGACGGGTGTTCGTCGTGATGACGGGGGGTGCGGTGACCGCGACGGACGCGGATTTCCTCGCGCGCGAGGACGTGTCGGTGCTCAGCAAACCCGTCGGACGACGTGAACTGGATGCGGTGTTGCGACGCGTTCTGACGTCGCGTCCGTCGTCCACCGAGGGGGGCGCGGGGGGTCCGCCCTAGGCGCGCAGAGGGGGCACCCCTATTGCGCCAGAGGGAGACTGCCTTACTTTCGAGACAGATCGCGCCGTGCTCGACCGGGCGTAGCACCGCGATCCATCACATCCTTTCGAGGAGATTGTACGAATGGCTGCCAAGAAGAAGACCGCGAAGAAGGCTGCGAAGAAGGCCGCGAAGAAGCCGGCGAAGAAGGCCGCGAAGAAGGCCGCAAAGCGCAAGCCGAATGCGGCGTTCATGAAGCCGGTGACGCCGAACGAGAAGCTCGCCGCGGTCGTTGGCTCGACGCCGATCCCGCGCACGGAGCTCACGAAGAAGCTCTGGGCGTACATCAAGAAGAACAACCTGCAGGACAAGAAGAACCGCCGCATGATCAACGCGGACGACAAGCTCAAGGTCGTCTTCGGTGGCAAGGCGCAGGTGTCGATGTTCGACATGACCAAGCTCGTCTCGAAGAACGTCAAGTAAGCGTTCGAGCGGCTGGTGCAGGAGTGAGGGGCGCGCCGACCGGCGCGCCCCTCTCGTATTCGGGCCTGCGTTCCGCCAGATTCCCTCTATGGCTGCCAAGCGCGTATCGAAATCCGACAAGTCCACCAACGCCGTCGCCGCCGCCCGCGGGCGGACGAGCGGCGCCGCGTTCGACGCGAAGAAGGCGTGGGAAGGCTTCAAGTCCATCGCCGGTGTCCTCGCGATCTTCCTGATCCTCCGCACGTTCCTGCTGGAGGCGTATCGCATCCCCTCGGGCTCGATGATCCCGACGATGCTCGTCGGCGACTGGCTCTTCGTGAACAAGCTCCGCTTCGGGCCGCACATCCCGTTCACCAAGATCAACCTGCCCGGCTATGCCGAGCCGAAGCGCGGTGACATCGTCGTGTTCGTCTCGCCGTACCAGATCGAGAACCCGCAGGACCCCACGCCCACTGTGGTCAAGCGCCTCATCGCCGCCGGCGGCGACACGATCTTCTCGCGCGCCGGCGTGATCCACATCAACGGCGTCCCGCAGCAGCAGGGCTACGCCGTCGCGCGCCCGGACGTGGGCCCGCAGGAGACCCGCGCGATCTTCTCGTGGCAGAAGCAGTACCAACTCGTCGCCTCGCGCTTCGGCCCGCCGCCGGCGGCGCCCACCATCGACGACTTCGGGCCGCTGCTCGTGCCCGAGCGGCATTTCTTCATGATGGGCGACAACCGCTACGACTCGTACGACAGCCGCTTCTACGGCATGGTGCCGCGCGAGAACGTGCGCGGGCGTCCGCTCTTCGTGTATTACTCGTGGAACGCCGACGACTCCGATCGCATCTGGCCCGCGATCACCGACATCCGCTGGTCGCGACTCGGGACGATCATCCGATGACCCGTCGCACGCTGCTCCTCAGCGCGGCCGCACTCGCGCTCGTCACCGGATGCCGCGCCAGCGCGAACGCGCCGGTGTACCTCACACCGTTCGGCGCGCCCACACGCCCGTTCTCGCCCGCCGTGCGCGTGGGCTCGCTCATCTACCTCTCGGGCCAGATCGGCACCGACGCTGCGGCCAACGGTGCCGTGGTCCCCGGTGGCATCGAAGCCGAGACGCGGCAGACGCTCGAGAACATCCGCACCGTGCTCACCGCGGTGGGCTCGTCGATGGACAAGGTCGTGAAGTGCACGATCATGCTCGCCGACATGAAGGAGTGGGATCGCATGAACGCGGTGTACCGCGAGTTCTTCACGCCCGGGCGCCTGCCGGCGCGCAGCGCACTCGGCGCCAACGGACTCGCGCTGAATGCGCGTGTGGAGATCGAATGCATCGCGACCGTCTGATGAGCGCGCATCACGCCCAACACCCCCGCTGATGCCGCTGCTCCGCCGCACGACGTTGATGACGCAGATCGAGGAGCCGACCATCCTCCGTCGTGTCTCGCTCAACCTCGTGGTGATGGCGGTGCTCACCGGCGGCAGTCTCCGGCTCTATCGCGCGGCGGTGCTGCAGTTCGGCTGGAGCAACTCGTGGAGCTGGATCGCGTGGACGTTCTTCGGCGGCGTCGCGATCCTGTTCCTCATGACGACGCTGCACCTGGGCAACCACCCGGCCCGCGCGTGGCTCTGGCGCGCACCGATGTTCGCGTTGCTCGAGTCGCTCACCGAGATCGCGGTGAGCCTCGTGCTCACCTACCTGGGACTCGAGCGCATCGGCAGTCTCACCGCGACGTTCGAAGACTGGCAGAGCTCGGCGCTGCGGATCGGGACCGTGCGAATGATCGCCATCCCGTTGTTCGCCTTGGTCCTCGCGTTCATCTCGACCATCGTCCGGCTCATCCTGTTGCCGCGGAAGACCGCGCACCCGCCTGAGCCGCCGCAGTCCGCTGAGCCCTCGCACACTCCGGAGCCCACACCATGATCCGCCGCCTGCTCGTCCGTCCGATGCTGATTGTGCTCGGCGTCCTCAGTCTCGCCGCCGGCACGTCGCTCTCGGCGCAGACGCCGCGCCGCCCCTTCGGCACCCTGCGCGAGCAGGCCGAGCGCCAGCAGCGCTGGCTCGACCAGCGTCTGCGAACCGTGCTCCCCGCGCTCATGCGCAAACACGGCGTCGATGCCTGGGTCGTGCCGATGCGCGAGTACAACGAGGACCCGGTGTTCTCGTCGCTGGTCTCGCCCACGACGTTCGCGGCACGGCGCCGCACCATCTACGTGTTCTACGACAAGTGCGCCGCATCAGGCCGCACCGACCCGGGTGATGGCTCCTGCGTGGAGCGCATCGCCCTCGGCGGGACGTCGCAGGGCGGGCTCTACGAGGCGCGCCGCGCGATGAAGGCGGTGACTGCGGCGGTCGGCGGGCAACAGGCCGAGCTCTGGGGCGACGAGCAGTGGTCCGTGCTCAAGCAGGTGCTCGAGGAGAAGAACCCGCGCGTGATCGCCATCGACGTGTCGCGCACGTTCGCGTTCACCGACGGGCTCACGGCCGGCGAGCGCGATGGCATGACCGAGGCACTCGGCCCCGCGCTCGCGTCGCGCTTCAAGCCCGCCGAGGCACTGGCGCTGGAGATGATCGCCACGCGTGTGCCGGACGAGGTCGCGTTCTACGCGAAGCTGCAGGAGCTGGTGTGGGAGCTGACGCAGCGCATGTTCTCGTCGGAGGCGGTGAAGCCGGGCGTCACCCGCACGAGCGATCTCGTGTGGTGGTGGCGGCAGCAGGTGAACGACATGGGTCTGGGCACCTGGTTCCAGCCCAGCGTGAGTGTGCAGCGGAAGGGCATGACGAGTGCACAGTTGGGTGAGGACCCGGTGATCCAGCGCGGCGATGTGTTGCACTGCGACGTGGGGATCACGGCGCTCGGCCTCAACACCGACACGCAACACAACGGGTACGTGCTGATGCCCGGCGAAACCGATGCCCCCGCGGGCCTCACGGCCGCGCTGCGCAACACGAACCGGCTGCAAGACATCGTGATGGAGGAGCTGCGCGCCGGCCGCACGGGCAACGAGGTGCTCGCGACCTCGCTGCAGCGCATGAAGGCGGCCGGAATCGACGGCACCATCTACTCGCATCCCATCGGCAAACACGGCCACGGGGCCGGCCCGCTCGTGGGGCTGTGGGATTATCAGGACGGCGTGCCCGGCCGCGGCGACGCGCGCGTGATCGCGAACATGTGGTACTCGATCGAACTGCAGTCGGCGTCGAAGGTCCCGGAGTGGGGCGGTCAGGCGGTGCGCATGGCACAGGAAGAAGACGCCATCATCGGTGCCGACGGCCGTACGTCATGGGCGATCAAGCGCCAGGATCGGTTGTTCCTCATCAAGTGACTCGGCTAGGTTCACCGTATGCGCAAAGGCAAGAAGGAACTGATCGTCGTGGGCGACCGAGTGCTGATCCGTCTCGAGGACGGCGAAGAGCGCACGAAGGTGGGCTTATACCTCCCGGCGACGGCGGTGGAGGGTCAGGCGGTGCAGGGCGGCACGATCGTCGCGACGGGCCCGGGTCAGCCGCTGCCGGAAGTGAGTGATCACCTCGACGAACCCTGGCGGATCGGCGCGATGAAGGAGTCGAAGCACATCCCCATGCAGGCGCAGGTGGGCGACTACGCACTGTTCTTCCGGAAGGCGGCGGTGGAGATCACGTTCGAGAATGAGCGATACCTGGTGGTGCCGCAGGCAGCATTGCTGGCGTTGTCGAGACAGTAGAACGGCGCTGATAGTCGAGCGTTGTGAGCTATAAGCTGTAAGGAACTCCGGCTCTCACCTCCGGGTTTGTCAAAGGGCTGGCCCGGCGTGTCCGCCATCTGCCTTCCGCCATCTGCCATCTCGCGCACCAAACTTCCCTTCCACGGATCCGTCCCCATGATGTACGACGAACGCATGGTCGCGCCGATGCGCGCCGAACTGACTCGCCTTGGCATCGAGGAGCTGCGCAGCGCGGCGGCGGTGGATGAGGCGATCAAGGATCAGCCGGGCACGCAGCTGGTCATCGTGAACTCCGTCTGTGGCTGCGCGGCGCGCAACATGCGTCCGGCGGTGGCACTCGCGATGGCGCATGCGACCAAGCCCGACAAGGCGTACACCGTCTTCGCCGGTAACGACGCCGACGCCACGCGTCAGGCGCGCGGCTACTTCACCGGCTACGCGCCGAGCTCGCCGAGCATCGGCCTGCTGCGCGACGGCAAGCTCGTGCACATGATCGAGCGCTGGCAGATCGAAGGCCGCAGCGTCGACGCCATCGCGGGCGACCTCAAGACGGCGTTCGACCAGCACTGCACGAGCAGCCTCGCCAACTAGGTCAAGAATTCGAATAGTACGAACTGTTCTCTGGGCAGCTCGCGGGCAGGATCACGATCTAGAACGGGGTTGCGGGCGCTAGCGCAACTCTGTCCCCGACCTTACGATTTCCCCGGCCGACCGGATTCGTGAGCAGCCAACTCGCCAAAGTCACCTACTCCGTTTGAGCCGGAAGTCACAGATGCGTGCCCTGGTGCTCGTGAGTGGTGGCCTTGATTCGATGGTCTGTCTTCACTACTACAAGTCGCTAGATCACACGGTGTCGGCACTCTTCGTCGACCACGGGCAGCCAGCGAGGCGACACGAACTTGTCGCTGCACGTCATATCGCGAAGCACTTGGCCGTTGAACTCCGCACCATCGAAGTTACGGGCGTAACCGTTCGCTTGGGGGAGGTAATGGGTCGCAACGGAATGCTCGCGATGTTGGCATTGATGAGTGTCGAGCCAGGGGACCAACTGATTGCATTGGGCATTCATTCCGGCAGCCACTACCGCGACTGCACCGTCGGCTTCATGGCGTCGATGCAAGAGCTTTACGACGTATACACGGACGGAAGGGTGCGGATCGAGGCTCCCTTGCTTGGCCTAACCAAGCGCAACATCATCGACTACGTCGAAGAACACAATCTTCCCTTCGAATTGACGAGAAGTTGTGATGCTGGCGATTCGTTGCCCTGCGGCACTTGTTTGTCCTGCGCCGAGAGGGGCGACCGGTGACGCTTGCAAGATCAAACGTCATTAGGCATCCGAGCGGCGAAGTCCTAAATACGCCGATTCTAGTGCCGTCGTTCTCTAGCAAAGGATTCGGCTACTCGGCAAGCAAACGCTCTGAAGCGCAAACTCTGTTCAAGGTAGCACAAGAGTACCTGACGGACACTGTTCTCCTTAGCGCTTACGATATCTACCATGATCACATAACAAGGCCTGCGAAGGCGATTACGCGCCTGACTATCGTCGATAGCGGAGGCTACGAAACGTCAGATCAGCACGACCTCTCAACCTCGTTTATTCAATCATCATCGCCTAAGGTGTGGAATGAGCGGCGTTTGCGCTCCGTCCTATCCTCGTGGCCTAAACGCGTACCTGCAGTTTTCGTCGGATTCGATCTCAGAGGGCCTGTGACGAAGCAGATTGCAACGTGCGCAAAACTGCTTGCTCAGTACCCCGACCAGTTGCACGCTGTGCTGATCAAGCCACGCGACAGGCGCGCAAGGCATATCGACATTGATGATGTCGTTCGAAACGTCGCTTCTTTGTCCCAGTTCTCAATCGTGGGATTCACTGAGAAAGAACTCGGAGATTCGTGCCTCAGTCGCATGGAGGCGATCGCGCGCATCCGACTTGCCCTAGATGACGCGGGGTTGAGAGCGAAGCCCATTCACATCTTCGGCAGTCTCGATCCGGTTTCAGTCTGCCTCTACTTCGTGTCTGGCGCCGAGATCTTCGATGGCCTCACCTGGTTGCGCTACGGCTACTACGAAGGTTCGGCCATGTACATACAGAACTGCGCGGCACGACTGCATGAGCTGCAGCATACAGACGATCAGATCAAGA
>JADYYN010000092.1 GCA_020853635.1 Gemmatimonadaceae bacterium
ATGCGCTCGCCGACGCCGAGGTCTTCCAGTTGTGTGACTTGATGTGCGGACGGATCGAAGCCGAGCAGCGCGAGCGCCGCGCGGCGCTCAAGCTTTCGCGCGCCTGAGCGCGAGCCCGGTCCATGCGATCCAGCACTGCACTTCGAAACTGAGCGGCTGACGCCAGCCATCCACCGTCGCTTGGCGGTCACCGTTCTCCATGGCAGCGCGACCGCGCCATGCGACGACGAGTGTGCTCACGCTCACCGCGGCGATGCTCAGTACGAGGAAGAGCGAGTTCACCGGTGGACCGAAGAACTGGCCGAGATACGCTCGATGCGGCGGCCGGAAGTTGGCTGCCGGGTTCTCGACGCCGAAGAACACGTTGAGCTTCGCGAGCTGTTGCACGGCCCAGAAGATCACCAGTGACCACATGCCCGTACGATTCGCCGCGCCGCGCGTGCCCACGGCATGGGGACGCATCTCGCGTGGGCGTTCGGCTCGGCGATCTTCCTGTACCTCTCGTTCTTCTTCCAGCCGCTGCTCCTCGGGAGCTGGAGCGAGATGGTGCCGTTCGGGATCTTCGCGCACCTCGACTGGACGTCGGCGTTCTCGATCCGCTACGGCAACCTGTACTACAACCCGTTCGATGAGCTCTCGATCGCGTTCCTGTACGGATCGGCGCTGCTGTTCGCGATGCACGGCGCGACCATCCTCGCGGTGAGCCGCCTGGGTGGCGAGCGCGAGATCGAGCAGATCACCGATCGCGGCACGGCGTCCGAGCGCTCGGCGATCTTCTGGCGCTGGACGATGGGCTGGAACGCGACGATGGAGTCGATCCACCGTTGGGCATGGTGGTTCGCGGTGCTCGTGACGCTCACGGGCGGCGTCGGCATCCTGCTCACCGGCACCGCCGTCGACACCTGGTGCCTGTGGGCGGTGAAGCACGGCGTGGCACCGGAGTACCCGGCGCGGAACATTCGGACGGCAAGGAAATCTACACCAAGGCCGTCGCGCGTCGTATGATGGCGATGACCCGGAAGCTCAACAGCGAGTGGTCGGAGCACGTCGGGAACACCGGCGTGACCTGCTACACCTGCCGCGTCGGCAAGCCGCTGCCGAACGGTCTTTGGTTCTACACGATCGAGAACCAGATCCTGCGCCACTATCTCGATGGCGGCGGTGCCAGCGTTCGCCGGCATCCAGATGCTCCGTAACATCAACACGAACTATCTGGCGCCGCTCGCGCCGGTCTATCATCCGTCGCGCCTCGGCCCGATGGGGGATGCTCCGAAGGCGCAATGCATGACCTGCCACAACGGGGTCTACAAGCCGCTGTACGGCTTCCAGATGGCCAAGCACTACCCGGCGTTCTGGGGTGGTCGCACGGACTGGACGAGCCCGCTGCCGCCGCCATACACGAAGACCATGGCAGCGGTCACGACCGATTCGACGGCGATGGCGGTACCAACGGATACCACTTCGACCGCACGTCCGTCCGGCGGGCGCTGAGTACCGGCACGGACGCGTCGGCGTGGGAAGGGGGCGAAGCGGAGAGGATCCCGCCTCGCCCCCTCTCTCGTCAACGGCGTCGAGTCGCGCTAGGGGAGCGCAGCGACCCGGCGCCAGCGGTACGTGGCGAAGCGCGCGGTCGCCTCAAGCTCACCCTCACGGACGCGGAGTTCGGCCGGCTCCGGGACCTCGCATTCCACGTCCGCCGGACACGGGATCTGCCGGAGGAGGAACACACCGGATTCCTTGCGCACCGTGATGGGAACCGATGTCTGGACCTCCGTGGGTGGATCGATCTCCGAGGACCAGCGAAACGTGCTTACCCATGTGCCCGTGCCGTCGTTCGTGACGACGAGGGTATCGGCGAGCAAGCTGATGTGCAGGGTCGGGCTGTCGACGATGAGGGTCGGCAGGGTCGAGCCGTTCACGGAGACGACGGCGTATCGGCCTGCCTCAACGTTGGGCGGAGCCGCGGCGGTGGGTTCGTGACAGGCGGTCAGGCAGAGCCCAAAGACGAGCAAGAGACGGGGCGGTATGCGCATAGTGATGTCGGTCTGGGGGTCAGGGAGGACTCCCTCAGATGCGCCATCGCGCGCGCACGACCGACGCCACACAACACGAACGGAGTCGTCGGCGGCTACCTCGGTGCCGCGGCGGCGAGATCGTCGAGATATCCGTCGATGGTGCGTGTGTGCCCCATGATGTACGTGCTGACGAAACGGAACAGCGCGGAGCGTACCACGCCGTCCTCGCGGATGGTGACCTGCGTGCGGGCGCTGTCGAGCGGGGTGAGGGTGAAAGTCCACTCCCCGCCGAACGGCAAGGCGTCGGTGTCGATCACGCTCGTGAACTCACGGTCGGGCACGACCTCGCGGAACACGAACGGGATCTCGCCGTTGCTCCCGTGCTCGACGTAGCGCAGTGCGCCCGCCGGCCGTTCCGTGACGACGATGCGCTTGAGGCCCGCACGCCACGACGGCTGTGCCTCGATGTCTCGTACGATGGACGCCACGCGCGAGAGCGGTACCGGGATGTCCCGTGTGACCGTTGCCGTGTGCCGTTCGGGCAGGCGACGGCCCACGAGCACGGCGATGATCCCGGTGACGAGCACGATCGCGATGAGTGCGCCCACAATGCCGAGTACGATCCTCATGCGGCGCCTCCGGTGGTCGATGCGCGCAGTTTGGTCGCGGCGGCAGCGAGCGTGGCGAGTCCGTGCACCGCGCGTTCGCGTTCGTCCGGTGCAAGCTGCTCAAGCAGTGCCGCGACGCGATCGGTGTCGAGGACCGCGTCGCTGCGCAATGCCGCGCGGCCCTGTGCCGTGAGTCGGAGCCGCCGCCGCCGCTGATCGGCGGCGGCGGCTTCGCTCGTCAGAAGCTCGAGCGACTCGAGGCGTGCGATGTGGGCGCTCAGTGTGGACTTGGCGATGCCGAGGTGCTCGGCCAGGGGGCCGGCATCGGCGCCGTCGTGCCCGATGTGCGCAAGAATCCCGGACTCGCGGTCGGTGAGTCCGCTGGCGTGCGGCTGGCCGCGGGTGCGGTGCTCGACATGGCAGGCATGCCAGAGTTTGGGATACGACTGCTGGATGATCTCGACGAGGGTGAAGTCTGTCATGCGCGAAGTGTGGGCGCGGCCCGATTGTTCGTCAAACCGAACGATCGGGCCGCTGACCCGCGCGTCACGCGAAACTCAGCTGCGCCTCACTCGGCGGCGTCGAGGTGCCACGACGTGTGCACCCAGCGCTTGCCGACGCGCACGAACACCTCGGTCGCGCGGCCCCGGAGATCGCCGCGCGTGCCGTCCTTGGATGTGACCACATGATAGCGCGAGAACATCACCACGGTCTCGCCGAAGCGATGGACCTTCGTCGAATCGAACTCGACCGACACGAACACATTCCCATCGGCCTTGTACTTGGCTGAGGACTCCACGGACTCATCGAGGGACTGCCAGTACTTCGCGCCGGTGCTCATCGCAACGAGCTCCGGTCCGAGTGCGCGACGCAGTGCGGTGGTGTCGCCGGTGAACCAGTCGACCCAGACAGCGCGACGTTCTTTCTCAAGAGCCTTGAGTTCAGCCGCGGGCAGCGTGGTGGCGACGCGTGGGGCGGGGCCGGCGGCCGTCTGCGCTGACGCCCGGGTGGTGACGAGGATAAGCGAGGCGGTGACGACGGTGATGCCGAAGAGGACAGCGAACTTCATGACGTGCTCCGGTGATGGTTGCCGGAAGCTTAGGTCCGTCGCAGGAGCAGGGCTTGCACTTTCCGTCGTCTTTCATCGGGCGACAGCGCGGTCCAGTCGGCCGCGCGCACTCCGAATGCGCGCTGGAACGTCCGGGAGAAATGACTCAGGTGTTCGAAGCCAGCGCGGTAGCAGCTTTCGCTGACGTTCCATCCGTCGGAGCGCAGTGATGCGGCGTGGGCGAGGCGCCAGCGAATGACATACTGGTGCGGCGACTCGCCGAGGTATCTGCGGAAGCTATGTGTGAGCCGTGTGCTGGTGAGTCCGACCGCTCTCGCCCGTTCGGCGATGCTGCGTCGCGCGGTGGGATCGGCCTCGATCGCTTCGCAGGCCGCGACGATCGCGTCGACATCGGCTGGTCGAGCCGCGTAGCGTCCGCGGCGAGTGGCGGTGTCGTACCGGAGCGCCTCCACCGTCGCGAGCGCCCAGCGCTCGACGCTGAACGTGTCGGCGTGGCGCACCGCGTCCAGCAACCGGCGATCGACGTACGCGAGCCGCGGGGTGGCGATCTCGCGTGCGGGCCACTCGGCGTCGGCCCACGTGGACTCTATCGCCGTGGCGGCGTCGGATTCGAAACTGACTGAGAGACAGGTGTCCGTCGGGCACTCCTCGTGATGCATGCACCGAAACCGCTCGCCGGGGCGCGACAGCAGGACGCTACCGCGACGAAGTGTGCGCCGCACAGCACCGTGCGTGACGGTGAAGCTCCCGGCGTGCACGAACGCGACCGCCCACCGCGTCGACGTCTCCTCGTCCGGGTCGGTGTGGACCTCGTGTGGAGCGTGGTCGAAGCGGTTGACGTGAATATCGGCGGTGGTGAGGACGGCGTGGTAGCGGTTCACGACTTTGGTGGCGACGGGGCGAGCGTACCCTACATCTGTGGATAATGCGCGAACGACACGTGCGAGGTGACATCTCGCCCCGCGATCTCGAAGTACACGATGGGAGCTGGCATGGTCGCTGACTCGGGGTTGGCGTGGATCACGCGCGCGCGAGCGACTCGGTCCGACGTCGCCGACTGAGGGCGAAGGCGGTCACGAGCGTGATGAGCAGGCCGACCGGCAAGGGCTCGATGAGCGTGATGGCGACGTTGACCCATGGCTTCTTGTAGCTGACGAGGAACTTGGCGATCTCCTCCTTCTGCTTGGCGATCTCCTCGGCGCTGGCGCCCTTCTTCTTCAGGCTCTCCTCAGTGGCGACGATCATCTTCTCACCGATGGTGGGGTCGAGCTTGTAGAAAATCAGTTCCCACGTCGCCACGTAACACGCGGACGCGATGAGCGTGATGAGCAGGCCGACGGTGAACGCTCGGCCGAACGAGACCTGCCCGCCGGCGACGTTATCCCGGTAGGTCCGCACGCCGACGTAGATCATAAGGAAGGCCAGGACCATCGTGGTGTACCCGATGATCATGCCGTTGTCGATGCCGATCTGCTCCTGGAAGGGCAGGGTGATCAGCATCATGGCCGAGAGGATCGCACCCGCGATCAACCCGAAGGTCAGAACGATCTTGCGCATACCGACTCCAAGTAGGTGGTGGAGCGCAGATTCTAGCCGGGGTCAGCCCGACCGCGCGTCACCAGAAAGGGTGATTCTGCGGACTTTCGACGAAAATCACCCGAAAGTCGGGCCCCTAAGGGATCAGGCGGAGCGATTTGCCGAGCTGGACCGCTTGGGTCCGCCGGCGCGCTCCAAGCTTGTCGAAGACGCGACTGGAGTGGGTCTTGACGGTATTCTCGCTCACGAAGACCCGTTCGGCGATCTCCTTGTTGCTCAGGCCGTCGGCCATGAGCTGGAGGATCTCCAGTTCGCGCGGGGTGAGGCCGAGGGCGTCGACCTTGCGGTCGTCCCGGACGAAGGGCGCGGACTCGTTGATCACGACCTCGCGGACGACGATCGTCTCCTTGGGTCGCGTGAGGCGCAGACCGAGCCAGATCCCCAGTCCCGCGAAGATCGCGGCGATGAGTCCGCCGTAGATCTCGAAGGAGTGTTCGATGACCAGCCAGCGATACTCGATGAACTGCAGCGCCGCGATGAGGACGCCGGCGAGCAGGCCGTAGAGGAGGACGTGGCGGCGCATGCCTGCAATTCTATGCGTGGCCGGGGGTGGTGGAAACACCTCTGGCCGACTCCGCGTGGGCGAGACATTCTTTCGACGATGACACGTGACATGAGGGAAGACGCATGAGTCACCCGGCATCGTGGCGCCTGTGCGCACGTCGGCTGCTCGCCGTCAGCGGACTACTGACGGGCGCGTGCTCGTCGTCGATCGGCGCACCGCCCTTCGGTCGGGCGGTGACCGACCCGCAGCAAGCGGTGATCGAGACCGGCGATATCCCGCGCTATTGGGAGGCGGTGGATTCCGGTGGCACCGCGGCGGACTTCGATCGGCTCTATCTCGCCCGTGCGTCTGCGGGACTCCGTGAGTTCACGCGACTGCGTCAGCTCAACGGCACCGCGCTCGCTCAAGTCCGCTCGGCGGTTCCCAACTATCTCAACTCGATCCGCGCGACGAGCCTCGCGCTCGGGAGCGACACCGCGGTCGCCAACGGGATCCGTCGCAACTACGCCGTGATGCAGCAGCGGTATGCGGATGCGATCTTCCCGCCGTTGACGTTCCTGTTCGGGCGATTCTCGACCGGCGGCACGGTGGGCGACGCCGGCATCCTGATCGGGGCGGAGTTCTATGCCAAAGCGCCTACCTCGCCGACGCAGGAACTCAACGCATTCGCGAGAGCGAACATTCGCCCCGCCGACAGCGTGACGATCATCGTCGCGCACGAGCATGTGCATGTCCTGCAGTCGGCCGCACAAGGCCTGATGTCGCACGCCAACAAGACGCTGCTGGAGATGTCACTGCTCGAGGGGTCGGCGGACTTCGTCGGAGAACTCGTCTCCGGGGGCAACATCAACGCTGGACTGCACGCGTGGGCGTTGGCCCGCGAAGACTCGTTGTGGACCGCGTTCCGATCCGTCATGCACGGTCGGAACTATGCGGAGTGGCTCTACAATCAACAGAACGCCACGCCGACCCATCCTGGCGACCTCGGCTATTTCATCGGCTATCGGATCGCGAAGGCATACTATGATTCGACGCCGGACAAGACGGCCGCGCTGCGTGCGATCATCACGATGTCGGATGCGTCGGCGTTCGTCACGGCGAGCGGATACGCGCCGTAGGCGGATCAGCAGCCCGGCGAACGTTCTCCGATGGAGTAGCGGCGTCCCGCACTCGCGGTGAACGTCGTGTCCCAGTCGCGGCAGTTCACTTTGCGAATCGAGACGGACACAGGTCCGGGCACCACGGTCGTCGCAACGAGACCGCGCCCGCCGACGATGCCGAGTTGCCGGCCGTTGATGAACAGCACGGTCTCCAGCACCTCGCTCCCGATGCGCACGACGGCGGAGTCGTCCGGTGCTTCGACGTCGACCACCGGAGCGGCCGCGACGCGCGCCGCGAACGCCGCAAGCGCGGAGTCGAGTGAGACCTTCTCGTCTGCGGAATCCGAAGCGCTCGTGCCGCTCGAGTCCACCAAACTATTCGAATCCGTCAGACTCGCGTCGGGCGTCGTCGTGGGCAGCACCGGCGCGGTGGCGACCGTGGGCGCAGGTTCGACGGTCGCGAACTCATCGCGCAGGAAGTACCACGCACCACCAACGAGCGCGGCCAGCACGACGAACACGATGAGGAGCGAGCTCCCCGTCGACGTCTTCTCCACCGGCCGGGGGTGCGCGGCAGTGACCGGCCGCGGCTTGGCGCCCGAACTGACGAGCGATGGATTGGAGCGGGGAATCGGCGTGGTGGGGCCTGACGTGACCGTCGCGCCGGAGATCGCGGCTGCGCCCGCCGGCGCGCTCGCCACGACTCCGGGTGCCATGCTCGGCCGGCCGGTCGCGGGCTTCGCCATCGCCGCGGCCGCTTCCAGTGCAGTCGCCGCTTCGGCCAGCGTTGCGAAGCGCTGCGCGGGCTCCTTGGCCAGCATGCGGTTCACGCATTCCGCGACACCGAGCGGCACGTCGAGCCGCAACGTGCGGATGGGCGGCACCGGGTCGAGGAGATGTCCTCGCATCACCTCGCCGAGTGACGGGCCATCGAACGGCGCACGCCCGGTGAGCAACTCGAACGCGACGATGCCGAGCGAGTACTGATCGGCCGCGCCGGTGATGGGCAGCCCATTGAACTGCTCGGGCGACATATACGCTGGCGTACCGATGACGGTGCCGGCCTGCGTGAGTTGCTGCGCGTCGTCGCGCTTGGCGATGCCGAAGTCCGTGACGTACGGCCAGCCGTCATCGCCGAGCATGATGTTGGCCGGCTTCACGTCGCGATGGACCACACCGCGTTCGTGCGCGTAGTGCAGCGCCTTGCCGACCGCCGAGATGATGCGTGCGACCTCGGCGATGGATTGCGCGCCCTGCTTGCGGAGGATCGCGTCAAGCCCGCGGCCTTCGATGAACTTCATTGCGAAGTAGGCGAGCGCGGGATCCTCACCGATCGCGTAGATGGGGACGATGTTCGGATGACTCAGCGCGGCGGCCACTCGCGCCTCACGTCGGAAGCGCTCGAAGGCACCGGGCGACGACGCGACCTCCGCCGACATCACCTTGATGGCCACTTCGCGTTCGAGCGCGATCTCGGTCGCACGGAACACCGTCGCCATGCCACCTGCGCCGAGTTCGGCGTGGATGGAATAGCGTCCCGCCGTCGACGCGCGGAGGCGGTCGAGCAGCGGCGTGACTCGGGGAGTGTTCGGTGGGGTGGGGGTGGTCATCTTTCGTGGGGCGAGCCCAATCACAAAGACGAGCCGGAGGGGTCGGAGGCCACAGGGGGCCGACGCCTGTGACAGCGGGCCTTAGGTGTCTGTTCGGTGTCGCAAGGTGAACACCGTGATCTCGGGCCGCACATTGAATCGCGCTTGGATCAGGTGGCCGACGCCACGGCTGATGTACAGCGTGCGCGCGTCGTCCACTGTCACGGCGCCGGAGACATACCGCTTGTTCTCCACGGGCAGCAGCGGCGGCGGCAGGAACGGCGCCTTGCACTGCCCGCCGTGCGTGTGTCCCGCGAGCATCCAGCCGCGATAGTCCGGCCACGCGAGCTTGTCGGCGGCATCGGGGTTGTGGACCAACCCGAGTGCCGCATCGTTGCTCCGTGCGTTGAGCGCTCGCGTGCTATCGCTCTGCCGCGCCCAGAGGTCGTCCACGCCGATGACGTCGAGTCCGTTCACCGCGTGGGTCTCGTTGCGCAGTATCCTGATCCCCGCACGCTCGGCCTCGGCGACGACTTTCGAAGCGACGACCACGTCGCGCCAGTTGGTCCCGTAGTCATGATTGCCGAGGATGCCGAGCGTGGCGAGGCGCCCGGTAGGGAACTCGGCGAGCATGGAACGTAGATGCTCGAACTGCGCTGCACCACGCTCCTCGAAGTAGCTGATGAAGTCGCCGGTGACGACAACGATGTCGGGTGCGAGTGCGCGGATGCGCGCGAAGCTCTCGCGCAGGTACACGTCGCTCACCTGCGGTCCGATGTGGAGGTCGCTGAGTTGTACGAGTCGCGCGCCGACGAGTGATGCGGGCAGGCCGGTGATGGGCAGATCGCGCGCAGTGATCTCCAGCCAGTGCGGTTCGATCGCGAGCGTGTATCCGACCGTGCCCACGGCGGCCGCGGCGGTCCCGATCGCGGCGACCTGGAGGAAGCGACGCCGGTTCACAGGACGATGTCGTCGGAGCCGTCGATGAACTCCACCGTCGACTGACGGCGGCGATCGACGACCAAGCGCGTGACGTCCGGTCGCGCGTAGTGTCCCGCGGGATCGAAGTTCTGACGCTCGCGCCGCACGAGCCCGTGATGCAGTGTGACCGCGATCAAGCACTCGGCGTCGGCGACGGGTTCGACGAGCCAGCGACCATCGGGCGCGGCGATGCACGAGCCGCCGTTCGCGAGCACGTCCTCGCTGGATTCGCGGATCTGGGCCGCGTGCGGGATCGTGTCACCGATGTCGGCACGCCGGAGCAGCGCCGACGCCGAGATGACGTACGACCGACTCTCCCGCGCGATGAACCGCGTGATGTCGGCGGTGTTGCGGACGTTGCCGGGCCACAAGGCGATGTGGAGGTCTTCGCCCTGCGCGTACAGCGCGGCCCGCGGCAACGGCATCCAGTACTCCCAGCAGTTGAGCGCGCCGACCATGAAGGGGCCGACCGGATTGGTGACCAAGCCGTGGCCGTCGCCGATCGCCCATGCCAGGCGTTCTTCATACGTGGGCATGAGTTTGCGGTGGACCGTGAGGATGCGCCCGTCGTTGCCGATCTGCACGGCGCTCGCGTACACGCTATGGCCGCCGCGGTCACTCGCGCGCTCGATGCACCCGACGACGACGTGCACGCCGTGATCCGCCGCGGCTTCCTGGACGCGGTAGAGTCCGTTGTTGCCGACGTCGACCGCCTGATCGAGATAGTGCGCGTACAGCGCCTTCTGCGTGGGTGATTCGAACCGCGCGGCGTCCGTACGCTCGAGCCAGAACGGGTAACCGGGCACGAGGGCTTCGCCGAACGCGACGAGGGCACAGCCATCGTTGGCTGCGCCCTCGATCCACTGGGTGACTTTGGTGATGGTGGCTTCGCGATCGAGCCACACGGGGGCGATCTGCGCGACGGCGACGCGGAGGGTCTCGGCTTCGGTCATGCCGAACGTTAGCGCGTCAGGCGCCCGATCACATAGCGGCTGTCCGACGGGTGCCGGACCCCGTCAGCCCCCGCCGTTGGCGCGCAGCTCGAACATCCCACGAACCCACCAATTGAACTTCCGCGGAGGGGTGAGCCGGTACTTCGGGAGGTAGGTCGTGGATCGGGTCCAGTTCTCGAACGCACGCGCCGCCGTGATCTTCATATCTGTGAGGCGGCTCTGCGCAGCGGCGGTCGGCAACCCGAGTGATTGCTTCGCGCGGATGGCGAATGCGATGAATCCGGCGACGTCGAGCGCGTGGTCCATGTTCCCCTCGTCGGGTCCGGCGTCGCCGATGGTGGTGCCACCTGCCAGGTACGCTGGGAAGACGAGGCCATTGTACTCCGGATGCGCGTCAGTGCCAGGATAGAAGCCGCGATTGGCCGGTACGTTGAGCCAGTCGAAATAGTTGCTCGCCTGGGTGTACACCTGTGTGGCGGCGGCGGGATTGCGGGCGATGTACAGTCGGGCGGACTGGAAGTAGAGCGCGGCCATCCACGGACTGGTGATCAAGTCCGTCGGTGATGTGCCACCGGGTCCGCCACCCTCGTGCTGGGTGTAGGTGACGAGCGGAGCGCCGCGCCCGGCGGTGACGGCATCCCACTGGTCGACCATGGCTTGTGCGCGACGCAGCCCGGCCGAGTCGCCTGTGACCGTGAAGTACTTCGTCGCGGCGTCGAGGGCGACCCAGAGCTCGCGCTCGGTCCAGAGCTGTCCCGCGCCGAGGTTGGCGACGTTGGGGAATCCGTCGACGGTGTACTCGAACGCCGCACGCCGCTTCGCCGTGTCGGTGCTCCACGTGTGGACGTAGCTGTACTTGGTGTCGTCGCCCTTGTTGAGGAAGATGCCGGTGGGGCTCAAGCGCGACTCGTAATAGATGAGATCGCTGTTGGCCTGTGAAAGCCAACGCGGATCGCCGGTCATGTCGCTGAGCATACGGAACACCTCGGGGCGATCGAACAGCCACGGTTCGTAGGTGGTGTTGTCGTATGACCAGTTTCCGTAACCTTCGTTGAACCGATTGTCGACCGCGTGACCGCCGAAGTTCCAGTTGCGTGCGGCCGTCTCGGCGAAGTTGACGAGCGTGGCGAGCAGATTGTCCTCGCGATAGACGAAAAGCTTCGCCGGGCCGCTGCTCACGGTGCCGGCGCGATTGGTCACGTCGACGCGGTACACCGCGCCGCTGTCGGCGATGGTCGCTGACGGCGTGGTGTAGCTGGCAGTGCTCGCGTTGGCGATCACGCTGTCACCCTTGTACCACACGTACGTGAGCGGGCCGGCGCCTTCGGCGTCGACGGCAAACGTCCCGGTCTGACCCACGAGCACCGAGACGCTGCTGAGCGGCGCAGCGAGCGTCGGCGCGCCGGACGGAAGTGGTTCGACGCCTTTGCACGCGATCGCGAATGCGACGCCGGTGAGGAGCGGGCAGATGGTGGTGAGTCTGCGACGTGGTTTCAGCATGGGGAGGCAACCTCGGGATGAGTCGCGGAAGATGGTCGTCGGAACCCTCACGTCGACCGATTGCCGCAAGGACGCACGATCCCGGCGAGGCGTCATGCGACGCCGTCACATCCACACGGATGGTTCCGGTGTCAGGAGTCACACCACCAGCATACTGGCACGTCGCGGTCCCACCCCACGCAGATGATTCATCGGTTAACTTCTCTACGGGTGCGCACCTCGTGCTCCCACCACACCTACCAGGAGCGATCATGGCTGGATGGTTCGAGCTGACGAAGAACGACAAAGGGCAGTTCTCCTTCGCGCTGAAGGCAGGCAACGCCGAGACGATCCTCCGGAGCGAGCAGTACGAGTCGCGCTCCGCCGCCGAGAACGGCATCGCCTCGGTGCAGAAGAACTGCGGGATGGATGAGCGCTATGAGCGGAAGACGGCGACCGATGGTCGTGCGTTCTTCAACTTGAAGGCCGGAAACCATCAGGTGATCGGGACGAGCCAGATGTACGCCTCTGAGGCCTCGCGTGACGGTGGCATCACCTCGGTGAAGGCCAATGGTGCGAGCAGTGTCGTCAAGGACATGACAGTCTGATTGTTCGTCGAGTGCGTCGGTGGGCGATCCGTGAAGGACTCGCCCACCGGTCGCATCTCGCGGTGCACGGCGTTACACTGCAACGACAGCTCGTGCCCGCCCAGTCGCGGGGATGCTCCTCCCATCCACGGAGGCCCGATGCTCGTCGGTGACCCGCGGTGACTCGACCGCTCATCGTCGTCAGCAACCGACTCCCACTTCGCGCCGTGCGTGAAGGGCGGAGTGTACGACTCGAACGATCGCCCGGCGGTCTGGTCTCCGCGCTCGACCCCGTGCTTCGCGCGCGTGGCGGCACGTGGATCGGGTGGTCCGGACTGCCGCGCGAGGAGACAACTGCCGATGCGGCGCTCGCGTTGCCGGATGCTCCGGGCGTGCGCTATGTGGATGTCCCGCTGACCTCCCACGAACTCAGCGCGTACTACCACGGGTTCTCCAATCGGACCCTCTGGCCGCTGTTCCACTACTTCGTCGGCCGCACGGAGATCGACGGCGCTAACTGGCGCGTGTACGATCGTGTGAACGAGCGGTTCGCTGCCGCGACGGCGACCGCGCTGGGCGACCGCGAGGCGATGGTCTGGATCCACGACTACCAGCTGCTCCGTGCGCCGCACCATCTGCGCCGACTCGCACCGCAGGCATCGCTCGCGTTCTTCCTGCACGTGCCGTTCCCAGCGGTGGACGTGTATCGGTTGCTGCCTTGGAGTCGCGAGTTGTTGCGGGGCATGCTCGCGTCCGACCATGTCGGGTTCCACATCCATCGATACGCGACGAACTTCCTCGATAGCGCCGAGGAGCTGCTAGGTTGCACCGTCGATCGCGACCGGCAGCTCGTGCACTTCGATGGCCGTGCAGTGGGAGTCGGAATCCATCCGATATCTATAGATGTAGATGAGGCGGTGCGCCTGACGGCACAGGTCCCGCGCCAGCCGAACGCCACGCGACAGATCCTCGGTGTGGACCGGCTCGACTATACCAAGGGCGTGATCGAGCGGCTCGACGCGATCGAGCGACTGCTGGAGCGGTATCCGTCGTACCGCCGCCGGATCCGGTTCACACAGGTGCTGGTTCCCAGTCGGGAGCATGTGCGGACGTACGCCGAACTGAAGCGCGAGATCGATGAGCGTGTGGGACGTATCAATGGGCGCTTCAGCGAGGACGGGTGGACACCGATCCGCTACTTCGCGCGCTCCCTCGACCGCGCGGAGTTGTTCGCTGCATACCGCGGGGCCGACGTCGCGTTGGTGACGCCCCTGCGGGATGGCATGAACCTCGTCGCAAAAGAGTACGTGATGTCGCAGCCGGAAGGCGATGGCGTGCTCGTCCTCTCGGAGCTCGCCGGTGCGGCGGATGAGTTGCAGGAGGCGCTCATGGTGACGCCGTTCGATCCGGACGCCGTGGCCACCGCGCTGCATCGGGCGCTCTCGATGCCGGCCGACGAGCGGCGAGCACGCATGGCGGCGCTGCGCGCGCATGTGCGCACGCACGACGTGCATGCGTGGGTGGAGGGATTCCTGCGCGCGGCGGACGTCGCGACCCAACGACCGCCGCAAGCCGCGGAACCGCGCTCACGAGCCGTCCGCGGGCGACTCGCGCCATGGCTTGCAGAACGCAGTCGCGTCGCATTGCTGCTCGACTACGACGGGACGCTTACCCCGATCGTGGACCATCCGGACCGGGCCCTGCTTTCCCCTGAGACGCGCGCGGTACTCGAGGATGCACGACGGAATCCGGCGGTGGATCTCATCCTTGTGACTGGAAGAGGACTCGACGACATCCGAGCGAAGGTGGACATCGCGGGCATCACGTACGTGGCGAGCCATGGATTCGAGATCGCCGGTCCCGGCATCACGTGGCGACATGGCGCTGCCGCCCGGTGGGAAGCCGTGGTCGGCGAGACGGCTGCGGAACTGGAGGCGCTGCGCGTCGCGGGGGCCCTGGTGGAGCGGAAGCGGTACACGGTCGCGTTCCACTATCGCGGCGTGGATCCCGCAGCACGATCTGCTGCACGAGCGGCGGCGGAGGCCGTGCTGCGCAAACGCCGACTCAAGGTCACCGACGGCAAACTCGTCGCCGAAGGTCGGCCACCGATCGCGTGGGACAAGGGCAGTGCGGTGCTGTGGGTGTTGGCACAGCGGCACGGCGCGGACTGGCCAGCGCATCTTCGCGCCCTGTACATCGGGGATGATGTGACCGACGAGGACGCGTTCCGTGCCCTCCATGGTCTCGGACGGTCGATCCGTGTAGGCGATCCGCGCACACTCGCGGAGTCTGCGGCCGACGAGTTCCTGCCCGACCCTGATGCGGTGCGCGATCTGCTGCGCTGGTGTGCCTCCGGCGCATCCTCCGGACAACGAGAGTGATCGAATGAACTATCGACCGATCGAGCGGCACGGTCTCATCGGCGATCTGCACACGGCGGCGTTGATCGATGAGACCGGCGCTGTCACCTGGTTCTGCGCGCCGCACTTCGATTCACCGAGTCTGTTCGCGGCGCTGCTGGATCACGCGCGCGGAGGACTCTGGCGCATCGCGCCCGTGGGCGGTGGCGAAGGGCGTCAGCGATACCGCGAGGACACGAATATCCTCGAGACGCGCTTCACGCTGCCGGACGGTGGGACATTGGTCGTGACGGACTTCATGCCGATCGACACCGCGCGCGGTCCGTTCCCGGAGATCCATCGCGTGGTGCGCAGCGAGTCTGCGAGCGTTGACGTGGCGATCGAGTTCTCTCCACGCTTCAACTACGCCACGGCCGACGCCAAGTGGCAGCGTCGTGGCGCCGGCTGGCTCGCGGCCGATCACGATGATGACGTGGCGAGCATCGTAGGGCCGGACGCGGTGGCGTGGTCGGTGCACACCGACGGATTGCACGGTCGGCTCCTGCTGTCGGCGGACGAAGAAGCGCACTTCGTGCTCCGCTTCGACGATGACGAGGTGCATCCGCTCGCCGACTACGCGACGGCCGACAAACTCGACGCCACCAGCACCTGGTGGCGCACGTGGGCACAACACGCCACCTACCATGGCCCCTACGAACGCGCGGTCCGGCGCAGCTTGCTCGCGCTCAAGCTCTGTTGTTTCGCGCCAACCGGCGCGACCGTCGCCGCGCCTACGACGTCTTTGCCCGAGGTCCCCGGCGGAACACGCAACTGGGACTACCGCTTCACCTGGTTGCGCGACTCGGCGTTCATCCTCTTCGCACTCGACCGGTCCGGTTACACCGACGAAGGGGATGCCTTCACGCGCTTCGTGAAACGGCTGTGCCGGCGGGGGGACGGTCCGCACGTGCAGACGATGTACCGCATCGACGGTGGTCGGGAGATGCCCGAACGCGAACTGGATCACCTCGAAGGTTACGGCGGCGCCGCACCGGTCCGCGTCGGCAACGGCGCCGCACACCAGTATCAGCTCGACGTCTACGGCGAAGTGCTGGAGCTGCTATACGCGCGCCATCGACGGAGCCCACCGACCGACGGGCTCTGGCACGCACTCTGCCTGCTCGTCGAATGGACGGCGGCGCATTGGCGTGATCCCGACTGGAGCATCTGGGAAGCGCGAGAGGAGCCGCGGCATTTCGTGTTCAGCAAGATCATGTCATGGACCGCACTCGATCGCGGCGCACGGATGGCGGAATCGCGCGGCGAACGTGCGCTCGCGGATCGCTGGCGCAGCGAAGCGGACCTCGTACGCATGGAGGTCTTCGCACTCGGGTGGGACGCCACCCAAGGCGCGTTGGTGCAGGCGTACGGAAGTCCCGAGCTCGACGCCGCGGTGTTGGTCGCGGCCAAAGTCGGATTCCTCGACCGCCAGGATCCGCGATACCGCTCCACGGTCGCTGCCATCCGACGAGAACTCACGGCGGTGCACGACGATCTCATCTACCGGTACCGACGACCGGATGGACTGCCCGGCACTGAAGGAGCGTTCGTGATCTGCTCCTTCTGGCTCGTCCAAGGGGTGGCACTGAGCGGCGACCTCGACGAAGCCGAACGGCTCTTCGCGCAGTTGCTCGCGCGCGGGTCACCGCTCGGACTCTTCGGCGAGGAGATCGATCCGGTGACCGGCGCACACCTCGGCAACTTCCCGCAGGCGTTCTCGCACGCGGCGCTGATCAATACCGCACACATCATCGCACAGCTCCGCCGGGCCGGGGGTGCGGCGTCCGGGACCTGACGCCGCACCCTCGGTGCAAGCCGAGGACTACGGCACGACCGTCGGCGCACCACCGATGTTGGGAATGCCCTTCTGCCGCAGCAGTGCGTTCAGCGTGTTCAAGTCGCCGCCCAGCAGGGATTCGATCGCCGTGAGTTGTGTGCGAAGACGAGCGTTGAGCTCGGCCTGCACATCGATCTGTTGATCAGTCGGACGGAAGTCGTTGTTGGTGAGACCGCCGGCCAGGTAGCCGAGCTTCGCGAGTAGTTTCGCTTCCCAGCGCACGCCGTCCTGGCCTTGGCCGGTCTGGCGGAGATCCACCAGCTCCATCTCCGTTTCGACGAGCTTCGCTTCGAGCGCGGTGATCTCACGGAGCACGTCGGCGTCCGTGACGGTGGGACGGAGCGCAGCAAGCTGCACCCGCACGGCCTCGACGCGATGCACCGCCGCCGCGCCACGGTTGAGGTCGTCGCGAATGGCATTGGCGATCCGCGTCTGCTCGACGATGTCACCCTCGGTGCCACCGGTGTTCGGATCCTTGCGCACGACGAGGTCGCGCGTCTGCTCACTAATGCCGACCTTGAGCGTGACCTTGTATGTGCCCGGCGGCATGAGCACCGAGACCTGTGTGACACCGGGCGCCTCGCGGCCAGCCGGGCCGACGGTGATGTATGGCGCGTACATCGGGCTGGTGCGCAGGCGCACTGCGGTGCTCGGCTCATCGCGGAGATCCCAGACGACGCGGTTGATGCCGGCCGTGTTGGTACCCGTCAAGGTCCGCACCAGTTTGCCGGCTGCATCGCGGATGGTCAGCTGCGGTGCCTGTGCCGCGGGTGCTTTCAGCCAGTAGTTGAGATATGCGCCGTAGCGCGGGTCCTCACCGCGCGTGGGATCGTCGTACGTCTGCGACGGTGCAGTAATGAAGCGGAAGCGGTACGCGGCGCGCGGATCGAACAAATGCGCCGCACTCGCGGTGACCTCGGGCGTGAGCTGCTGCAGCGGCGCGAGGTCGTCGAGGATGTAGAACCCTCGGCCATAGGTGGAGATCACAAGATCGTTGAAATGTTCCTGCACCTGGATCCCTGAGACCGGCGCGGCCGGTAGATCGTTCTGCAGCGGGACCCAGTTGTCGCCGGCATCGAACGAGACGTAGATGCCGTTCTCGAGGCCGAGATAGAGCAGGCCGCGGCGCTTGGGGTCCTCGTGAATGACCTTCGCGTAGCTGAGGTTGTTGCGTGGCAGTCCGGAGGTGATCGCTTTCCACGTGCGTCCATAGTCAGTGGTGCGATAGACGAAGGGGTCGCGGTTGTTCACCTGATGAAAGTCGACCGTGAGATACGCCGTCGCCGCGTCGTACTTGGACGAAACGATGCTGCGCACCGAGCCCCACACCGGCAGTCCGGGGATGTTCTTCGTGAGGTTGGTCCAGGTGCGTCCGTCATCACGCGTGAGTTGTACCAGCCCGTCATTGGTGCCGATCCAGATGGTGCCCTTCTCGCGCGGACTCTCGGTGATCGCGTACACCACACCCGCGTACTCGACACCGATGTTGTCGGGCGTGAGGCCGCCGGACGATCCCATGCGTGAGCGATCGTTGAGCGTGAGGTCCGGACTGATCACGTCCCAGCTCTGCCCGCCGTTGCGCGTGCGGTGCACGTGCTGACTCCCGACGTACACGGTGTTGTGGTCGTGCGGGGAGATGGTGAGTGGTGCGTCCCACACGAAACGATACTTCACGCCGGATGCGGGCCCGCGCGACTGGTCGGGCCACACCTCGACGGTGCGGAACATCCGCCGATCCTCCTCGTAGCGAACGACGATACCGCCGACCATGCCGGAGCCCGACGCGGTGGACCAGACGATGTTCGGATCGACCGGATCCGGCGTCGCCCAACCCGACTCACCGCCACCGACCGCGTGCCACATGCCGCGCAGGATCTGGCCGCCAGCCAGCCGCGAGTTGCTCGGCCCGCGATACGTCGGTTCGTCCTGCTTGTTGCCGAGCACGTTGTACGGGATGTTGTTGTCCACCGTGACGTGGTAGATCTGCGCGTTGCTCAACCGCTGACGGAACCAGGTCTTGCCGCGGTTCTGCGTGATGGAGAGGCCCTGGTCATGTGCAACGATCTGCCGATCGGCGTCGGTGGGGTCGATCCACATGTCGTGATGGTCGCCACCGGGTGCTTGTGCCCGCGGAATCGTGCTCAGTGTGCGTCCGCCGTCGATCGACTTCGCGAAAGAGGCAGTCAGGAAGTACGCCTCGTCTTCATCGTCCGGCGCGACGACCATGCGCGAGTAGTAATGTGCGCGACCCATCACATTGCGATCGCGCGAGATAAGCGCCCAACGCTGGCCGCCGTCTTCGGAGCGCCAGAGCTGGCCGCTCTCGGTCTCCTGCCCGTTCCAAGGCACACCATCGCCGGTCTCGATCATCACGTACACGCGCTGCGAGTTGGACGGCGACAGACCGAGTGCGACCTTGCCGTGCGGCTTCGTCGGAAGACCGTTCCCGCGCAACTTGGTCCACGTGACACCACCGTCGCGTGATGTGAACAGCCCGCTCCCGGGTCCACCGCTGGTGCGGCCCCAGGTGCGGATCTCGATCTGCCACATGCCGGCGAAGAGCACGCGCGGGTTGTTGGCGTCCATCGCGAGGTCCGAGCAGCCCGCGTTCTCGTCGGTGAAGAGCACGCGCGTCCATGTCGCACCGCCGTCCGCAGTGCGATACACGCCGCGTTCCTGCTGCGGACCGTACGCGTGGCCGAGTGCGCACGCGAGCACCACGTCGGGGTTGGTCGGATGGATGACGATGCGCGCGATGCGTGCGGTCTTCTCCAAGCCCATCAACGTCCACGACTCGCCACCGTCCGTGGATTTGTAGATGCCTTGGCCCACGCTGATGTGCGAGCGGATGTGCGCCTCGCCGGTGCCCGCCCACACGACGTTCTTGTCGCTGCGTGCCACGGCGAGTGCGCCGATGGACTGCACCGGATGTGCGTCGAACGTCGGACGCCAGTTCACACCGCCGTCGGTGGTCTTCCAGACCCCACCACTGGCCGAGCCGACGAAGTAGGTGAGCGGATCGCCCACCACGCCGGCCGCTGAGGTGAATCGGTTGCCCTCGGGGCCGATGTTGCGCCAGTGGAGTGCGCTCCATTGGTCGGCGGCGAAGCGGGCAGGCGCGGCCGGCGTCTGCGCCGCGAGAGGAAACGTCGCCGCGAGCGCTGCGACTGTGAGCAGAAAAGTATGAGCGCGCATCTGGGGGTCCCGGTGGGGGTGCGCCCAGATTGTAGCCCCAACCTAGGGTGTAGGGAAAGGACGCTCCGCAGCGCGCTCATCGATCCAGCGCGTGACCTCTCGGCGCAGCAATGGCAGCGGCAGGGCGCCGTGCTTCAACACGGCCTCGTGGACCGCGCGGATGTCGAACCGTGTGCCCAGTCGCGTCTCCGCCTGTTTGCGCAGCGCTGAGATCTCCAGCTCACCCATTGTGTACGCCAAACCCTGCCCGGGTTCGGTGATGTGCCGGTCGATCTCTGCCGTGACCGCCTCGACGGTCATGCCGGTGTTCTCGGCCATGTACGCGATCGCACGCTCGCGGGTCCAGCCGAGTGCGTGCATGCCGGTGTCGACGACCAAGCGACACGCGCGCCAGATCTGGTAGCTCCACATGCCGAACCGATCGTACGGGTCAGCGTAGAGTCCGACGTCGAGTCCGAGCTTCTCTGCGTAGAGACCCCAGCCCTCGACGTACACCGTCACGCCGGCGCTGCGCCGGACCTGGGAGAGTTCCTCGCGTTCCTGCGTGAGCATGATCTGCAGGTGGTGACCGGGCACGCCCTCGTGGAAGGCGAGTGCGCGTGCCGCCCACGTGGGGCGCGAGGGCAGCATGGACGTATTGATGTTCACCCAGCCAGCGCGTGTGCCGTTGGCGTCGCCGCGGTCGTAGTAGCCCGCCGACTGGCGCGGCGCGACGTGCGCGGGCATCGCGCGGATGCCGTACGGTGTGCGGGGGAGGCGGGAGAACAATCGCGGCAGATTGCCGTCCATCTCCTTCGCGGCGAGCGAGACATGTGCGAGGTACGCCGCGTCGGTGGCGACCGTGAAGCGCGGAGCGGTTCGCAGGAAGTCCACGAACGCTGCGTGGTCGCCGGCGAAGCCGACTTCGGCGCGGATGGCATCCATCTCCTTGCGGATGGTCGTGACAAGGTCCGCGCCGATGCGATGCACTGCTGCAGGCGTCAGATCGAGCGTCGTGTACATGCGCACGCGATGTGCGTAGTACGCGCTGCCATCGGGCAGTCCGTCCGCGCCGAGTGTGCGACGCGCGGCCGGGATGTACTCCTCGGCGAGGAACTTGGCGAAGGTGCGGAAGCCGGCGATCGCGCCGTCACGTACAGCGGCGAGACCTTCGCGGCGCAGTCGGGTGCGATCTGCTTCGGTGATCGCGGCAGGGAATCGATCGAACGGGCGCGCGAAGGCGCTCATGCTGGGGTCGTCCGTCACGTGCATCGCTGCCGTGCGGTCATAGCCCTCGAGCACGGCGCGCGGCATCGTCATGCCGGTGCGGATGCCTTCGCGGAGGAGTCTGATCTGTTCGTCGACCTGTGCGGGGAAGCCGCGCATGCGCGCGATGTAGCGCTCGTAGTCTGCGACGGATTCAAAGCGCGCCGACTCGGGGAGACCGGCGAAGTTGAAATGGAATCCGGAACGACTGCCGAGCGGGAGGAGATAGCCGCGGAACCGGAGTTCGTTGATGCGGTCGCGGAGTTGCAGCGCGATGATCTCGGCGTCGAGCGAGTCGTCGTGCGAGAAGGCGCGGCGATCGAACGCGGCGAGCTGTTCCTGCACCGTGAGCAACGCGCGGTGTTCGATGTCGAAGTCGCTGGGGACACGCGTCTGGATGGTATCGACGGCGCGCAACTCGGCGAGCACGGGCTGGAGCGGAGAGCGGCGGGGGGCTGCGGTGGCTGCCGGCTGCGCGCTGGCAACGACGCTGCAGCACATCGCGAGTGCGGCGAGCAGCAGGCTCGCTGCACGTGGGACCGGCCGACGAAGCGGAGTGGGCATGGGGAGAAGTTCCGGCGCCGCGGGGAGAAGTCAAGCGCGCGGCCGCGGAGTCGCGCGGCGCTCGGGATTCTCGCAGTTTATGGCATGGACAACATCTTCGACCGGCGCGTCACGGACGCGCATATCGCCCGCATCAATCGACTCCGCGCTGACACGAAGCCCCTGTGGGGCAAGATGAACGCCGCGCAGATGCTCGCCCACGTGGCCAAGCCGTACGAGATGGTCTGCGACCCGGACTACGCGCACACGCACAAGCGGCCGCCGGCAGTGATGCGGTTCCTGCTCAAGACGTTCCTCAAGCCGATCGTCGTCGGCGAGAAGCCGTACGCGAAGAACTCGCGCACCGCGCCGGAGTTCATCGTGGCGGACGAGCGCGACATCGACGTCGAACGTCGGCAGTTGATCGCGTACATCAACCAGGTGCAGGCGTGGGGTGCGTCGCACTTCGACGGAAAGGACAACCACAGCTTCGGGGTGATGACGGCGCAGGAGTGGAACAACCTGTTCGCCAAACATCTCGAACATCATCTGACGCAGTTCGGGGTGTAGCGGCAGGGTGGCCCTTGACGCCACAGGGTTCGCGTCATAACGTACAACCACATGGTTGCACGTTCTCCCCTCTCCGACGCGGAGCTCGACCGCCTGTTCCGCGCCCTCGCCGACAGCACCCGGCGCGACATCGTCGCGCGGGTGATGGCGGGAGAGCAGGCGTCCGTCTCGGTGCTCGCCTCGCGGTACGACATGTCGTTCGCCGCCGTACAGAAGCATGTGGCGGTCTTGGAGGAGGCGGGACTGGTGACCAAACACTCGCAGGGCCGCGAGCGCATCGTGCGCGGCAACCCGGAGCAACTCGCGCGCGCGCGGGAGCTCCTGCTCCAACTCGAACATCTCTGGGTCGAGCGCTTCAGTCAGCTCGATGCCATCCTCGCCGAACCCCGTCGTCCCAAGAGGTAGTCATGCCGATCACGTCCGTCACATCCGATCCCGCTGCGTTCACGCTCACCGTCGTCGCCGACTACCCCGTCCCGGTGGAGCGTCTCTGGGACGCCTACGCCGATCCGCGTCAGCTCGAGCGCTTCTGGGGGCCGGTGGAGTGGCCGGCGAAGTTCACGCGGCACGACATGGCCGTGGGCGGCTACTCGCACTACTACATGACGGGTCCCGACGGCACCCAGTCCCGCGGTTGGTTCCGCTTCCTCGCAGTGGAGCCGAACAAGCGCTTCGAAGTCGAAGACGGCTTCGCTGACGAGACCGGCGCACCGAACACGCAGATGCCGAGCATGCGCATGGTGTTCACGTTCGAGAAGACCACCAACGGATCGCGCATGACGAACGTCACGCAGTTCCCGAGCCTCGAGTCGATGGAACAGCTCGTGAAGATGGGCATGATGGAAGGCATGAAGTCCGCGATGGGGCAGATCGACGCGCTGCTCGCCGATCTCAAGTCGTTCGCGAGCGATCGCACGACCGAAGCCCAGCTGCTCTCCGACACGCAGGTGCGCGTGAGCCGCGTGGTGCGTGGTACGGTGGAGCAGGTCTGGCGCGCGCATCATGATGCCGCCCTCATGCAGCGCTGGCTGCTCGGCCCCGACGGATGGACGATGCCCGTGTGCAACGTCGCGAAGAAGGTCGGCGACTCGTACCGCTACGAGTGGGAGGCGGACGACAAGTCGCAGCGGTTCGGATTCGAGGGCGAACTGCTGGAGAGCGCCGCGCCGTATCGTGCCGTGACCTCCGAGCGCATGATCGGCATGGAAGGCCCCGGTACGCGCAACGAACTCACGTTGGTGGCGGTGAAGGGGGGCACGCTCATCAGCATCCTCATCACGTATCCGACCAAGGAGCTGCGCGACATGATCCTCGGCACGGGCATGACGACGGGGATGGAGACCAGCTATGCGCGGTTGGAACGCGAGGTGCTGGCTGCCGCGTGAATCGCCCTACGGGCGGATAGTGACTTTGCGCGACGGCGCCTTGCTCTTTGCGGGCGCCTCGCGCAGCCAATACACGATCAGACCGCACGGCGACTGCTCTTCCTTCGGCCACGCGAAGCGCTGGTACACGTCGGGGACGTCCCGGTAGTGTTGGTAGTACTCGATGGCGATCACATCGCGCGTCACGAGCAGGCCCTCGGGGATCTTTTTCACGTTACCGTTGAACATCGGATCGTGACCGTTGTACAGCCAGCGCAGACAGCGACTGGGTGCCACGCCCGGACGCCAGTCGAGTCCATCCGGCGTCATCATCGGCACCCGCCGCAATCCGGGCATCCCGTCGAACATGTCCGCCCATGCGTCGGGCCGCAGACTGCGGATCTCGCCCGCGTCACGGAACAACCCACCGCCAGCGCGCCGGCGGCACTCGAAGCCGGCAATCGTCGTGGGTGCACATTCGTTGCGATCGGTGATGCGGACCTCGGCGAGCAGCTGCGGCATCCGGGTGAGTGCCACACGGAGGTCGGTCCACGCCTGCTCCGTGATGGTGACGTTGGTCTCGAACGGGCGATAGCCGATCAAACGGACTCGCACCCGCTGTTTCCCGCGCAGTCCGGTGCCGAGGTGGAACGTCCCGTTGGAATCGGACCGTACGCGCTCCAGGCCATTGCCGAGGATGATCTCGGCGTCGACGAGTGCCCGTTGGGCGGAGTCGAGCACCACGCCGCGCACGCCTTGTGCGGAGAGCTCGGCGGCCGTTGCGGCCAACGAGCCGAGCGCAAGCACGAACCACGCGATGCGAGCGAGTGATGAGCGTCGAGCCATGGGCACCTGCGCCGCAGGGAGTCGGTGAAGTCGATCGCCACCGGGGATATTAGCCTCCGGACCCGCACGCCGCGTATCTTGTGGACTCGCGTCGCCACGCTGCTCTATCCGTCCGGATGCCCGCATGAAGATATACTCCTGGAACGTCAACGGCCTCCGCGCCGTCATCAAGAAGGGTGACTTCGCGAAGTTCATCACCAAGCACAAACCCGACATCCTCTGCCTGCAGGAGACCAAGGCGGAGCGTGAACAGGTGGTGGTGGACCTGCCGGACTACGAGGAGTACTGGAACTCGGCGACCACTAAAGGCTACTCCGGCACGGCGATCTTCACGCGCCAGAAGCCGATCGCGGTGACGAACGGATTCACCAAAGCGGTCGCGAAGAAGTATCCGCAGGTAGATAAGGTGGGGAACGACGCCGCCGACGAGGGCCGCGTGATCACCGCGGAGTACGCGAAGTTCTATGTGGTCACGGTGTACACGCCCAACGCCAAGGACGATCTCAGTCGGCTCCCACTGCGCGAGAAGCAGTGGGATCCGGCCTTCCTCGCGCACTGCAAGGCGCTCGAGAAGAAGAAGCCGGTGATCTTCTGCGGCGACCTCAATGTCGCGCACACGGAGCTGGACCTCTCGAATCCCAAGCCGAACGTGGGCAACAAGGGGTTCACCGACGAGGCGCGCGCTGGATTCCAGGCTTTCATCGACGCGGGCTTCGTCGACACGTTCCGGATCTTCACCCAAGGTAACGGCCACTATTCCTGGTGGAGCCAGCGGGCCAACTGCCGCGCCCGGAACATTGGTTGGCGGATCGACTATGTGCTGGTCTCGAAAGCCCTGGCCAAGCAGGTCAAGGCGGCCGCCATCCATGCGGACGTGATGGGCAGCGACCACTGCCCGGTGAGCATCACGCTCAAGTAGGCGCGCCGCGGGCGCTCCAGCTCGCGCTGCGGGGGTGCGCCCGAGCCGTTCGGCCGGCGTTTCCGCCCACCCGCAACGTTTGCCGCCCCCCGTCCGTTACCCCCATACTATAGAAGCGCCGCCCCCGGCGCTTTCTTGGCGTGCAGGCGCCCCGCCTTTCCGAATCACCCGATGGCCTTCCTGCGACCCAGGCCGTCCCGCACGGAGTACCTCGTGAGAGCTTCCCGCACGCTCCTGGGTCTCGGCCTCCTCCTCGCCGGCGCACTGCCGGCCGTTGGACTCGACGCCCAGCAATCCTCGCGCATCGAACCCATCGCCGGCCTCCGCGACAACGGCTCGGGCTACCATGCCCTCGTCGGCGCACGCGTCGTGACCGGACCGGGTCAGGTGATGGACAGCGCGACCGTCGTCATCCGCAACGGCCTCATCGCCGCTGTCGGAAAGAACCTGCGTGCCCCCGCGGGCGCTCGTGTGTGGGACCTCAAGGGCCAGACCATCTACCCGGGCTTCATCGACGCCCATGCCGATCTTGGCATGGACGCGGTGCCGCAGGGTGGCGATGTGGGCCCGACGCACTGGAATCCGCAGGTGCGCGCGTGGTTCAGCACCACCACCAACCTCAAGGATGACTCCACGCGTCGCGTGGCGCTGCGCTCGCTCGGCTTCGGTGCAGCACTCGCCGTGCCGAAGCAGGGCATCTTCCGCGGCACGGCGTCGGTCGTGAACCTCAGCGATGCCGGCGTGCGCGAGCGGGTGCTCCGCGCCGACCTGCTGCAGGCGATCGGCTTCCAGCGTTCGTTCCAGCTCGGCGGCATGTATCCGAACTCGGCGATGGGTACCATCGCCCTGATGAAGCAGACGCTGATGGACGCCGAGTGGTATATCCGCGCGAACGCCGCGTACGAAGCGAGCGGGCGTTCGGTGCTGCCGCCGGAACGCAGTGAAGCGCTCGGTGCGCTCGCCAGCGTGGTGCAGGGCAAGCAGCCGGTGATCTTCCAGACGGAAAGCGAAGAAGACTATCTGCGCGCAGCACGGCTCGCCGCCGAGTACAAGCTGGTGCCGTGGTATCGCGGCAACGGCTACGAGTACCGCTTGGTGGATGTGCTCAAGGGCCGCACGCAGCCGCTCATCCTGCCGCTCAACTTCCCGGATGCGCCGGACGTCTCCAGCCCCGAGCTCGCGCTCAACGCGTCGCTCGCGCAGTTGCGGCACTGGTACCTCGCGCCGACGAATCCCGCGCAGATGGCCAGTGCGGGTGTGTCGTTCGCGCTGACCACTGATGGACTCTCGACGCTCACACAGTTTCTGCCGAACCTCCGCATCGCCGTGGCGCGCGGCCTTCCCGCCGACAAGGCGCTCGCCGCACTGACGACGGTGCCGGCGGCGTGGCTCGGCATCGAGAAGACGCATGGAACCATCGCCGTCGGCAAGGTCGCGAACCTCGTCGTCACCGAAGGCGACCTCTTCACTGAAGAAGCAGCGGTGCGCGATGTGTGGGTGCAGGGCACGCGCTACGGTGTAACGCGGCCGCCGCAGATCGATCCGCGGGGCACGTGGGTGATCACCTCCGATGATGCGGATGGCTTCAAGGCCACGCTGCGTCTCGAAGGCCCGATCAACCGCATCCGCGGCACGATCGAGCGCGAAGGGCGCAAGGCGATCAATCTCGCGAACGTGCGCGTGGTCTCGGAGACCGGTCGTCTCGAGGTCACGTTCCCGGGCGAACAGCTCGGCTACGAAGGCACTGTGCTGATGTCGGGCTCGGTGAGCGGCGAGGAGGTCTATGGTTGGACCTCGCTGCCGAACGGCACTGATCCGTCATTCAAGGGCACGCGCTCGGAGAAGGTCGAGACCGCGGCGCGGGGCACGGTGGCGAAGAAGGTGCCGGTCATCGACCTGCCGTTCGTCCGTCCGATGATGGAATACGGTCGTGCGTCGATCCCGGCGCAGCCGGCCGTGGTGCTGGTGCGTAACGCGACCGTGTGGACGCAGGGACCGCAGGGTCGCCTCGAGAACGCCGATCTGCTCGTGCGCGCTGGCAAGGTGGCGCAGGTGGGCAAGAACCTCACGGCGCCGGCCGGTGCGGTGATCGTCGATGCGACTGGCAAGCATGTGACGCCGGGCCTCATCGATCCGCACTCGCACGCCGGCGTGAGCGCGGTGAACGAGAGCGGCTTCGCCATCGTCCCCGAGGTGATGATGGGCGACGTGCTGACCCACAACAACATCTGGATGTACCGCCAGCTGGCTGGCGGTCTCACGTCCTCGATGGTCAAGCACGGCTCGGCGAATCCGATCGGCGGTGAGAACGTCTTCATCAAGTCGCGCTGGGGCAGCCTGCCCGACGATCTCAAGATCGCGAACGCCCCGCGCACGGTGAAGTTCGCGCTGGGTGAGAACCCGAAGCGCAGCCCGAATCGCTATCCCAACACCCGCATGGGTGTGCAGGAGATCATCCGCGACCACTTCCTCGCCGCGCGCGACTATGAGAAGGAATGGAAGCGCTGGGAGAAGGAGAAGACCGGCATTCCGCCACGTCGCGACATCCGTATGGAAGCGGTGCTCGACATCCTGAACCAGAAGTTGCTGGTGTCGTCGCACGGCTATCGTGCGGACGAGTTCCTCGCACTCGTGCGCCTCGCGCAGGAGTTCGGGTTCCGCATCCAGACCCTGCAGCACGGTGTGGAGGCGTACAAGATCGCCAGCGAACTCAAGGACGCCGGCGTCGCCGCGGTGGTGTGGAGCGACTGGGGCGCGTTCAAGCTCGAGTCGTATGACGCCACCTCGTATAATGCGCGTCTGCTCATCGAAGCCGGCGTGGTGACCTCGCTGCACTCCGACGACGCGGAGATCTCGACGCGCATGAACTGGGAGGCGGGCAAGCTGCTGCGCTCCGGGCTCGACGAGATCCAGGCGATGTCGACGGTGACCAACTCGGCGGCGAAGGCGATCGCGATCGATGATCGTATCGGCTCGCTCGTGGCCGGCAAGGACGCCGACTTCGTGATCTGGAACGGCAACCCGCTCTCGCAGTTCACCAAGGCCGAGCAGACCTGGGTGGACGGCCGCAAGTACTTCTCGCTCGATGAGGACGTGAAGCTGCGCGCGGAGATCACGCGGCAGCGCGCACAACTCATCCAGGCGATCCTCACGGCGGGTGCACCGGACGCGCAGGGTGGCGCTGGTCCGGCCCGCGGTCGCGCACCGGGGAAGAACTGACCATGACCTTCAACTCGACAACGACCATGACCGAAAGCACGAAGGGCCGCGCACTGCGGCTGAAGATGCAGCGGGTCGCGACGCGTGCGATGGTGGCTGCGCTCACCGCGAGTGCGTCGGTGCTATTGGTGCCGACCGCCGCCGACGCGCAGGTGCGCATGACGGTGGCTCCACAGTCGGAGCCGGTGGTGCTCCGCGGTGCGACCATCCACACCGTCACCAAGGGTGTGATCCAGAACGGCACGATCGTGATGGAGCGCGGACGGATCACGGCGATCGGCGGCCCCGAAGTCGCGGTGCCGCGCGGTGCGAAGGTGACCGATGTGACGGGCAAGCACATCTATCCCGGGCTCATCGATGCGTACAGCACGGTGGGTATCACCGAGATCGACGCCGTCGAAGTCTCCAACGACATCAACGAACTCGGTGACTTCAATCCCAACGTCCGTGCGGAGATCGCGGTGAACGCGGAGAGCCGGCACATCGGCACCACGCGTTCGGCCGGTGTGCTCGTCGCGTTCAGCACGCCGGGTGGTGGCGTGATCTCCGGTCTGTCGTCGGCGATGTCGCTCGAAGGCTGGACCTGGGAAGAGATGTCGATGAAGGGCGCTGCCGCACTCAACGTGAACTGGCCCGATCCGAACGCGCGTCCGCGTCGCTTCGGTGGTGGTCCGCCGCCGGGATTCCCCGGCGCGCGCGCTGCGCAGCCGGCGCCGAAGACCTACGCAGAGCAGGTGCAGGCGCTCAAGGACTTCTTCGCTGAAGCGCGGGCATACAGTGACGCGGTCACGGCCGGTCAACAGGTCCGCACCGACTCGCGGTATGCCGCGATGATCCCGGCGCTCAAGCGTGAGATCCCGGTGGTCGTGGCGGCTGAGGGTGTCGCGCAGATCAACGACGCCATCACCTGGGCGAAGGAAGAGAACGTGCGTCTGGTGATCCGCGGCGGTCGCGATGCGATCTATGTGGCCGAGCGCCTGAAGGCGGAGAACGTGCCCGTGATCCTGACGTCGACCATGGCCGCACCGGAGCGGAACTATGAAGGCTACGACGGCGCGTACAACGCGCCCGCGAAGCTGTACGAAGCGGGCGTGAAGTTCGCGATCGCCGGCGGCACGGGCGGACTCTACAGCTATCGTCTGCCGTGGGAAGCCGGCGTAGCCGTCGCGTTCGGTCTTCCGCAGGATGAGGCGCTCAAGGCGGTGACCATCAACGCCGCCGAGTTCATGGGCATCGCCGACAAGGTGGGTTCGCTCGAGGTCGGCAAGCAGGCGACGTTGTTGATCACCACGGGGACGCCGCTGGACATGACGTCGAACATCATCCAGTCCTATATCCAGGGCCGTGAGATCGACATGAACGACATCCAGAAGCACTTCTTCCAGAAGTACATGGAGAAGATCAACCAGCAGAAGAAGAAAGTCGCGATGTAAGCGGCTCGTACTATTCAGGCCGGATGATCACGCGCGAGGGTGCGCGTTGACGAGCCGGCGCTTCTCGCAGCCAGTAGACGATCAGGCTGCAGGGCGCCGGCTCTTCTTTCGGCCAGGCGGAACGCACCGAGTGAATCAGAGCGCGTTCGCGTCTCGGCGGTGCCGACGATGATCTCCGCCTCGGGGAGACCGCGGCCCACGGAGTCGACGACGACACCGCGCACGCCCTGCGCCTGAACGAGGGCGGGGGTGCTGGCGGCCGCGAGACCTGCTACGAGTGCGAGGCGGTACACCAGGCCTCGCAGAACGCGGCGGAACCCGCTTCGAGACACGACTCGCAACGCGTCGCTCAGCCGCCGCGACGTCCAGATTTCGCCGACGTCGCCTGCGGCTTCACACGAGGTGCAGCCACCGGCGCGGGTGCCTTGACCGCCGGCTTCGCGGCTGCCTTCCCCTGCGGCTTGTGGCTGGAAAAGTCCGGGACAGCCGTTCGGTGCTTCTTCGACATATGGCCTCGTGGTGTGTGCAGGGACGTTACCTCCGTGCACCGACTGCGGAAAGGCGACGCCACGCCCGCGCAGCCTCACTCCAGCTGATACCGCGCGTCGCGGGTCACCGCCGCGATCGTTCCGTGAGGTTTCCCCCCACACCGCCACCCGGCTCTCCCGACTGCATCCCGGCCCAGGAACCGCCACCGTACGAAAGGAACGCCCCACGAGGTCCGATTGACCGAATCCAAGAGCAGTCCCGCGCCCTCCGCCGCGTCGTTCAAGACGCTGGACGCCAACGAAGCCGTCGCGTCGGTCGCGTATCGGCTCAGTGAAGTCATCGCCATCTATCCTATCACGCCAGCATCGGCGATGGGAGAACATGCCGACGCGTGGAGCGCTGACGCGAAGCCGAATCTCTGGGGACGAACCCCCGAGGTCATGGAGATGCAGTCCGAGGGTGGAGCCGCGGGCGCCGTGCACGGCGCGCTCATGACCGGTGCGCTCACGACGACCTTCACGGCATCACAGGGGCTGCTGCTCATGCTCCCCAACCTCTATAAGATCGCCGGCGAACTCACGCCGTTCGTGTTGCACGTCGCCGCGCGCACCATCGCGACGCATGCCCTGTCGATCTTCGGAGACCATAGCGACGTGATGGCAGCGCGCAGCACCGGCATGGCGCTCCTCTGCTCAGGCAACGCCCAGGAGGCGCAGGACTTCGCCGCCGTCGCGCACGCGGTCACCCTTCGCGCTCGTGTGCCGGTGCTCCACTTCTTCGACGGCTTCCGCACGTCGCACGAGATCACCAAGGTCGCGACGCTCAACGATGACACCTTGCGCGCGCTCCTCGACGAGCCCGCGCTCAAGGCGTTCCGCGGACGCGCACTCGACCCGGATGCACCGAACGTCCGTGGCACCGCGCAGAATCCCGACGCCTGGTTCCAGGGGCGGGAAGCCTGCGAACCGTTCTACGCCGCATTCCCGGCGCTGCTCGAGGACACGTTCACGCGCTTCAGGGAGCTCACCGGACGCGAATACCGCCTGTTCGAGTACGTCGGGGCGCCCGATGCCGAGCGCGTGATCATCATGATGGGATCCGGCGCCGAGTGCGCACACGAGACCGTCGAGTGGATGCGCAGCCGAGGCGAGAAGGTCGGGGTGCTCAAGGTGCGGCTCTTCCGTCCGCTCTCTGCCGCGCATCTGCTCGCCGCGCTGCCTGCGAGCGCGACCTCCATCGCCGTGCTCGACCGCACCAAAGAACCCGGTGCGAGCGGTGAGCCGTTGCTTCAGGAGATCGCGCTCACGCTCGTCGATGCCGTGGCGCGTGGCGAGCGGCCCGCAATGCCGCGCCTCATCGGCGGGCGGTACGGACTCTCGAGCAAGGAGTTCACGCCGGCGATGGTGCAGGCAGTGTTCGACGCGCTGGCCACGCCGGCCCCCAAGACGCGGTTCACCGTCGGCATCCGCGACGACGTCTCGGGGAGTTCGATCTCGTGGGACACTGGGCTCGATATCGAACCGGACGATGTGCAACGCGCGGTGTTCTTCGGACTCGGGTCCGACGGCACCGTCTCGGCCAACAAGGCGACGATCAAGATCATCGGCGAGAAGACACCGCAGTACGCACAAGGCCACTTCGAGTACGATTCGCGGAAGTCCGGCTCGACGACCGTTTCGTACCTGCGGTTCGGGCCGCGACCGATCCGCTCGACGTATCGGGTGAGTCGCGCACAGTTCGTCGCCGTCCATGATCCGGAGCAGCTCGAGCGGCGTGATGTGTTCGCGGCGGCGATGCCCGGTGCGACCGTGCTCGTGAACACCGCCGTTCCACCGGAGCGCTTCTTCGACGCCCTTCCGCTCGAAGCACAGCAGCAACTCGTCGCACGAGCGTGTCGTGTGTTCGTGATCGATGCCTACGGTGTGGCGGATCGCGCAGGACTCGATCGTCGCATCAACACGGTGATGCAAGCCTGCTTCTTCTCGCTCGCCAAGGTGCTCCCCATCGACGAAGCGATGGAACACATGAAAGCGAGCGTGGTGGCGACGTACGGACGGCGTGGCGCCGAGGTGGTCAAGCGCAATGTCCTCGCGCTCGACACGGCGCTCGAAGCGCTCAGTGAAGTCCCGCTGCCGCCGGCGGTCACCACGGCGCGCCGTCGCCCGCCTGCGGTCCACGGCCGTGCGCCCGATTTCGTGCAGCGCGTCACGCGACTCCTGCTGGAAGGCAACGGTGACCTGCTTCCAGTGAGCGCCTTTCCTCCTGACGGCACCTGGCCGAGCGGTACGAGTCGATTCGAGAAGCGTGCCATCGCACAGGAGATCCCGGTGTGGAACGAGGATCTCTGTGTGCAGTGCAACTTCTGCTCGATGATCTGCCCGCACGCGGCGATCCAGACGAAAGTGTACGCGCCAGACGCACTCGCGGGCGCGCCCGAGGGGTTCCAGAGCATCGCACAGGACATCTACCCCATGCCCGAAGGCACGCGGTTCACGGTGCAGGTCGCGCCGGAGGACTGCACGGGCTGCGGGCTCTGCATCGAGGTCTGCCCGGCGAAGGACCGCAAGCAGCCCTCACGCAAAGCCCTGATGGCGACGCCGCTGGATCTGCATCGCGAGCGTGAACGCGAGGCCTTCGCCTTCTACGAACGTATCCCCAGCGCTCCGCTCGGCGGCATCGAGGTGGAGAAGCGGTCGGCGGCGTTGCGGCTCCCGCTATTCGAGTTCTCCGGTGCCTGTGCCGGCTGCGGCGAGACGCCCTACATCCGATTGCTCACGCAACTCTACGGTGACCGGTTGTTGATCGCGAACGCGACGGGCTGTTCGTCCATCTACGGCGGGAATCTCCCCACGACACCGTACTCCACGAACGCAGAAGGCCGCGGTCCTGCGTGGGCGAACTCGCTGTTCGAGGATAATGCGGAGTTCGGCTTCGGTATGCGTCTCTCCCTCGACGCACTCGCTGGCAAGGCTCGCGCGCTGGTGGAAGGGCTCGGTGCGCGCGTGCCCGACGCATTGCGTGAGGCGCTGCTCGCACCTCGCGGTTGGGACGACGCGTACATCACCGCACAGCGCGAGCGGGTCGACCTGCTTCTGCGCACGCTCGACGGTGATATGAGCATGGAGGCGCGGACGTTGCGTCACATCGCGCGACATCTCGTCCCGCGTTCGCTGTGGATCGTCGGGGGCGATGGGTGGGCCTACGACATCGGCTTCGGCGGACTCGACCACGTGCTGGCGTCGCAGCGCAAGGTGAACATCCTCGTCCTCGACACCGAGGTGTACTCGAACACGGGCGGGCAGGCGAGCAAAGCCACACCACTCGGCGCCGCCGCCAAGTTCGCAACAGCCGGCAAGCCCGGTCGCAAGAAGGACCTCGGATTGCTGGCGATGAGCTATGGGCACGTGTACGTCGCGCAGATCGCCATGCAGGCACGCAGTCAGCAGACCGTCGAGGTGCTGCTCGAGGCCGAGCGGCATCCGGGGCCGTCGCTGGTGATCGCACACAGCCCGTGCATCGCGCATGGCTACGACCTGCTCAAGAGTCCACAGCAACAGAAGCGCGCGATCGACAGCGGGATGTGGCCGCTGTATCACTATGATCCGTCGCGCGTGGCGCGGGGGGAGTCGCCATTGGTGCTCGACTCGCCCGAGCCGCGGCTCGACGTGGCGAAGTACATGGAACAGGAAGCGCGATTCCGGATGGTCGAGTTGCGCTCGGGTGACCGATATCAGGAGCTGCTCGCCGCGTCTCGCGATGCGATCAAGCAGCGACGGGCGCTCTACGAGCAGATGGCCAGGATCCACCTCCCGTCGGAGCATCCGCATGGTTGATCTCAAGACGACCTGGCTCGGCTTGCCGCTCAAGGGGCCGATCATCCTCGGTGCGAGTCCGCTCACGCACGACGTCGAGGCGGTGGCCGCCGCCGTGGCGGCCGGTGCGAGTGCGGTGGTGATGTACTCGCTGTTCGAGGAGCAGGTGGTGCACGAGCAGATGGCCGCGCACCGCTTCATCGATTCGCGCGCGGACGGGGACGCCGAGGCCAGCGGATTCCTGCCGGACGTCGACGTGTTCTCGCTCGGGGCCGAACCCTATCTCAGGCAGCTGGCGCGGCTCCGCGAGCGCATCCAGGTGCCGGTGATCGCATCGCTCAACGGCGTGTCGCCCGGCGGCTGGACGGACTACGCTCGCGCGTGTGAGGCACGCGGCGCAGACGCGATCGAACTGAACCTGTACGACGTGGTCACTGATCCGGAGCAGTCACCGAAGCAAGTGGAGGACCGACAACTCGCCGTGGTGGAGATGGTGGCGCTGGCGGTCGAGGTGCCGGTGACGGTGAAGATCGGACCGTTCTACACGTCGGTGCCGTCGTTCGTGAAACGGCTCGCGACGGCAGGGGCTGATGGCGTGACCCTGTTCAATCGCTTCTACCAACCCGACGTCGACCTCGATTCCCTGGGCGTGGATCGACGCTTGCAGCTGTCCACGTCGCGCGAGCTACCGTTGCGGCTGCACACCCTCGCGGCCCTGTCGTCACAGACGTCGCTCTCGTTGGCATGCACGGGTGGCGTGCACACGGGTCGTGACGCCGCCAAGGCGCTGCTCTGTGGTGCTGACGTGCTCCAAGTGACCTCTGCGGTGCTCGAGCACGGCCCGGCGTACATCGGTACCATGGTGGACCAACTGCGCGCCTGGCTGAAAGAGACGGGGTATGTGTCGAGCGACGAAGCGCGCGGAGTGCTGGCGATGTCGTCGGCGCCTGAAGCCCACGTCTGGGCGCGGCTCAACTACATCCGACTCCTGGACTCGCATCGCGTGCCGACCACACGGACCGAATAGGCTGCGCGCGGGGTATCATCGAGTCTTCCCACCCTCAACGCGAGACATCATGATCATCCAAGTCAACACCGACAAGTCCATCGAGACGAACCAGGAGCTCGTGGACAAGGTGACGGTGAGCCTCGAGCGCTCGCTCGCGCGCTTCGCGAACCAGATCACACGGATCGAGGTCCATCTGCAGGACGAGAACGGTGAACGCGGGGGATCGCACGACAAACGCTGCGTGATGGAAGCGCGTCTCGCCGGCGCCGATCCGGTCGCCGTGACCAACACAGCCGACACAGTCAACGGTGCAGTAGGCGGTGCGCGGGACAAGCTCGCCCGGGTGCTCGAGAAGCACGCGGCTCGACAGCGTCCGCCGAAGGGACGCGATCCGTTCGACTCCGTCAGCTCCCTCTAACACGCCTCCATGTCGACCATGACGCAGCATCAGTTCACCGAGGTGCTTGCGCCGCGCGCGGGCCCCTGTCTCTCGATCTATCTCGCCACCGCGCGTCGCTTCCCAGAGCAGAAGCAGAACCCGGTGCAGTTCCGGAATCAGCTTCGCGAGATCGAGCAGTCGCTCGCCGCGCTCGAGACGCCGATGACCGAGCCGGCGCGCGACGCCTTGCTCGCACCGTTGCACGATCTGCTCCTGAACGAGCGCTTCTGGAAGCACACGCTCGATGGATTGGCCGTGCTCCGCGCACCGGACTTCTTCAAGGTGTACAAGCTCCAGCGCGCTGTACCCTCGCGCAGCATCGTCGCCGAGAGTTTCCACATCAAACCGCTGTTGCGCGTTCTGCAGTCGGCGGACCGATTCGAGGTGCTGTGTCTCACGCGAGACAACGTGCGTCTCTTCCAGGGCACGCAGGACGCACTGGATGAAGTGGAACTCGACGCGACGGTGCCCCGCTCACTCACCGACGCGCTCGGCGACGAGCTGACCGAGCCACACTCCGCCGCGCGCACCGTGACGGCGTCCACTGCGGGCAGCTCCGGCAGTGCCGTGCACTACGGGTCCGGGTCGAAGAGTGATGAGGTCGACAAGGATACCGAGCGGTATTTCCGGGTGATCGACCGGGCCATCTTCGATACCCATTCCAGAGTCTCCGCGCGTCCGCTCGTCCTCGCGGCACTGCCGGAGTACCACGCGGCATTTCGCGCGGCAAGTCACAATCCGTACCTGGTCGCGCAGGCCATTGCCGGGAATCCGGACGCCCTCTCGGTGGATGAGTTGCGTGCGCGCGCGTGGAAGATCGTCGGACCGGCGTTCGAATCGGGCGTCCAGTCGTTGCTGGATGCGTACCATGCGGGACTACCGCGCGGACTCGCGTCGGACGATCTCTCGGACGTCGCGATCGCCGCACTCGGCGGGCGCGTCAAGACCTTGCTCGTTGACGCCGATCGCACGGTATCGGGTTCGGTGGACGCGGCCACCGGACGCGTCTCGCTCCGCGACATCGCCGACCCAACGACGGACGATGTGCTGGACGATCTCGCCGAACTGGTCCTGCGCATGGGTGGCGACGTGATGGTCGTGCCACGCGAGCGCATGCCGAGCATCACCGGCGTCGCGGCGACCTACCGATTCTAGCCAGTACGTCCAGCCCGGCCGTCTCATCGCCGTGACAGTATCGCGAGGGATTCCCCCCACAGGGAATCCCTCGCGTCGTATCAGGTACGCACTGGGTGCGCGGTACTCCGTGTCATCGTACGATGGAGCGCACACGCCCTTCTCCGCGCGCAGCGCAAGCCATGGACCAATCCACGCGTTATGCCGACCTGAGCCTCGACGAGGCCGCCCTCATCGCTGACGGCAGACACATCCTCGCGGCGTACAAGATGCGTCCGAAGCAGGGGCATCGATACCTCGAAGCCGCCGCGCATTTCGCCGCTGAGTCATCCACCGGGACCAATGTCGAAGTGTCGACGACCGATGACTTCACTCGCGGCGTCGACGCACTCGTGTACCACATCGACGAAGCGACCGACGAGATGCGCATCGCGTATCCGCTCGAGCTGTTCGATCGCAACATCACCGATGGCCGGATGATGATCGTGTCGTTCCTCACCCTGGCGATGGGCAACAATCAGGGCATGGGCGACATCGAACACGCGAAGTTGTACGACTTCTGGGTGCCCGATCGCGCACTGCAGCTCTTCGATGGCCCGTCGAAAGACATCTCAGATCTTTGGCGCATCCTCGGCCGCAGCGTGACCGATGGTGGCTACATCTCCGGCACCATCATCAAACCAAAACTGGGACTGCGTCCCGAGCCGTTCGCAGCGGCCGCCTACCAGTTCTGGCTCGGCGGCGACTTCATCAAGAACGACGAGCCGCAGGGCAATCAGGTGTTCGCGCCGCTCAAGCGCGTCATCCCGCTCGTCGCGGATGCGATGCGGCGCGCGATGGACGAGACCGGCCAGGCCAAACTGTTCTCGGCCAACATCACGGCGGACGACCACTACGAGATGTGCGCGCGCGCGGACTTCATCCTCGAGACCTTCGGCGCCGATGCCGACAAAGTCGCGTTCCTCGTCGACGGTTTCGTAGGTGGGCCGGGCATGATCACCACGGCCCGTCGGCAATATCCGAACCAGTATCTGCACTATCACCGTGCCGGTCACGGCATGGTGACCTCGCCGAGCTCCAAGCGCGGATACACGGCGTACGTACTGGCGAAGATGGCGCGGCTGCAGGGCGCCTCGGGCATCCACGTGGGCACGATGGGATACGGCAAGATGGAAGGCGAGCATGACGACCGAGCCATCGCGTACATCATCGAGCGTGATGAGTACCAGGGGCCGGTGTATCGGCAGCGCTGGCTGGGCATGCGGCCCACCACTCCAATCATTTCGGGTGGGATGAATGCCCTCCGGTTGCCCGGCTTCTTTCAGAACCTCGGACACGGTAACGTCATCAACACCGCAGGCGGTGGGGCGTACGGTCACATCGATTCGCCTGCGGCCGGGGCGATCTCACTGCGGCAAGCGTACGAGTGCTGGAAAGCGGGAGCAGATCCGGTGGAGTGGGCGACGACGCATCGCGAGTTCGCGCGGGCGTTCGAGTCGTTCCCCGGCGATGCTGATGCGCTGTATCCGGGCTGGCGCGCACGACTCGGCGTGGCGGCCCGCTGAGTCAAGGAGACGACGATGCCGACCGGTGGACGCTCGACGCTCACGCAGTTCCTCATCGAAGAACGACGACGCGCACCGGGAGCGACCGGTGAGCTGAACGCGCTCATCACGGACGTGTCGCTCGCGTGCAAGGCGATCGCCAAGCGTGTCGCGTACGGCGCACTCGGCGAGGCGGTCGGGTCGGCCGGTACCCGCAATGTGCAGGGTGAGGAGCAACAGCAACTCGACGTGACGAGCAACCGACTCTTCCTCCGCGCCACCGAGTGGGGCGGACACGTCGCCGGGATGGTCTCCGAGGAACTCGAGGAGCCGTATCGGATTCCCGACCAGTACCCGCGCGGGAAGTACCTGCTGCTGTTCGATCCGTTGGATGGCTCGTCGAACATCGATGTAAACGTGTCGGTGGGCAGCATCTTCTCAGTGCTGCGCGCGCCGACACCCGGGGCAGACCCGGCCCTCGTCGACTTCCTGCAGCCGGGGACCAAGCAGGTCTGCGGTGGCTATGCGATCTACGGGCCGTGCACCATGCTGGTCCTCACGCTCGGTAATGGCACGCACGCCTTCACGCTCGACCCGCAGCTCGGCGAGTGGGTGCTTAGCCATCAGCACATCAAGATCCCCGTCCAGACGCGCGAGTTCGCGATCAACGCGCCGAACAGCCGGCACTGGGAGCCGGCGGTGAAACGCTACGTCGACGAGTGTCTCGCCGGCTCCACCGGCCCGCGCGGCGCGGACTTCAACATGCGCTGGATCGCCTCCCTGGTCGCAGAGACACATCGCGTACTGATGCGCGGTGGGGTGTTCATGTACCCTCGCGACAGTCGGGAGGGCATGAAGCCCGGCCGCCTTCGACTGTTGTACGAGGTGAACCCCATCTCTTTCCTCGTGGAGCAGGCGGGCGGCCTCGCCAGCGACGGACACCAGCGCGTGATGGATGTCGTACCGGGCGCACCACATCAGCGCATCGGCTTCATCTTCGGCTCGAGCGACGAGGTGTCGCGCATCGAGCGGTATCACGCCGAAGCACCGCTCGAGGCCGACTCCTCCGCACCGCTCTTCGGCCGGCGCGGGCTCTTCTCCTCACCTGACGGACCATGTCCGCCAAACATCCCATCATCTCGATCACCGGGTCCTCCGGCGCGGGCACCACGTCAGTGACCAAGACGTTCGAGAACATCTTCCGGCGCGAGGGCGTGAAGCCCGCGATCGTCGAGGGCGACAGCTTCCATCGCTACAACCGCACGGAGATGAAGCAGCAGATGGCGGCGGCCGAGGCGGCGGGCAATACGAAGTACAGCCACTTCGGCGACGAGGCGAATCTCTTCGTCGAGTTGGAGAAGTTGTTCCGAGATTACGCGGAGACGGGCCAGGGCATTGCCCGGAAATACCTGCACAATGACGAAGAAGCGGCGCCCTACAAGCAACCGCCCGGCACTTTCACAGCATGGGAGCCGCTCCCCGAGAGCGAGTTGTTGTTCTACGAAGGACTCCATGGCGCGGTCGTGACGCCCACGGCGAACGTCGCTCAGCATCCCGATCTCCTCATCGGCGTCGTGCCGGTGGTCAATCTGGAGTGGATCCAGAAGATCCACCGCGATCGGAGCACGCGGGGCTACTCCACGGAGGCGGTGACGGATGTGATCCTCCGCCGCATGCCGGACTACGTGCACTACATCGTGCCACAGTTCCAGCGCACACACGTGAACTTCCAGCGCGTGCCAGTGGTTGATACCTCGAATCCGTTCATCGCTCGCACGATACCTACCGCGGACGAGAGCCTGCTCGTGATCCGCTTCGCGAACCCGCGCGGCATCGATTTCCCGTACCTGCTCAGCATGCTCGATGGGTCGTGGATGTCCCGCGCCAACACCATCGTCTGCCCGGGCGGGAAGATGGAGCTCTCGATGCAGCTCATCTTCACGCCGATGATCATGCGGCTCGTCGAACGACGCCGGAAGATCGTCGGCTGAGCACGACGCACCCACCCTCACTCCGAGCTTGCGATGCCTTTGGTCTCCATGCGCCAACTGCTCGACCACGCCGCCGAACACGGCTACGGCCTGCCGGCGTTCAACGTCAACAACCTCGAGCAGATCCAGGCGATCATGGAAGCGGCCGCCGAGTGTGACAGCCCGGTGATCATGCAGGGCTCGGCGGGGGCGCGGAAGTACGCCGGTGAGGCGTATCTGCGACATCTCATCGAAGCGGCAATCGAGACGCATCCCGACATCCCCATCGTGATGCATCAGGACCACGGAGCGAGTCCGTCCGTGTGCATCCAGTCCATGCGTTCCGGGTTCTCGAGCGTGATGATGGACGGTTCCTTGCTCGAAGACGCCAAGACGCCGTCGGACTTCGCGTACAACACACGCGTGACTCGGCACGTCGTGGATATTGCGCATGCGATCGGCGTGTCGGTCGAAGGCGAACTCGGCTGCCTCGGATCACTGGAGACCGGCAAGGGCGAGGCGGAGGACGGTCATGGTGCCGAAGGCGCGTTGTCGCACGACCAGTTGCTCACCGATCCGCAGGAGGCCGCGGAGTTCGTGAAGGCGACGAACGTCGATGCGTTGGCGATCGCCATCGGTACGTCGCACGGGGCGTACAAGTTCACGCGGCCTCCCACGGGCGCGGTGCTGCGGATCGACCGCATCAAGGAGATCCACGCACGTATCCCGAACACCCATCTGGTGATGCATGGGTCGTCGTCGGTGCCGCAGGAGTGGCTCAAGGTCATCGATGAGTTCGGCGGGCAGATGGGCGAGACCTACGGTGTGCCGGTGGAAGAGATCGTCGAGGGCATCAAGCACGGCGTGCGGAAGGTCAACATCGACACCGACCTGCGCATGTCCTCGACGGGCGCGATCCGGCAGTTCCTCGGCAAGAACCCCAAGGAGTTCGATCCGCGGAAGTTCCTGACCGCGGCGCGCACGGCGATGAAGGCGATCTGCAAGGCGCGCTACGAGGCATTCGGCAGCGCCGGGAAGGCGAGCCGCATCAAGGCGGTCCCGCTCGAGAAGATGGCGGAGCGGTACAAGAAGGGCGAGCTCGACGCGCTGGTACGGTAGCGCTCCCCTTCCGGTGGGCGCTACACCACCCTGAAGTTTCGCATCATGCCCATGTCCTCGTGCTCGAGGATGTGGCAGTGGTAGAGATACGTCCCGACGTGCGCAGTGAATCGCACCTGGATGCGGACGGTCTCACCCGGCAGCACCAACACGGTGTCCATCCACCCGGCGTCGACCAGTCCCTCTCGGAGCGCGTTGGTCGCTGCGGCGCCCGTGCGGCTGAGCACGCGGAACTGTCGCCCGTGCATGTGGATCGGATGCGCCATCTGCATCCCCATCGGACCGCCGGCGTTGGTGAACTCCCAGATGTGTGTGGAGTCCGCCTGCACGGTCTCATCCTCGGCCACCTCGTGCATGTCGAACGCGCGCCCCCCCATGAACCATACCATGCGACGGAACGTGAGTGGCACATTGCGCACCGGCGCGCCAGCCACGGGCTGCCACGCACGGTCGTAGGTCGCGAGTCGCGCGGGCAAACGTGCGGTGGACGTCTCGCGCCGCGCCACCGTGATGCGGAGCAGCGTGAGTGGCGCGCCCAGTGGGACCGCGCCGTCGCGCGAGCGCATTCCGCCCATGCCTCCCATACCCATCCCGCCCATGTCGAGTCCGGCGTCGCCGATCGGGAACGCCTCGCTCCGCAGCGCGAGCGTGCTGCCCACGGTGCGCGTGGTGAGGTCCAGCCAAAGCTCGATGCGCTGCCCGGGAGCAAGCGTCACTGCGCGTTGCTCCATCGGACGTTCCAGCAACCCTCCATCGGTGCCGAGGAGGGTCATCGGCGTGCCGTCACTCCACGCGAGTTTGTAGATGCGCGCGTTCGACCCATTGAGCACGCGCACCCGATACGCACGGGTTGCCAGCGACCACTGCGCGTCGGGTCTGCCGTTCACCAACATCACATCGCCGGTGAATCCCATCTCGCGCTCCATCATGTTCGCGGCATACCGGAACTGATTCGCGTCATCGAACGCACGATCCTGCAACACGCAGAGCAGTTCGTCGTCGCCCGAGGGCAGTGCCAACGCCTGTTCGTCCGGGTCGCTCACGATGAGGAGTCCGGCGAGGCCCATGTTCACCTGTGGCCCGGTGCGTTCGTGCGGATGCGGGTGGTACCAATACGTGCCAGCGCGATTCTCCACGGTGAACTCGTAGAGGTACTCCGCACCCGCCGCGATGGCTTTGTGTGGGTGTCCATCGGCGACCTCCGGCACGTCGAGTCCGTGCCAATGTACGATGGACGGTTCGTCCAGCGCATTGCGGAAGCGGACACGGACCTTCTGACCGCGCGTGAAGCGCAGCGTCGGACCGAGGAACGAGTCGACGTGTGCTGTGAGCGCGGAGGCGGGACCTTTGAGCAATCGGCCGGTGAACTGCCACACCGCGGTCGCACGCCCCGGACGCAACGGCACGGCGGCGGGGGCGGCGGTGAGGACGATCTCGACGTCGGGGTCGAAGTCGGGCGTCGCGTCCGGAGCCGATCGCGGTGCGGGCCAGCTGAACGCGTCGAGCGACCGGGCTTTCGCGGCCGCGCCCAGGACGCCGGTGACGCCGAGGGCGATGAGTTCACGACGCGAAAGAGGCATGGAGAGGTGGCGGGTGTGAGCGTGCAGGTCTGCGGATGGTACGCCGAAGCGGCGGCGCGCGCTACCGGAACATCCACCGCGGCAGATCCCCGAGCAACGTGACCGTGCCGGAACCGCAACGTGCGCGCCGCCGTTCGAAGCATCTCACCCCAGACACCGAATCCTCCATGAAGGGCGTCAAGAAGCAGCACCTTCCTTCGAAAGTCTGTGAGTCGTGCGGCCGCCCATTCAGCTGGCGCAAGAAATGGGAGCGCGACTGGGAGCAGGTGCGCTATTGCAGCGATCGATGCCGAGCCGGGAAGGGCGGGAACAGCCGAGTATCCGGTCGCGTTCGCTGAGCATGCAATACACTCAGCCCGACATCGACGCTTGGAGCGTCCCGCCCTTCTCCCCGTATGACGGGATCGAAGGCATCCTCTTCGACGACGAACGCGTGATCGTCGACATGTGGTCGCCTTGGCATGCGGAGCGCGTGAACGTGCGTCTGCCGATCGCGCGCGCACGGGTGCATGCCGCGGAGTGGCGTCTCGCCAATGTGAAGCCGCGCGGCGACGCGACGCTGGTGGTCGCCGCGGAGGAGTCGCTGGCCGCCGCGAAGGCCGAGGTCGCCGAGCTCGAGCACAAGCGGGACCTGCTCGAAGCGTCGCGGGTGCGCGAGGGCGCGCGGCCGGGATTCACCTGGGCCTGAGCGTCCGCGCGACCGGCGAGTTCAGGTGCCGTTCCGGACGCGGAAGAGATAGCTGAACTTCACGAACGCACCGTCGCTGGTACGTTCGAGATCCGTCGGCCGCATCGTTGCTGACGCGTCGACGCCCGTGCCGTAGCCGACGAACACCACGGTGCCCGGGCTCGGCAGGTAGCTGATCAGCCAGTCGGCGCGCCCCAGCAACGAACGCCGCGCGTCCCGCGCGGTGAGCGTGCCGGTGGCCGATCGCTCGAACAGCGGCTGTTCCGTGCGCGGGTCACGCAGCGCGCTCCGGTCGCGGGACTCGACCTGTCCGACGAATCGCAAGAACAACGCGCGCGAGAACTGGTACTCCAGCCGCAGACGCGGGACGACCTGGGTGCTGAAGACGCTGCCGTCGCGCGCGCGCACGAACCGCTGGTAGCGGAGCAGCGTGCCGATCCGCAGCTGCGGCGAGGGACGCAGATTGACTTGGGCCTCGACCTCGCGCCGTTGCACCGTGGCTGTCTCGAAGAACTCCGGCTCGGTTCCCATGGTGGCGTTGAGCGTCGCGCTCGCAAGAGGCCACTGCGGCGTGTTCACCGAAAGAGTCACGGTGGTCGTGGTTTGCGCGACGTTCGGGACGAAGTCGACGGTGTCCGTCCCCGCTGCGTTGGGCACCGCGTATTCGAGGTAGCGCCGCGGATCGAACGCCACACGCTGGAGCTCCGGCGTCACGCTCACGCGCCAGCCGCCACGGATGGTCATCGAGTTGTCGATCGAGAAGCGCGACTCGAGCGGGGTCTCCCCCGTGCCGAACCCGTCGTAGGTCCAGAGCGAGCTCGCGCTCAGGAAGTGCTGGCGCTGGTCCCACCACCCGCCGCGCGCTCCGAACAAGGTCAAGCGTTGATTGATCTGTGCACGCACGAAGTCCACACGATTCACGAATCCCGACTGGGTCTCGAAGTCCGGACTGAAGCCCTGGATGTTGTACCGGTACCCGTAGCTGCGGCCGGTCCGGCCTTGGCTGACTTCCCAGAGCGATCCCGTGCGCGTGGTACTGTCACGCGTCACGCTGCCTGCGTACCGCAGATCGACGCTGTACACCTTCGCGAACTGCAACCGCGAGTCGAACCCGGCGACACGATTGAACCGTGCGCCCTCGGTCCGATCCGTGAACACGAGACCGGCGGTACTCTGCTCACCGAGGTCGCGCCGCAAGCGCACGATGTTGAACCGCGGACTGGTCTGACCATCGCTCCCGCTACTCGGGGCGTCGATGGCCGACAACAATCCCACGTCGGTGCGCGGTATCTTGCCGGTGAGCTTGAGCGCGCCCAGCGGCTGCACGATCGCGCGGGTGTTCACGAGTCGGTTGGGCGCGTCGAACTGTTCGCTTCCCTCCACGAAGAACGGTCGCAGCTCCGGGAAGAAGAGCGCGAAGCGCACATCGCCGGGGATCTGGCCCACGTCGGTCTCGACCTGACTGAAGTCGGGATTGGCGGTGGCGTTGAGTGTGAAGTTGGATGTCACGCCCCATCGCACGTCGCCACTCGCTTCACTTCGTGTTCCGTAGCGCCAGCCGTCCGTCGACGGCGTCCCCGTCGTCGAGGTGACCGACGTCGGCGTGAGGTCGAGCACCAGCCCGCGCTTCATCCCCGACATGCCGCGCAGATACCCGGACTGCGCCGTGAACGCCTGGTTGGCGCGCGACGTGGGCGCCCAGGTATCTTGGAACCCGGTTCGCTGTGTCTGGCGAACGATCTGCAACCCCCAGTCCTGCGTCGATGCGGCCTGATAGCGGATCGACTTGAAGGGGATCCGGATCTCCACCGAGAACCCGTCGTCGAGCAGACGCCCTTTCGACTGCCACACATAGTCCTGCGACAGGTCGACGGCCTGCAGCGACGCACGCGAAGCGCCCGGACCGGCTGAGACGTCGGAGCGCATCCCATCGGCCTGCACGCCGAACGCGTTCACGGCGAACACGAACGAGCGGCGTCGATCATTGAACGTGTCCAGGTGGACGGCGACCCAATCGTCACTGCTGATCCGGTCGCGTTCAGCCAACGTGGCCTGCACCGTCCCTGGCGGCGCAAACGCGCGTATCCCGACGTACAACGCATCCTCGGCGTACCAGATGCGTACCTCGGTGTCGTCCTGCGCCGGGCGCCCATCGACCGGATTGTAGGAAGTGAACTCGGTGAACACCGCCGCACGTTGCCATGCCGGTTCGGTGAGATCGCCATCCATCGTAACGGTATCACGCTGGCGTGGCGCAGACGCCGAGAGGGCGCGCGCGCGCCCGGAGAATGTGCGCGATTCGACGACGACCGCGGGCGCGACCGTCGCCGGCGGTGGCCCGGCAGGTCCGGTCGTCTGTTGCAGTAGCGCGAGCAGGACGGGAAGCATGGCGGGAGTCTAATGCAGCCCGCCCCTCGGGGCGACGGCCGACCCCGGACGAGTGTGGTGCGGCCGGGTGTCCCGCTTGCGGTGCTAGCGGTACTCCGGTGGAATCACCGGTGTGGCCTGTGGCTGCGAACGCACGTAGGCGGCGATCGCACACGCCTTCGTGCCCACTTGGTCGAGCGACAATCCCTCGAGCAAGCCGGTGAGCAGCGCGGCGGTGAACGCCTCGCCCGACCCGACGAAGTCCACCACCGGCAACTGCGGCGCGGACACCTCCACCGACAGCGTGTGCGAGCGGAGCAACGCTCCGCGTGTGCCGCGTGTGAGCACGGCGAGCCGCAGCGCGAACTTGTCGCAGAGCGCGAGGAGGATGTCGCTCTCGGTCTCGCCCCGTACCCCACAGCGCCGCGCGACCTCGGGCAGCTCGCGCTCGTTCATCTTCACCGCATTCGCGAGCGTGAGCGAGGTCCGGATGGTCTCCGAGTCGTAGAAGTCCTGCCGGAGATTCACATCGAACAGCCGCCACGCGCGCGGCGGCGTCGCGCCGGCGGCGTGACGCACGGTGTTACGTGACTGCAACGTGCGCTGCGCCAGCGTGCCGAACGTGAGCGCCTCGGCGCGCTTCACCACGCGCTCGATCTTCGGCGACCAGTCTATGTGGTCCCATGCGACGTTCTCGGCGAAGTCGTACTTCATTGTGCCCTTCGCGTCGAGCTTCATCACGACGGTGCCGGTGTTGTACGACCGGATCTGCGGCACCGTGTCGCGATGCACGCCGGCCTCATCGAGCTTGTTGTACGCCATGTTGCCGAGCGAATCGTTGCCGACCGCACTCACCAACCACGACTCCGCGCCGAGGGCGGCGCAGTGGATGGCCACGTTGGTGGGCGCACCACTGAGTTGGGCTTCCTTTGGGAAGCGGTCCCAGAGGATCTCTCCCACGCTCACGATGACCGGCTTGACCTGGACGATCTTCTGCGAGCGGCGCGAGCTGCGCGGGGCGCGGACGGGCTTGGACGGGCGGTCTGACATCGAGGCGCTGGACCGGGCGATGAGGATAGGCAAAGACTTGTGTGAGAATCTAGACGTTGGCAAAGCCCCCGGCACGGGCGATCTTCTTGAGGTTCCGAACCCCCGACCCGATGCCACGATGAATCTCGAACGCGTCTTCAAGATGAAGTTCTCGTCGGTGTACCCGCTCTACGTGCAGAAGGCGACCAAGAAGGGCCGCACACCGGAAGAGGTCGACACGGTGATCCGCTGGCTCACCGGCTACACGGCAGCGGGACTCAAGAAGCAGATCACGCGCGAAGTGGACTTCCGTACATTCTTCGATGAAGCGCCGGCGATGCATCCGAACACCGCGCTGATCACCGGCGTGGTGTGCGGTGTGCGCGTCGAGAACGTCGAGGACCCGCTCATGCAGAAGATTCGCTGGCTCGACAAGCTCGTGGATGAGTTGGCGAAGGGCAAGGCGATGGAGAAGATCCTGCGGAAGTAGTCGGTCGAGCGCGGTTGCGTCACCCTCCCACCGAAACGACGATGTCCCGACCCACGCTGGCCGTCCGCGCCCGCAGTGTCCTGTGTCTTCTTCTGGCTGTCGTCCTGGCGCCGTCGCTCGCTGCGCAGATCACCGTGCGCGGAGGGGATCTCCAGGTGTCGGTCGACGCCTCGGGCCAGCTCTCGGCATTTCGTCGCATCACCACCCAACGCGACCATCTCGCGCCCGGACAGCCCGCGCCGCTGCTGAAGGTCGTCAACGGGAACCAGCGCCTCGCGCCGACCGGCATGGCCGTGCGCCGGTCACGCGGCGGCGCGCTCCTCACGCTCACGTTCACGACGATCAACGCGCGCGTGGACGTCGAGGTGCAGGAGAAGCCCACCCACCTGCTGCTCATCGTGCGCCGCGCCGAGCCCGCAGCCGCCGTGCACGCGATAATCTGGGGCCCATACCCGACGACCATCAGGACGACGATCGGCGAGATCATCGGTGTGGTGCGGGATGGCGAGACGGCACTCGGCCTTCAGGTCCTCAACGCCAAGACACTCGGCGGCGCGCTGCCAAACGACGAAGGCAGCACGTGGGCGCGCGGGATCGCGGCCACCGCCACCCCGTTCGGCAGCACCATCCAGGCGTATGCCATCAATCGCGACCGCGAGCGCCGCGTCGATGCGTGGGGTGGCGTCTACAAGAACATGCCCGTCGCACCGATCCCCGGCGAGACCGTCGTCGGCAGTGCCATCGCACTGTTCGCGAGCAAGGCCTCGGAGACGTTCGACCGGCTCGAGCGCATCGCGCTCGCCGAGAAGCTCCCGCGCCCGACGATCGACGGCGTGTGGTTCCCCAAGACGCGGCTGTACGGGCGCTCCTACATGATCTCGTCGTTCAGCGAAGCCGAAGCGGATGAGATGATCGCTTACGCGAAGCGCTCCGGGCTGTACTCGCTGTACCATGAGGGCCCGTTCAAGAGCTGGGGCCACTTCGTGCTCGATGAGACCCAGTTCCCGAACGGACGCGCCGGGCTGCGCCAAGTCGTCGCCAAGGCGAAGGCCGCCGGACTGCACCTCGGTGTGCACACACTCACCAACTTCATCAACACCAACGATCCCTATGTCACGCCGGTCCCCGACGACCGGCTCAGTGTGACGGGAACGTCGACGCTGATACGCGACATCTCCGCGACGCAGACCGAGATCGAGGTCGCGTCACCGGAGTACTTCGCGCCGGTGAAGGACAACACGCTGTTCACCGTGAAGATCGGCAAGGAGCTCATCCAGTACCGCGCGGTGAGCGACGCCGCACCGCATCGACTGCTCGATGTGCAGCGCGGGGCGTTCGGCACCACGCCCTCGGCCCACGCGGCCGGCGCAACGGTCGGCAAGTTGTTCGACCATCCATACAAGGTCTTCTTCCCGAACTTCGCCATGCAGCGCGAGGTCGCGACCAACCTCGCGACCTTCCTCAACGAGACGGGCGTCGATCACATCGACTTCGACGGGCACGAAGGAGCGCTCGCCTCAGGCCAAGGCGACTACGACTTGGCCGTGTTCGCCGAGGACGTGCTGCGACAGACCAAACACGACCTCATTAACGGCACCAGCATCAGCAAGACGTTCTACTGGCACATCGGCTCCTACTACAACTGGGGCGAGCCTTGGTACGGCGGGTTCAATGAGAGCATGCAGCAGTACCGCATCGACAACCAGGCGTTGTTCGATCGCAACTACATGCCGCACATGCTCGGCTGGTACCTGCTCACCGAGCAGACCACGCTGCCGGAGATGGAGTGGATGCTGGCGCGGGCGGCGGGGTACTCGGCCGGCTTCGCGATGGTCGCGCGGCCGCGCGCACTGCGCGCGAACCCGAACAGCGGCGTATTGCTCGATGCGATCCGCGAGTGGGAGAACGCGCGCACCAGCGGTGCGTTCAGCGACGCGCAGCGCGCGCTGCTCAAGGACCCGGCGAACGAGTTCCACCTCGAAAAGACCGGTGAGGGTGCATGGGAACTCTCGCGCATGTTGCTCTCACCCGTGTTCACGCGCGAGCGCGTGGAGCGACAGCCGGGCGAGCCGACGTCGACGACGTGGCGTATGGAGCAGACCTGGGCCGAGCAGCCGCTGCAGTTCCGGTTGACGGTGACCGGCAAGAGCGGGGTGGTGCGGAAGATCGTGCTGCAGCTCGATCGCTTCGCGCCGATCACCATCCCAGGTGAGCTCGCGGCGGGTGAGAGTGTGGTCTACGACGGCAGTGCGGAGCTGCGGGTCTACGATGCGCTGGGGAAGCCCAAGGCGCGGCACACGCTCACGGTGACTACGCCGCGGCTCTCAGCAGGTGTGCACGACGTGGTGATGGACTCGGAGTTCGTGGGAGATGAACCGCCGGTGGTGCAGGTGCAGTTCAAGGGGCGCGGGGCGGGGGAGGTGGTGCGGCGAAGGCTGCGGTAGCGGCAGGACTGCGGGACGTGCGTGGCGTCGCACGGAAGCGCCACACTCGCTGCGCTCGTCGGCAGCCCGCTTCGTTATGCGCCTTGCAAGGGATGACTGTGCGCGATCTCGCGCTTGAGCTCACGGGCCGCGTCCCACAGGTCGACGTTCCGCTGGAGATTGAGCCAGAGCTCCGGGGACGTGCCGAAGAGCTTGCCCAACCGCAGCGCCATCTCGGGGCTCACCGCGCGCCGCTCGCGTAGGAGCTCGTTGACGGACTGTCGCGAGACGCCCAAGGACTCGGCGAGTGCCGAGACGGAGAGATCGTACTCGGGCAGGAAATCCTCACGCAGGATCTCGCCCGGATGAATCGGGCGCCGCTCGAGCGGCTTGGTGTTGGGAATGCTCATGACAGGCTCCAGCTAGTGGTAGTCGCAGAACTCAACGTCGAACGCATCGCCGTCTTCGAACCGAAAGCAAATGCGCCATTGGTCGTTCACGGAGATCGAATGCTGGCCGGCGCGGTCGCCTTTGAGTGAATGTAGTCGATTGCCGGGCGGCACTCTGAGATCGGCGACCTGACCGGCGGTGTGCACGGCTTCCAGCTTTCGCAGCGCGCGCCGTGCGACGTCCGCGGGCACCTTCTTGGCCTTCCCGGTGCGGAAGAGCTCTTCGGTCTGCCGGTCCGCGAAGGTCTTGATCACGCCCGGAATGTAACGCGTAACGTGACACGCGTCAATGCCAGCGGTGTTCGTGTACCGTGTACTTCCGCTCTATGGCCTTCGCCACCACGACACCGCTGCCGGCAAGGACTCGCGCCAGGTCATTGGGTCGTGTCCGCTCGGCAGTACGCGATATATGACCGGGACGCGAGATGCTTGCAACGAATCCGAGAGGCTCGTCAGCACGCGATGCAATCGATCTTGTTCGAGCACACCGACCGTCACGAAGTGAGCCGGCAAGCGATCCCACCCGCCGACGGGGCGTGACAGCAGGGACGATTGTCCGTGCGAGTGTGCAATCGCCGCACCATAAACCTCCGGATACTCTCGACCGAGCGTCAGCGCGAACAGCGCAGAATTGGAGACCCCCCACACGGCGCGCAGCTCTCGCGTTCGCGCGACGTCCAGCGTACGCTCGGCCCACAGGCGTACCTGCTCGACGAAGAACTGACGATGGGCCTGGCGTCGACGCACGATCGCGGCGCTGTCCACACCGGGCGCGAACTCGATCCCCGCCACGTACTCGACGCTTCGCGCGTCATCGGCGGGCGTACCGCTGGAGCCCCGATCCGTAGCGGACCACACACCGACGAGAGTGACGGGGGACAACTCCCCGGTAGTGATGAGCGTATCAAGGATCGGCGCGAGTTCCGGAACGATTTGCCCATCGCCGAGATAGATCACGGGCGAGTGCGCTTGCGCCGCCGCGGGTCGATAGGACGTGATGCGCCGCCACCCGAGGCCTTCACTCCACAGCGAATCGGTGCGCAACTGACCACGCACCTGATGGGCGCGGAGTGCGTGAGGCGCTGCTGAAGGTCCGCGCCACTCACGCAACGAGAGCGTGTCTCGAAGGAACCCGGTCGCGGTCGTCACCCAGAACTCGATCGACACGGTTGCGCGCACAGCATCAGGGAAGCGAATCGAGAGCGCCCAGATATCACCGTCCGGGAGGCGCGACATCGGGAGCTGGATTCCGCCGCCAACCTCAACGGCCCGGACGTCCCGGACCGCGGTACGATAGAGCACGTGCACGGTGTCTGCAGTCGCCCATATCGCAGCTTGTTCACGCTCGAGCCGGGCCCGAACATCGGCGAGCGCGGGGGGTGTGGTAAGTCGGCACGGTCGGCTGCCGGATGCCGCAGCGACGCAGTCAGCAAACTGGCGCGCACGAGGAATGGGCGCGAGCTCCCATCCGGACTGGCGCTCTGCCTGCGCTGCGAGCGTCGATGCGCACACCCCGTGAAGTATGAGTGCAAGGCGCGCAGCAGCGAGAACGAGCTCCGCGTGCCGCGACCGAAGGAGCGAGGATGCTACCGATATTGATGCGGCCATGCGGGTGAGATGGGCCGGCAGGCCTGAAGGGTTTATCCTGTGGGACGAATCGGACGACGGTGACCGCGAGCCGATCGCCACGGGCAATGAAACCCGCATGCACCCAGGCCCGTACCGCTGACGTGTGCTTCGGCTGCATGCGTCGTTCTGCGGATAGGGAAGAACGGTTGGCGGTGTTCGCACGACGGCTCGCCCCATTGGCCCACTGCGCCTGGTGAACTCGCGACATCTTCCGCCGAGCGTTCGTCGCAAACGGTTGCGGTCCCGTCACTTCTGCTGTCAGTGTCCGTTCGCGTCGTCGGCCCACGCTACAAAAGGAGCGTCCCGTTGAGGACCACCTTGATCGCGTTTGTTGCACTCGCGGTCGCCTGCGCCGCTCGGGGAACGGGCGCCGCGAGTACCGACCGAATCGCCTTCATCAACGCGCGAGTCCTCGACGACTCGACCTTCGTCGAGCGGGCGCTCGTCGTCGAAGGCGGGCGTTTCGTGGACGCAGATCCGGCGACGGCGAGCCGCACCGTGGACCTGTCCGGTGCTTTCCTCGTGCCGCCGTTCTGCGAGGCACACAACCACAACTTGGGTAGTGCCGACGGGAACCAGGAGGCGATCGATCAGTACCTCCGCGAGGGCATCTTCTATGTCGGGGTGCTTTCCAATCTGCCGGCGCTGACTGATCCGATTCGTCACACCTACAACACCCCCCGCAGCGTCGACGCGATCTTCTTGAACGGCGGCCTGACGGCCACGGGCGGGCATCCCATCCGTCTTCGCGAGTCCTTACTTGATAGAGGGCTGTACCCTGGCTTCACGCGGCAGTCGCTCGCCGATCACTCGTACTTCGTCGTCGACTCCCTCGCGGACCTGGATCGGAAGTGGCCGCAGATCGTCGGCTTGCGGCCGGACGGCATCAAGATCTTCCTGCTCTGGTCCGAGGACTTTCAGCGCCGACAGCGCGACACGACCTACTTCGGGCAGAAGGGGCTCGATCCGACGCTCGTGCCGCCGATCGTCGAACGCGCGCACCGGCAGGGACTGCGGGTCTTCGCCCATGTGGAGAGCGCACACGACTTCCATGTCGCGGTCGAGGCGGGCGTGGACGTCATCGCACACCTCCCCGGGAACGACTCGCCGGCTCGCATCGCAGCGGCCGACGCACGCCTGGCCGCTGCGCGCGGCGTGCGTGTGATCACGACGGCGGTGCTCATTGAGCGTCCGGCGCGCAAGCGCGACACGACCAACTATCGCGCGATGCGCGCCGCGCAGATCGAGAATCTCCGCCTCCTGCGGCAGGCCGGAGTCGTGCTGGCTGCCGGAAGCGACGAGACGAGACAGACCAGCAGCGTCGAGATCGACCATCTGCGGGAACTCGGTGTGTTCAGCCATGCCGAACTGCTGAATGTCTGGGGCGCCGCCTGCGCGAATACGTTGTTCCCCACGCGGAAGCTTGGAAGGCTGCAGCCAGGCTACGAAGCCAGCTTCCTCGCACTCGGCGCCGATCCGCTCAACGACTTCGCGGCCACCCGCGACATCCGCCTTCGGGTGAAGGATGGTCTGGAGATGCGAGTAGTGGCTACTCGGTAGGTTGGCGGTCGCCGGAAGCGAACAGCGCCGCCAGCTCCGGCACCGTCCTGACCCGCGGGTGCGCGGCGAGCGGGCGGCCGTCGTGGTCGCGAGCGCTCTTCAGCGCCGCGTGCCGGGTGACCAGCCGCCGCACCCACACGTCGTCGCCCCGGTCAAGCGCGAACCGCACGTCATCGATCTCCACCGCCAGCAGCGCGCCCCGCTCGCGCAGCCGGTGCAGCGCCCACCCACCCGGCGTCGCGCCGTGCGCACCGTCGCGTGCGTTCAGGTCGGCGCCGGCGGCCAACAGTGCGTCGACCACCGCGTGCTGCGCGGCGAAAGCAGCGTGGTGCAGCGCAGTCGCGCCCTCGGCGTCCGAACGCCGGGCGAGCCCGGGGTCGGCTGCGAGCATGGCCGTTACCGTCCCGAGGTCACCGCGAGTGACCGCATCGATGAAGAGCGACAGGTCTGCCATAGGTATCGGGGGTAAGGTAGAATCAGGTAATCGAAGCAACAGCCTTGTCGTACGCCTCTGCCGGGCACTGGAATCCCAGC
>JADYYN010000093.1 GCA_020853635.1 Gemmatimonadaceae bacterium
CAGCGGAGCCGTCGCGCGTGGTGGTCTTGCACGCGGCGCCGTTCATCGACCTCGCGTCGGATGCGTGGGCGGTGCTGTGGCCAGCGGTGGCGGCGCGCGCCGGCGTGGTGATGGACCGGCGCGGGATCACACGGGCCTCGCACTGGGCGCCAAGGTCGGTCGCCGGGCAGGAGATCCAGTTGGCCGGTGGAGCGGCTATCTCACGCACCCGGGCCACTTTCGTGCTCCGGGGAACGCCCCCTGCCGCTCCCGGCTATATATTGTATCAATGACCGCACCTGTCGCCGACCCGCGCCTCAAAGGCCGCGCCGTCAAGCGTATCGCCCTCGACGAGCAGCAGATCGCCCGTCGCGTTCAGGAACTCGGCCGGGAGATCACGGCGGCGTATCCCGATGGCGACCTGCTCGTGCTCGGACTGCTCAAGGGGAGCTTCATCTTCCTCGCCGACCTCGTGCGCGAGATCGAACGTCCGCTGCACGTCGACTTCCTCGTCGCGTCGAGCTACGGCGACGCCACGGTGTCGTCCGGAAATGTGCGACTGGTGTATGATCCGGAAACAACTTTGGAGGGGAAACACATTCTCCTCGTAGAAGACATCGTCGATTCCGGGCGCACGTTGCAGAAGCTCATGACGCTGCTCGCGGAGCGGAAGCCGAAGTCGCTCCAGATCTGTGCCCTGCTCGACAAGAAGATCGCCACTGAGTTGCATCACCCGGTGAAGTTCATCGGATTCGATGCGCCGCACGAATTCCTCGTCGGCTACGGACTGGACCATGCGGAGGATTTCCGTCATGTGCCCTACGTCGCCAGCCTGCAGTAAGGGAGCAACATGGCCGCCAATACCCCGCAGAAGCCCGGAGGCATCGGGCGATTCTCCCGGACGCTTTCGTTCTGGCTGATCGCCTTCCTCGTCCCCGTCGTGCTGATCCAGTTCGCGATGCGCAACAGCGAACAGTCCACGGTGGTCGACGTCTCCGTCTACGACCAGCAACTCGAAGCCGACAACATCGCGCGGGTCACCATCGTCGGTGGCAAGCAGGTGACGGGCGAGTTCAAGAGCCGCATCCTGATCAAGGGACGCGAGGTCAAGAACTTCAAGACGCTCTTCGCCATCGCGGACAGCGAGCAGGAGCTCGCGCGCTTGCGTGCGAAGCAGGTCGCCATCCGCGCCGAGGAGCCGAGCCCGAGTGTGCTGACGGTGTTGGTGAGTCTGCTGCCGTGGGTGCTCATCCTCGGCATCTGGATCTTCCTGTTCCGTCAGATGCAGGCTGGCGGCAACAAGGCGTTCTCGTTCGGCAAGTCCAAGGCGAAGCTGCTCTCGGGCGACACGCCGAAGGTCACGTTCGCCGATGTGGCGGGCGCGGACGAAGCGAAGGTGGAGCTGCGCGAGATCATCGAGTTCCTGAAGGATCCGCAGAAGGTCACCAAGCTCGGTGGCCGTCTGCCGAAGGGCGCGCTGTTGGTGGGCCCGCCGGGCACCGGCAAGACGCTGCTCGCGCGTGCGGTGGCCGGTGAAGCGGGACGTCCGTTCTTCTCGATGTCGGGTTCCGACTTCGTGGAGATGTTCGTGGGCGTCGGTGCGTCGCGCGTGCGCGATCTGTTCGAGCAGGGCAAGGCGAACGCGCCGTGCATCATCTTCATCGACGAGATCGACGCCGTGGGTCGTCACCGCGGCGCCGGTTTGGGCGGTGGGCATGACGAACGCGAGCAGACGCTCAACCAGTTGCTGGTGGAGATGGACGGCTTCGAGTCGAACGACGGCGTAATCCTGATCGCCGCGACCAACCGTCCGGACGTGCTCGACCCGGCGTTGCTGCGCCCGGGCCGTTTCGATCGCCAGATCGTGGTGGATGCGCCCGACCTGCGTGGTCGCGAGGGCATCCTGAAGGTGCACGTGCGCAACAAGCCGTTGGCCGATGACGTGGACATCCATCGTCTCGCGCGCGGTACGCCGGGCATGGCAGGTGCGGACCTGGCGAACCTCGTGAACGAGGCCGCGCTGCTGGCCGCGCGTCGCAACCATGACAAGATCTATCAGGTGGACTTCGAGGACGCGAAGGACCGCGTGATGCTCGGCGCCGAGCGCAAGTCGTTGGTGATGCGCGAGGAGGAGCGCCGGTTGACGGCGTTTCACGAGGCCGGCCATGCGGTGTGCGCGATCCGCGTGAAGGGCAACGATCCGCTGCACAAGGTGACCATCGTGCCGCGTGGGCGTGCGCTAGGCTTGGCGTTCACGTTGCCCGAGGATGACCGGGTGAGTGTGACGCGCGAGCAGATCGAAGCGCGTCTCGTGATGGCGTACGGTGGCCGTGTGTCGGAGGAGCTGGTGTTCGGACGTGAGCACGTGACGACCGGCGCGGCGAGTGACATCCAGCAGGCGACGGGCATCGCACGTCGCTATGTGAGCCAGTGGGGTTTGTCTGATGCGATCGGCCCGATCCTCGTAGGCGACAATGAACAGGAAGTGTTCCTGGGGCGCGAGCTCACGAGCCGTCGTCAAGTCTCGGAGCGCACGGCGCAGCAGGTGGACGACGAGGTCTCGCGCGTGATCAACACGGCGTACAACCGTGCGATGGACACGATCACGACGCACCGCGACCTGCTCGATCGGATCGCGAATGCGTTGCTGGAGCGTGAGACGTTGTCGCGTGAGGACATCGCGTTCCTCGAGCGCGGGGAATCGTTGCCGCCGCGGCAGGAGCCGCCTTCGATGATGCCGGCGGAGAAGGTGGTGGCGCCGAGTCCTGAAGCACGCCGGGTGTTGCCGCCGATGATCGGTGGGCCGGAGCCGTCTCCCGCGTGAAGTGACCAGCACCTTCTTCACCTTCGGCTGGCGCGATCTCTTCGAGATCGCGCTTGTTGCTTTCATCCTGTATCGTGGGCTGTTGTTGATCTCGGGCACCCGTGCTCTGCAGATGCTTGCAGGGATCGTGGTGCTCGTTGTCGCATATGCGGCCGCGTGGTTGCTGAAGTTGACGATGGTGACGTGGCTGCTGGGGCTGGCGTTCACGTATGGTGTGTTCGCGGCGGTGGTGGTGTTCCAGCCGGAGCTGCGGGCGGCGCTGGCGAACCTCGGGCGGCGGCGCATGGGCTGGCTGACGCGGCGCGAAGAGGGCAACGAAGCGGCGGCGGTACTCGCCGATACGGCGTTCCGGCTCGCACGGCGGAGTTTCGGGGCGATCATCGCGGTGGAGCGGGACGTGTCGCTCTCGGGGTTCATCGCGAGTGGCACGGCGATGGATGCCGAGGTGCAGGCCGAGTTGTTGACAGCGATCTTCACGCCGGCGTCGCCGCTGCATGATGGCGCGGCGGTGGTGCGCGGGGACCGGATGGTGGGGGCGGGGTGCATCCTGCCGTTGTCGTCGGCGTCGCTCGACAAGCAGTTCGGCACGCGGCATCGCGCGGCGATCGGCTTGAGCGAGGAGAGCGACGCCGTGGTGATCGTGGTGTCGGAGGAGCGCGAGGTGGTGTCGGTGGCGTTCAACGGCACGCTGCGACGCATGATGTCGGAGCGGGAACTGCGGACGTTCTTGCTGGCGCGGGAGCGTCGGAGCGGGGAGGGCTGATCGGCGCTTCCCGTTCGGCAACGCTTCCGCAACTCAGGTTGTCACAGACTCGATGTCCCACCCATCGGAGCCTTCACGTATGCGACCCGCCCGCGCTCTCGTCCTGTGCTGCGTCTTCTCCCTCGCCTGCGGCAATGAAGCCCGCGTGGAGGAATCGAGCGCTGGCCTCACGACGGTCATCGACAGCACCAAGCCCGACAGTCTGATCGCGCGCACGGCTGGCGCGGTCCCGGACGCGGCGGTGCGCACCGTGATCGAAGAACTGCGCATCCAGCCTGACGCCGAGGATACGTCGAGTTTCTCAGAGGTGTACGAGTTCGACGTGGCGCGGGATGGGCGACTCTATGTTTTCGATGATCCCGGCAAGCGGCTGTTCCTGTTCGGCGCCGACGGCGCGATGCAGAAGGTGGTGGGGCGGAAGGGTGGTGGTCCAGGGGAGTTTGAGCGAGACAATGGCATGGTCGTCCTGCGGGACGATCGCCTCGCCATTCTCGATGCCACGAACGCGCGGCTCAACTTCTTCTCGGCCGATGGCGAGTTCCAGAACAGCTGGGTGGTGCCTGCCGGATTCAGCACCAACGACGGCGTGCGCACGGATACCTCGGGAACGCTCTACCTCGTGCGGCCTGTGACGCCTAGGCGGGACGGTGATATCCTCGGGCGCATGGGTCTGGTGCGGTTGGCGGACGGTGGACAGTGGCGTGACTCACTCGTGGCGCCGGACCTGCCGGTGACGCGCATCTACTACACGGCCAGCAAGGATGGCGGCACCTCGCAGACGGGCCCGCTGCACGCCGCACGGTTCCTCTGGGCCTGGCATCCGCACGGCTTCTTCGTCTCGTCGGCGACGAACACGTACGAGCTCGAGATCAGCGCCCCGGGGCGCGGCGTGCGCATTGTTCGCGATGCGCCGGAGGTTCCGGTGCCGGACGACGAACGTGCCTGGGATCAGGAGCGCATCACACGGAACCTGAGAGGCACCGATCCGGCGTGGGTCTGGCAGGGGCCGGAGATCCCCAAGGTGAAGCCGCCGATCCGCATGTTCCATGTGGCGCGCGACGGGCGCATCTGGGTGGCGGTGTCGACGCCGTCGGAGCGGATCCCGGACGCGGAGCGCGGGCCGGTGCTTGAGGGGCGTCCGCGGCCTCCGCTCTATCGCGACCGCACGGCGTACGAGGTGTTCTCGCCCGCAGGCACGTTCCTCGGCCGAGTGCAGATGCCGGCGTCGGCGATGTTCATGGAAGCGGACGGCGACAAACTCTGGGTGCTGGAGCGCGACGCGGACGACATGCCCGGCGTGGTCCGGTACCGCCTGTCGAAGCCGTTCTAGCGCGCGCTGCGCCACCAAGGCCTTTTCCGCCGCCGTCCGCGTGCCTCACGCGGGCGGCGGTACGGCTTTCGGCGGCCTTTCGCCACGACCTAACGTCCGGTAATTTCACATGTTATGGCATTTCCGGACCTGCTCGAGCGGTTGACCGAGGTCCGCGGGCGGATCGCGCACGCGGTCGAGCGGGGCGGGCACGGCCAAACGGTGCGTTTAGTGGCGGTGACCAAGACCCACGGGCCTGAGGCGGTCGAGGCGGCGTGGGCGGCGGGCATCACCGATGTGGGTGAGAACAAGGTGCAGGAGGCCACGCAGAAGCAGGACGCGCTGGCGGGGTCGGCAGCCGTGGGTGACGCCCTGCGCTGGCATTTGATCGGGCACCTGCAGTCGAACAAGGCGAAGGCGTTGGCGCGGTTCGATCTGTTCCATGCGCTCGATCGCGATTCGCTGGTGGATGCGGTGCAGGCGGTGGGTGCAAAGCTCGGCCGACCGGTGCCGGTGTTGGTGCAGGTGAACATCTCAGGCGAAGCAAGCAAAGGCGGGTTCGCACCCGCGCAGGTGGCGGCACTCGCGGACCGATTGGCGGCTATGCAGGAACTGCAGGTGCAGGGTGTGATGACGATGGCCCCGTTCGACGCGGCGGAGCAGGAGCTCCGTGCGGTGTTCGCGGGGGCGCGTGCGGCAATGGATGTGCTGCGCGCGGCAGGACTGCCGGTCACGGAGCTCTCGATGGGGATGTCGGGAGACTACGAGCTGGCAGTGGAGGAAGGCGCGACGCTCGTGCGTCTCGGGACGATCCTCTTCGGAGCCAGGGAGTAGGCGAATGGAACAAGACGACGCGTTTCATCTGACCGCAGTCGATGTGCGGCGCTACGAGTTCGCCACGGTGATGCGTGGCTACGACCGCGCACGCGTGGATCAGTTCAAGCAACAGGTCGCCGACGAGATCGAGCGCCTGATGCGCTCGAACCTCGAGCTCGAGGACAAGGCGCGCAACTTCCACGAGCAGCTGCGCGCGTTCCGCGAGCGCGACCGCGCGCTCAACGAAGCGCTCATCTCGGCGCAGGAACTGCGCAACGAGGTGAAGTCGCAGGCCAAGCGTGAAGCGGAGATCTTCCTGCAGGAAGCCGAGCAGCAGGGCGCGCGGTTGCGGGCGGCGGCGCAGGAGGAGATCGCGTCACTGCTGCAGGAGATCGAGCAGCTCGATCGCACGCGGCGCGCCTATCTCGCGCAGCTCAAGATGTTCGCCGAGCGGCATCTCGCCGAAGTGGCGGCGTCCGAAGCCGAGCGGCCGTTCATCAATGCGTCGGCAGCGGTGGAGCGTCGGTTGGCGGCGAATGCCGCGGCTGCGGCGGCACCGATGCGGGTCCCCGCGCCCGCGACGGTGGTCGAACCCGCGGTGGTGATCGCCGAACCGCCGAGCGATCTCGATGACGGTCGGTATCGGTGAGCGTGGGTACGTGAACGCCGTTCTCGTGCGAGGATCAGAATTGCATACGCCGACTGCGATTGCAGATGCGGTCGCGGCAGTGCGTGCGCGTTCGGCGCTGGTGCCGCAGGTCGCGATCATCCTCGGCACAGGACTGGGTGGGCTCGCCGCGGCGATGACGGTGGATTGCAGCATCGACTACGACGCGATCCCCGGTTTCCCGCTCTCCACGGTGGAGTCGCATCACGGACGGCTGCTGCTCGGCACGCTGGGCGGCAAGCGCGTGGTGGCGATGCAGGGGCGCTTCCATCACTACGAAGGCTATTCGCTGCAGCAGGTGACGTTCCCGGTGCGCGTGATGCGCGCGCTGGAGGCGACGACGCTGGTGGTGTCGAACGCCTGTGGTGGCATGCATCCGCTGTGGGCGGCGGGTGATCTGATGTTGATCGCGGATCACATCAACCTGCTCGGTGACAATCCGCTGATCGGGCCGCACGAGGCGAGTCTGGGGCCGCGTTTCCCGGACATGAGTGCGGCGTACGCCCCGTCGCTGCGCGAACTCGCGCGCGCGGTGGCGAACGAGCAGCGCATCACGTTGCGCGAAGGTGTGTATGTGGCGGTCTCGGGGCCCAACCTCGAGACACGCGCCGAGTATCGGATGCTGCGCTCGATGGGCGCGGATGTGGTGGGCATGTCGACGGTTCCCGAGGTGATCGTGGCGGTGCAGGGTGGAATGCAGGTGCTCGGCTGCTCGATCATCACGGACATGTGCTTGCCTGATGCGCTCGAAGAAGCCTCGTTGACCAAGATCCTCGCGGTGGCGGCGAAGGCGGAGCCGAACCTCACGGCGCTGGTGCGCGGCGTGCTGGAGCGGATGCCATGAGCGCCACGATGAACGCTACGCGCAAGTTCCGACAGATCCCCGCCGAATGGAGCGCGGACGATCTCGAGCAGGACGTGATGGCGCGGTGGACGCGCGACGGCGTGTTTGCGGCGTCGCAGGCGCAGCGCGCGGATGCGGAGCCGTGGGTGTTCTACGAAGGCCCGCCGACGGCGAACGGCAAGCCGGGCATCCATCACGTGTTCGCGCGCACGGTGAAGGATCTGTTCTGCCGGCATCGCTCGATGCTGGGCTACCATGTGCCGCGCAAAGCGGGCTGGGACACACACGGTCTGCCGGTGGAGATCGAGGTGGAGAAGCAGCTCGGCATCTCGGGCAAGCAGGACATCGAGCGGATCGGCGTCGCGGAGTTCAACCGGCGCTGCCGCGAGAGCGTGTGGACGTACAAGGGCGACTGGGAGTCGGTGAGCGAGCGCATGGGCTATTGGCTCGACTACGCCGACCCGTACATCACGTACTCGAACGAGTATGTGGAGAGCGTCTGGTGGGCGCTCAAGACGCTGTTCGACAAATCGCTGCTGTACAAGGGCCACAAGATCCTGCCGTATTGCGCGCGCTGCGGGACGGCGTTGTCGTCGCACGAGGTGGCGCAGGGGTATGAGGATGTCGAGGATCCGTCGGTGTACGTCGGGCTCGATCTGGTGGCAGGTGTCCCCGCATCGCCGTTACTTACCGCTCATAGCTCAGAGCTCACAACTGCAGTTCGTCGTAGAATCATCGTCTGGACCACGACCCCCTGGACCCTCGTCTCCAACGTCGCCCTCGCGGTGAACCCCACGCTCACGTACGTGGAGCTCCGCAAGAAGAACGTGAGCGACTGGACCATCATCCTCGCCGAGCCGCGGGCGGGGGCGGTGCTCGGCGCGGACTACACCGAGCGCTGGGATCTCGTCGGCACGTTCGCGGGCAGCGAGCTCGTGGGCATGAAGTACAGGCGCCCGCTCGATTGGATCGCGTATCCGGAGGAAGGCCAGCGCGAGGTGATCGTCGCCGAGGAGTTCGTCTCGGCCGACGATGGCTCGGGCGTGGTGCACATGGCGCCGGCGTTCGGTGCAGACGACTACGCGGCGGGCAAACGCCACGGGTTGGCATTCGTGAACCCGGTGGACGCGCGCGGTGAGTTCCCGGCGAGCATGCCGCTCGTGGGTGGCAAGTTCGTGAAGGACGCCGACCCGTTGATCATCGAGGAGCTGCAGCGTCGCGACCAGCTGTGGAAGGCGCAGAAGTTCGTGCACAGTTATCCGCACTGCTGGCGCTGCGGCACGCCGCTGCTGTACTACGCGCGGTCGAGCTGGTTCGTGCGCACCACGGCGTATCGCGACCAGATGATGGCGCGCAATGCCGATGTGAACTGGAATCCGCCCGAGGTCGGTGCCGGGCGATTCGGCAGCTGGCTGGAGAACAACATCGATTGGGCGATCTCGCGCGATCGGTATTGGGGCACGCCGTTGCCGGTGTGGGTGAACGATGCGGACCCGAACGAGATCGAAGTCATTGGCTCGTACGCGGAGTTGGCGGCGAAGGTGGGGCGCGAGTTGGGCGCCGACTTCGATCCGCACAAGCCGCACGTCGACACGTACAGCTGGCCTGCGAAGAGCGGCACGGGCACGATGCGTCGCGTGAACGAAGTGATCGACACCTGGTTCGACTCGGGCTCGATGCCGTTCGCGCAGTGGGGCTACCCGGCGAAGGCCGGCAGTCGTGAGAAGGTGGCGCGCTACTTCCCCGCAGAGTTCATCGCCGAGGGCGTGGACCAGACGCGTGGGTGGTTCTATTCGCTGCTCGCGATCGCGACCGGCTTGGGCGACGCGTTGCCGAACAATGTGACCGGCAAGGCAGCGCCGTATCGCGCGGTGGTGGTGAACGACCTAGTGCTGGACGCGAACGGCCAGAAGATGTCGAAGTCGAAGGGCAACACCGTGGAGCCACGCGCCGTGATGACGCGACATGGTGCGGACGCGGTGCGGCTCTTCCTGATGGCGAGCTCGCAGGTGTGGGTGCCGCGGCGGTTCGACGAATCGGTGATCCGCGAGACGGCGGGGCGGTTCCTGGTGACGCTGCGGAACGTGTACTCGGGGATCTTCGCGCAGTACGCGAACTTCGGGTGGGCGCCGAGTGCGGCGGATCCGGCGGTGAAGGATCGGCCGGTGTTGGATCGGTGGGTGTTGTCGCGGCTCGCGTCGGTGGAAGCCGAAGTGGATGCGACGCTCACGCGGTTCGATGCGACCGCGGCGGCACGTGTGCTGATGGACTTCGTGAGCGAGGATGTCGCGAACTGGTACGTGCGGTTGTCGCGGAGCCGCTTCTATGAAGTGGACAACGCGGACAGTCGTGCGGCGTTCGCGACGCTGCATGAGGTGCTGACGGTGACGACGCGGTTGCTCGCGCCGTTCGCGCCGTTCATCTCCGATTGGATGCATGTGGAGCTGGTCGGAACGTCGGTGCATATGGCGCCGTACCGGCGTGAGCGTCAGAGCTCGGACGCGGCCCTCGAAGCGGCAATGACGGCCGCTCGTACACTCTCCACGCTCGGCCGCGCCGCCCGCGAATCCGCCGGCATCAAGGTGCGTCAGCCGCTCGGCGCGCTCACCTGTGTGGTGCCGGGGCTCGACGCCTCGTGGCATAACATGATCGCGCCGCTCGTCGCCGCCGAACTCAACATCAAGCAGGTCACCTTCGCCGACTCCGCCGCCGACTGGGTGAAGCTCGAAGGCAAGGCCAACTTCCCCGTTCTCGGCAAGGTGCTCGGCGCGGCGATGAAGACCGCGAAGCCGCTGGTGGAAGGTTTGGGCCAGACCGAGCTGCGGACCATCGAGCAGGGTGGCAGTGTTTCAATCGAGGTGCCCGGGCATGGGGCGTTGATGCTCGATGCGTCGCGCGTGGCGATCACGGCGAAGGCATCGACGTCGATGGTCGTGCAGCAGGGTGACGGCATGTCGGTCGCGCTGGACCCGGCGGTGACGCCGGCGCTGCGCGCCGAAGGCATGGCGCGTGAGATCGTCTCGCGTGTGCAGCGGCTCCGGAAGGAGTCGGGGCTCGCGGTGAGTGACAGGATCCGGCTCGCGATCGCGGCGCCGGCAGAGGTGCAGGAGGCAGTGCAGTCGCACCAGCAGTGGATCGCAGGAGAAGTCCTCGCGCGGGAGTGCATCATCGCCGATGTGTTCCCCGCGTCAATCGCGTGGCAGGCCGAGGCCGAGGTGGAGCTGGACGGTCCGACCGCACGTATCGCCCTTTCCAAGGACAGCTGACGATGGCGACCCCGACCCCCGGTGGCGAGAAGAAGTTCAAGCCGCTCCAGAAGAAGCAGATCGCGTACTTCGAGAAGCGGTTGATGGACGAGCGCAAACGTGTGCTCAAGGAGCTCGGCCACTACGACGAGACGTTCGGGAACACGCCGCAGGGCGCCGACGGCGACCTGAGCGCGTACTCGTTCCACATGGCGGATCAGGGCACCGACGCGATGGAGCGCGAGAAGGCGTTCTTGTTCGCCTCGAAGGAAGGGCGCTTCCTGTGGCACGTCGATCAGGCGCTGCGTCGCCTGTATCGCCAGCCCGAGGAGTTCGGGAAGTGCCACAGCTGCGGTGGAGAGGTCGGGTTCGACCGTCTCGACGCGCTGCCGCATGCGCGCTACTGCATCGAATGCAAGCAGAAAGAGGAAGATGGAAAGAAGTGAGCCGTACTCGGGCCCCCGTGCGCTGACATGGCGGCAGTTCCTCGGAGTGGTGCTGACGGTGGTGCTCTCCGATGCGTTCACCAAACTGCTTGCGGTCGACCGGCTCTCGCCGGCGCACGTGCCGCATCCGGTGTTCGGCGAGTGGTTCCGCTTCACGCTCGTGTACAACCCGGGGGCGGCCTTCGGGCTGCACCTCGGGCCGTGGTCGCGGTGGATCTTCATCGTGCTCACGTTCGTCGCCGTGACGGTGATGTGGCGCCTGTTCCTCGCGAGTCCTCCCGATGCGCGGTGGCGCAGTTGGGCGCTCGCGCTCGTCTCGGGCGGCGCGCTCGGCAACCTCGTCGACCGGCTGACCTCGGCGCGCGGCGTGGTGGACTTCCTCGATGTGGGTGTCGGCGCGTGGCGCTGGCCCACGTTCAACATCGCGGACATCGCGGTGAGCACGGGCGCGATCCTGCTCACCATTGTTTTCTGGAACGAGCCAGAGCCATCGAAGGACCCCTGAGGGGTACCCAGTCGTGACCGAACCGCTCTCGCCCGGCCGCTACACGTTTTCCACGGACGAGGTCGCGGGCGACCGCCTCGACCTCGCGCTCGCCCGACTCATCGGGCACTCCCGCACACAGGCGGCCACGCTCATCGCCACGGGGAACGTCACCGTGGGCGGTCGCGCGGAGCGCGCGAGCTTCCGGCTGGAGCCCGGCGAGGAGATCGCGGTCAGCATCCCCACGCCGCCCGGCCGCGAGGTGCTGCCGGAGCAGATCCCGGTGCAGGTCGTCTTTGAGGACGACGAGATCGTGGTGGTCGACAAGCCCGCCGGGATGGTGGTGCACCCGGCGCCAGGGAACTGGTCGGGCACGCTCGTGAACGCGCTGATGGGGCGCGGCCAGGGGTTGGCACCTGGCGCGGCGCCGGAGCGCGCCGGGCTGGTGCACCGCCTCGACAAGGAGACCTCGGGGCTGCTGCTCGTGGCCAAGACCTCCCGGGCGCTGCGGGTGCTGAGTGCCGCGCTGGCCGCCCGCGAGATCACCCGGCGCTACGCGGCGATGTGCTGGGGGCATCTGGATGGGGAGACGCTGACCGTCGACAAGCCGCTAGCCCGCGACCTGAACGACCGCACCAAGGTCGCCGTTCGCGAGGGGGGACGCAGCGCGCGGACCGATTTCACCCGGCTGGCGCGGTTCCAGTCGACCGACCTGCTGCGCTGCCATCTGCACACCGGGCGCACCCACCAGATCCGCGTTCACCTGGCCTCCGTGGGGCATCCGGTGGTGGGGGACGACACTTACGGCGGGGGGGGCGGACGCCGATTAGTCGGGCTTCCTCCCAAGCGGCATTTCCTTCATGCCTGCTGGCTCGTCTTTAAGCATCCGGTATCGGGTGCGGAGATCGATCTGCGCTCCCCGTTGCCGGCGGATCTCCGCCATTCACTCACCACGGCGGCGGAGCTTCCGGAGTTGTTTGCCCACCCCGACCCCCTGGAATACCTTGGCTTCTATAGAGCAAACGGCTGATGCAGCCGGGGATTCAAGGGCTCCGCGGTACCTGCTAGTCGAGGTCGGTGGGCAGTCGGTGGCATGGGAGTTGGTGCAGATCCGTGAGATCGTCTCACCACGCAACGTGACGCGGTTACCGGGGGCGCCGGTCTGGGTGCTCGGGCTGCTGAACCTGCGTGGGACGGTGCTGACCGTGGTGGATCTGGCGCAGCGGCTGGGCCTGGCCTCCGAGGCGGAGGGCGGGTCGGTGGTCGTCGTCGAGTACGAGGGACGCGCACTCGGTGTGCGCGTGGACCTGGTGCACGCGGTGGCAGCGAGTGCCGATGCGACCGTAGAACCGGTGGAGGCTGCACGCGCCGCCGATGGACTGGTGACGGGTATGGTCCGACTCGCTGATGGCCCTGCGTTGTTGATGGACGCAGGCGCGCTCTGCCGGTCGGTGTTGGTGACGATCTGACTTCCCCATCCAACAAGAGGAACGCGTGGCCCCGACGGTTTTGATCTGTGACGACGCCATCTTCATGCGCACGATGGTCGGAGACATCCTCCAGCAGGCGGGCTTCGAGATCGTGGGCGAGGCCGAGACCGGCACGCAGGCGGTGGAGAAGTACAAGCAGCTGCGCCCCGACCTGGTCACGATGGACATCGTGATGCCCGACATGGGCGGCATCGACGCGGTCCGCGAGATCACGAAGTTCGATCCGGGCGCGAAGGTGTTGATGTGCAGCGCGATGGGACAGCAGTCGCTCGTGGTCGAGGCGATCCAAGCGGGCGCCAAGGACTTCGTAGTGAAGCCGTTCCAGCCGAGCCGCGTGCTCGAGGCGGTGCAGCGCGTGCTCGGCTGAGCCGACACCGCTCTTCGCCCTCCGAGCCGCCCTTCGTGGACCCGTCGCGCTACGCCGACCTCTTCCGCACTGAGAGCCGTGACCAGCTCTCGGCGATCAATCGCGCCCTGCTCTCGTTGGAGCAGGGTGAGACGTCGCGCGAGCCGGTGGATGCGATCTTCCGTGGCGTGCACACCATCAAGGGCATGAGCGCGACGATGGGCTACACGGCCGTCGCCGAGTTCTCGCACGAGCTGGAGTCGCTGCTCGACAAGGTGCGCTCGGGCGATCAGACGCTCTCGCCGGACCTGATGGACGCGCTGTTCTCGGCGGTGGATGCGCTGGAGGACGGCGTGGAGCAAGCGGCCGAGAACACGCCGATGAACTCCGCGATGCAGCGCGTGCTGGAGCGGCTGCACGATGTGGCGGGTGGGCGGTCGACGTCAGAGTTCCGCGTGGTGCGACCGAGCGATGCGTTCCGGGTGACGTCGGAGTTCGCGGTGCCGAATGCGGCGGCCGCGGCGACGCCGAGTGGGTCGGGCGCGAGTGCGTCCGCCGGCCCCGGTGCGCAGATCACCGTGACGCAGTCCCCCACGACGCTGCTGCCGGGTGTGCGCGCGTTCATGGCGGTGCAGCGACTGCGTGAGATCGGCGAGGTGGTGAGCACGGAACCCTCGGTGGACACGCTGCAGGCCGCGACAACGCCGCAGACGTTCGTGGTGCGTGTGCTGAGCACGGCCGGTGCTGCGGAGCTGGAGCGCGCGGTGCGCAGCGCGGGTGACGTGGCGTCGGTGACGGTGGCGATGATGGACGCGCCGGCCGAGCCGGGTGCGGGCGCGCGGACTGACGTACCTCAGCTGCGCACCGGCACGGCGGACCAGCGTGCGGCGAGCCCGGTCGTGGCGGATTCCGCAGCGCCGTTCAATCGGCGCGCGTCGGACCGCGGCGACACGTTCGGGCGTCGCGCGAGCGACGCGGAGATCACGGCGACCGCCGAACGCGCGATCCCCACACGCACGCGACACGTGCGCATCGAACTCACGCGGCTCGACGCGCTGCTGAACTTGATCGGCGAGCTGGTGATCGTGCGCGGGCGACTGCAGGCGCTCACCGCGGGCATCCCGCAGTTACCGTTGCAGGAAGCGATGGAGGACGCGACGCGGCTGATCAGCGACCTGCAGTCGGAGATCATGACGAGCCGTCTGGTACCGGTGGGCCAGGTGTTCGACCGGTTCCCGCGCCTCGTGCGCGACGTCGCACGGCAACTCGGCAAGGACGGGTTGTTCGCGATCGAGGGCAAGGAGATCGAACTCGACCGCTCGGTGCTCGACGAGATCGGCGAGCCGGTGGTGCATCTGCTGCGCAACGCGGTGGACCACGGGCTGGAGCGGCCGGATGTGCGCGAAGCGGCGGGCAAGCCGCGCGAAGGCCGACTCACGCTCTCCGCGCAGCGCGATCGCTCGGCGGTAATGATCGTGGTGCGTGATGACGGGCGCGGGATCGATCGTGCGCGGGTGCTCAAGCGGGCGCTGGAGCTCGGCATGGTGGAGCCGGGCACCACGCGACTGGACGATGACACCATGTTGCAGTGCATCGCGCACCCGGGCTTCTCGACGGCGGAGCAGGTGACCGACGTGTCGGGCCGCGGCGTGGGCATCGATGCGGTGCAGTCGAAGGTGCGCGGGCTCGGCGGTACGTTGCAGGTGGTGACGGCGGAGGGCAAAGGCACGACGGTGACGATCCGTCTGCCGATGACGTTGGCGATCGTGCGGGCGTTGTTGGCGCGGGTGGGCAACGAACGGTATGCGTTGCCGCTCACGCATGTGCGCGAGACACTGGAGCGTTCGCCGACGTCGATCCGTCAGGTGCAGGGGCGCGATGTGCTGGTGTTGCGTGAGGAGTTGTTGCCGGTGCTGCGGTTGCGTGATGTGGTGAACTTCCCGGGCACGGCGACGGGCCTGGAAGAGATCGTGGTGATCGAGCGCGGCGACCGCCGCGCGGGACTCGTGGTGGATGAGCTCACCGGACAGGAGGACATCGTGGTGAAGTCGTTCGATGCGGTGCGGGACGCGACCGCGCTCTTCAGTGGGGCCACCATCCTGGCCGATGGCGCGCCGGCGCTCATCGTGGACATCGGGAGTCTCCTGTGACGGCACCACAGTCCGACGACCTGCGCACACTCTCGGCCGCGCAACTCGATGCGCTGCGCGAGGTGGCCAACATCGGGGCCGGGCATGCGGCCACCGCGCTCTCGCAGATGACGGAGCAGCGGATCATGATCAGCGTGCCGCAGCTGACCGTGTCGGCGCTCGATGACGTGCCGAACCAGATCGCGCCGCCGGAAGAGCCGGTGGCCGCGGTGCTCATGAAGATGGAAGGCGACCTCACCGGCCTCACGCTGCTCGTGTTCCCACATCCGATCGCGCTCAAGGTGGCCGGCCTCATGATGCGCCGTCCGGTGACGGAGCTGGGGCGGATCGAAGAGAGTGCGATCAAGGAAGCGGGCAACATCCTGAGCGCGGCGTATCTCAACGCGCTCGCCGACTTCTTCAAGATGACGCTGCTGCCGTCGCCGCCCAGCTTGGCGATCGATATGAGTGATGCCGTGCTCACCTCGACCTACGTGGCGAGTGCGCAGGGCGCGAGCTTCGTGGTGTGTGTGGAGAGCGAGTTCCATCTGCAGGACAAGGATGAGAAGCTGCGTGGCTTCTTCCTGCTCCTGCCGGACCCGCCGAGTCTCCGCACGATGCTCAAGGCGATCCGGGTCGGGTGAGCGAACCACTCACCGCCCACATCTCTGAACGGGACCGCGAGGTCCTGCGCGGTTTCGCGCGCCGTATCGACCCCTCCGACGCCGGCGCGCACAACAACCTCGGCGTGTTGTACTTCAACAAGGGGTTGTATCAGGAAGCGGTGGCCGCGTTCACGCAGGCGCTCGAGCTCGATCCGAAGATGCAGGTCGCGCAGCGCAACCTGGAGGTCGCGTACTTCAACACGGGGTACTACGACCAGCGGGTGCATGAGCTGCGCGAGCGTATCCGTGTGCGTCCGGACGACCGCGACGCGCGCTGGGATCTCGGGCGCGCGTTCGCGCTGCTCGGCCAGCACGACGACGCGATCCCGGAGTTCCGCGCACTGCTCGCGCAGCGTCCGCAGGACGTGGCCGCGATGATCCAGCTCGGGCTCTCGGAGAAGGCGACCGGGCGGCTCGGCGATGCGCTGCATTGGTTCCGCGCGGCGCTGCGGCTCGATAAGGAGAGCTCGCTGCTCCACTTCTATGTGGGCGAGGTGCTGTACAACCAAGGCGCGTTCGACGACGCCTTGGCTGAGCTCAAGCGCGCGATCCAACTGAATCCAGACAATCCCGACGCGCACTTCCTGCTCTCGTTCGTGCTCGGCGACACGGGGCAGCACGAAGAAGCCTCGGTGTCGGCCAAACGCGCGGTGCAGCTGAACCCCTCGCTCTCCCGCGCGCAGGCGAACCTCTCGCTCGACCAGTACGACCCGCGCAAGTACGAGGAGCTGCTGCCGGGCCGTCAGGCACGGCGGTCGCAGGCGCAGATGGCCATCGCCGAAGGCGAGCCGTTGGCGCAGTACACGCTGGGCCTCGCGTACCGGCAGCAGGGCTACATCACCGAAGCGATGCGCGCGTACAAACTCGCGCTCGAGAAGGGTGAGGACCGCGCGCTGGTGATGCAGGCGATGGCCGAGTTGCATCTCATTCAGAAGGACCCCAAGCCGGCGATCGAACTGTACGACACGCTGCTGGCCGAGCGCGAGGACAGTCCGAAGCTGTGGAACGAGCGCGGTGTGGCGCTGCACCAGACGGGCGAGCACGGCGAAGCGATGGCGAGCTACGAGCGCGCGCTGCAGATCGATGCGCGTTACGCGCTCGCGCGCAACAACCTCGGCGTGGCGTTGTTCCATGCGGGGCGCGCGGACGACGCGGTGGACGCGTTCCGCGAAGCGCTGCGTGTGGATGCGAACTTCGTGAAGGCGCGGCTCAACCTCGCGCTGTTGCTCACGCGGGGCCGTCGCTACCAGCTCGCCCTCGAGGCGTATCGTCAGGTGCTCGAGTCGGCGATGGACAACGCGGTGGCGTGGAACGGCGTGGGCATGGTGCTCGCCGAGCTGCGCAAGTTCGAGGATGCGCGCACGGCGTTCGCGCGTGCGATCCAGGCCAAGCCCGAGTTCGCTGAAGCGCACTACAATCTGAGCTTCACGCTCTCCAACCTCGGCGACTTCGACGGGGCGCTGCGCGAGACCAAACTCGCGCTGGAGCTCGACCCGTACTACGTGGCGCAGAAGTTCGCGCTGGCGATCGACCTCGAATACGAGGACCCTGATCTGTCGGTGGTGCCGGATTTGGGTGGCGAACACCGCATGTCGGGCGAGGTGGAGACGTTCACGTTCGACCCCACGCTGCTCGACTCGTTGTTCACCGAGTTGGCGCCGCCGGTGATGGAGACCACGCCGCCGCTGGAGTCGGATCCGTACCGGCTGGCGGGCGACTTCCTCTCGAAGGGCCTCACCGACCGCGCGATGGCGGAAACGCGGCGCGTGCTCGCGCGCGGCGCTGACCCGGTGCTCGGCAACGTGCTGCTCGGCGAGGCGTTGGGTCGGCAGGGCGCATGGGGTGATGCGCTGGAGCGGTTCGAGGATGCGCGTGAGCGCGACCCCGAACACATCGATGCGTTGCGTGGTCAGACCCAGTCGCTGCTCATGCTCGGGCGCGGAGAAGAAGCGGGCGTGGTGGCCGAGCAGTTGGCCGTGCGCGCGCCGGATGACCCGGACGCGTTGATGCTCGTGGCGACCGCGCGGTTCGAGGCAGGCGATGCGGATCGTGCGCTCGAGGCGCTGGATCATGCGCGCCGCGTGGCGCCCAACCGCGCCGATGTGCTGCGTGGCATCGGTAACATCACGCGCACGCTGGGCAACCTCGACGCGGCGATCGCGGCGTACCGGCACGCGCTCACGCTCGACGCGGATTTCGCGGCGGTGCGTTATGACCTCGCGCGCTTGCTCATGCAGCGCGGTGTGTTCGACGAGGCAGAGAAGGAGTTGCTGGCCGCGCTGGAGTCGGTGCCGACGTACGCCGACGCGACGCTCGCGCTCGCCGGGGTGTACCGCCTCGGGCATCGCACGCGCGACGCGCTGCTGTTGCTGGTGGAGGTCCTCGAGCGCGACCCGTACAACTTCGAAGGCCTGCTGGCGTTGGGTGAGCTCCTGTACGAGGAGGAGCGCTATCACGACGCGGCGGTGGCGTTCCAGCGCATCCTGCGGTTCGACGAGACGCACGCGGGAGCGATCTTCTATGTGGGCATGTTGTTCGCGGCGCACGAGCGGTTCCGCGAGGCGCTGGCGAGCTGGCGCAAGGTGGCGGCGCTGGCGCCGGACAGCGAATGGTCGCGCCGCGCGTTCCGTGAGTCGCGCAAGGTGCAGCATCGACTCGAGGGCGGCGACGCCCCCGACTTGGGCGGGGAGGGCTGATGGCGATCGAAGGTCCGCTCCAGGAGCTCGGCATCCATGACGTCTTTCAGCTGCTCGATCTGAGCCGGAAGACGGGTTCGTTGCGCGTGGTCTCCGAACTGCGCGACAACGAAGGCGTGGTGCTGTTCGAGAACGGCAAGGTGGTGAGTGCGTCGATCCGCTCCAACCCGCATCGGCTGGGCGACCTGCTCGTGCGCTCAGGGCGGCTCACCGACGCCGACATGGCGCGCGCACAGGAAGAACAGCTCAAGGGCGATTCGCGTCGCTTGGGCGAGATCCTCGTGTCGCTTGGTCTGGTGACGCGCAAGGAGATCGAGCGGCAGGTGCGCCTGCAGATCGAAGCGGTGGTGTTCGAGCTGATGTCGTGGCGCGAAGGGTTCTTCCGGTTCGAGGAAGGCCTCGACGGCGAAGACCTGCGCGACGCGACGGTGCCGATCTCCACCGAATCGCTGCTCATGGAAGGCGCGCGGCGCATCGATGAATGGTCACGCATCGCCGACCGCGTGCCGAACCTCTCGGTGATCCCGTACCTCACACCGCCCGACGAAGACCATCCGGCGCAGCTCGACCTGCTGCCGACGGAGTGGCAGGTGCTGAGCTTGATCGACGGCGAACACGACCTGCGCGCGATCGCGACGACGGTGGCGATGAGCGAGTTCGACGTGGCGCGCATTACGTACGGCCTCGTGAGCACCGGCGTGATCCGGCTTAAGCAGCCGGAGCGCGCGTCGCGCACGATCCAGCTGCCGCGCGACCCCTCGGCGGCCAAGCTCACGCCGATCGACCTCTCGGCGGAGCCGGTGCGGCGTGGTGCGACCGCGTTCCGTCGCGGTGATCTGAACGAAGGCATCGCGGTGTGGGAGGAGTTCCTGCGCAGCAACCCGGGCTACTTGGGCATCGCCGCGATCCGCGACGGGCTCGAAGCGGCGATCACCTTGCGCGACGTGCTCGCGCGGGAGGCCCCCAGTGGCCGTTGATGATATCCGCGCAATGAGCGACGCCCTCGCGGCCGATCCCGCGAGCCTGGTGTTCCTGCCGTTGGGCGAGTCGTTGCTCGCGCGCGGCGACTTGGCGCATGCCGCGCGCGTCGCGCAGCGCGGCGCGTTGCGGCATCCGATGCGGCTCGAGGCACACGACCTCGTGGCTCGTGTCGCGCTCGCGATGGGCGACGAGACGCGCGCCGAGGCCTCGTGGCGCACCGTGCTGCGACTCGACGCCGGGTTCGGCACCGCGCATCGCGGACTTGGGCTGGTGTGTTATCGGCAGGGGCGATTGGAAGAAGCGCGCGACCATCTCTCGCGCGCGGCCGCGCAGGACCCGCACGATCTCACTGTGCGTTCGGCGCTCGAGGCCGTGCGCGGGGTGATCGCGCAGGTCGTCGCCAACCCGCAGCGGGCGAGCGAAGCGATCCCGCCGCGTGTGACCGGCCCCGTGAACGCGATGCGTCCGACGCCCAAGGCCTCACCGCTGATCCGTCCGACGCCGCTCGCGACGCCGATGGTGCAGGCGTCGACCCCGGCGCCCGCCCCGACTCCGCAACCGCAAGCGCAACCGCTGTCCGAGCCCGAGCCGATCGCCGAGGAACCGAGCGCGCCGCTGCCGGACCCGTACGATCCGGAAGTCGACATCGCCGGTGACTCGGCGGCGCGGCTGTTCGACATCGTGCTCGACGACACCAAGCAGGTCGCGCTGCTGCTCGACGAGGAAGGCCTGATCGCTGGCGGCGAGTACTTCACGGCCGAGGGCACCAATCTCGGGGCGGAGATCGGCGCGCACTTGTCGGGCGTGAGCGACGAAGCCGAGCGCGCGATGCGCCACTTCAAGCTGGGGCGCTGGACGCGGCTGGCGATCGAGACCGAAGCGGCGACCATCACCATGGCGCCGCTCAAGGAGTACGCGGTGCTGGTGGCGGCGCCGAAGGATGTGCCGTTGGGATTCGTGCGACGCACGCTGGAGCGTTGCCTGGGCGTGGCGCGTGAGTGGCTCGGAGGGCGCGCATGAGTTCCTTCATGCCGATCATCAGCGCCGTGACGCGGCATCGCGGGGTGACCGCGTGCCTCGTCGTCTCTGAAGAGGACGGGATCGTGGTGGATGGGACTGCACAGATCGGCGTGAACACCAATGCCTTCGCCGCACTCACGGCGTCGCTCTACCGCAAGGCGGGGCGCGCGGGGGAGTCGGCGGGGTTCGGTGGCGTGTCGTTCTTCGAGCTGGAGGCGGAGCAGGGGCGTGTGCTCGCGGCCGGCAAGGGTGGGCTGTTGCTCGTGGCGGTGGCCGAGCCGCGCGTGAACGTGGGGCTGCTCCGGGTGGAGCTGCTCCGCGGCGCGGAGGCGATGTGACGCGTCATACCATGACCGTCGGGTGGGCCGACGTCCCGCTCAAGCGGTTCGTGGATGACGCACGTCTGCAGCTCGCAGTGCTCATGCACACGAGCGGGCAGGTGCTGTCACAGGTGGGGTTCCAACGGTCGCTCGACGTGCAGACGGCGTGTGCGCTCTCGGCGGGCATCAACGCCTCGGCGGACCTGCTGGGCAAGATGATCGACGGGGCGCCGTTCCGGGGCCTCCACTACGCAGGGAAGGTGCGACAGGTCTACCTTGCTCAGGTGCAGATGGCCGATGGCGTCCCGCTGCTGCTGCTGGCCGTGTTCGATGAGGAGAGCTCGTTGGGAATCGTGCAACTGTATCTCGATGAACTGCGCGCCACGCTGCACAGTGTGGCGCCGGAACCGTCCGATGTGCCGCCGGCGCTCGCGGAGGATTTCGAGCGCGAGTTGAATCGCAATCTCGCTGCACTGTTCGGGAAGGGCGCATGACCCTTCACCCAGCTCCTCGTCACCGGTCCGTCCCGTGAGCCTCGTCAACTACGCGACCCGCGAGATCACCTGCAAGATCGTCTACTACGGCCCCGGGCGGTCGGGGAAGACGACGAATTTGCATTACATCTACGGGCAGGTCCCGGGCGACCGCAAAGGCCAGATGGTCTCGCTCGCGACACAGACCGACCGCACGCTGTTCTTCGACTTCCTGCCGATCGACCTCGGCAGCATCTCGGGCTTCACGACGCGGTTCCAGCTCTACACCGTGCCGGGCCAGGTGTACTACCAGACCACGCGCAAGCTGGTGCTGCAGGGCGCCGACGGCGTGGTGTTCGTGGCCGACAGTCAGGCGCGGCAGCTCGACGAGAACATCGAGTCGATGCAGGACCTGCACGCGAACCTCGCCGAGCAGGGCATCGACGCGCGCACCGTGCCGCTGGTGATCCAGTACAACAAGCAGGACCTGCCGCCCGAGATGATCACGCCGGTC
>JADYYN010000094.1 GCA_020853635.1 Gemmatimonadaceae bacterium
ACGGCGATGCGGGGTGACCGACGGTACGGGGCGCGGGGTAGATGCGGGATGCGGGGGGAGGGGACGGCGGAGCGGGAAGGGCGGGCGTTGTTAACCCAAAAAAGTGCCCGCCCGGGCGCTGATGCGTGGGGGGCGGGCCAAGTGCGGGTTGAGCTGCCGTGCTCTGTGTCCTCTGTGCCCTCTGTGGTGATCGCAGTTCCCCTGTGAGCCCTGTGCCCCCTGTGTCCCTGTGTTGAACGCGGTTACGGGGCGCGGCGCAGCACGATGCTGAGGCACACCCGAATAGCCTCAACGAACGACGACGCATCCGCCATCCCCTTCCCCGCGATATCGAGTGCGGTGCCGTGATCGGGGGACGTGCGCGGGAACGGCAACCCAAGCGTGATGTTCACGCCCTTACCGAATGACGCGACCTTGATGGCCGTCATTCCGACATCGTGATACGGGGCGATCACACAATCGAACTCGCCGCGCATGGCGCGCACGAACGCGGTGTCCGCAGGGAACGGGCCGGCCACGCCCTCGCGCTCGGCGATGGGACGAAGCAGGGTGTCGTCCTCATCACCGAACCGTCCGCGATCGCCGGCGTGGGGATTGAATGCGGCCAATGCGATCCGCGGCTGGGCGATGCCGAGGCTCTGCTGCAGGCCCTCGCGGGTGAGGCGGATGGTGCGGGTGAGGCGGTCTGGATTCAGGGCGCGGGGGACGTCGCGGAGGGCGATATGCGTGGTGGCGAGCACCACGCGTAGCTTGTCCGAGGCCAGCATCATCACCGTGGGGGCACCGGTGAGTGATTCGAGCATCTCGGTGTGGCCGGGGAAGTCGTAGCCGCCGGCGTGCAGGGCGGCCTTGTCGATCGGTGCGGTGACGATGCCCTGCACTTCACCGCGCTGCGCGAGTTGCACGGCGCGTTCGATGGCGAGGCCGGCGAGGCGACCGGCGCGGGCGCCGCGTTCGGCGTCGGCGGCAGCGCTGCGTGAGGCGGCAGTGCTGCGTGAGGCCTCGGCGTGCTCCCCTACCCCCTCGTCCCACGCGCCGATCGCGTCGGTCACATCCACACCCGTACCCGGGGGGCCGAGCACCCGGAAATCGGCAGCGCTCGCGACCGCCCGGGTCGCGAGCGCCGCGCGCACGATCTCGGGGCCGATGCCGCGGGGATCACCGAGCGTGATCGCGAGCGTCGGCCGGGTCATCGACGGGCACACCGCGTGAGCGTCGGCCGCGACAACGGCGAGGCGCGGCTAGAGTCGCAGCGAGACGTACAGCTCGCGACGGAGATTGTCGAGCGTGCGCCGGATGGACTTTTCCTCGCGCAACTGCTTGCGGACGTTCTCTTGATGCTCCTCGAGCGTGTACTCACCGGCAGGCTTCTCGCTGATCACCTGCGCGAGCGCCCACTTGTTGAGTCCGGTGCGACGGTCAGGCAACGCGAACACACCCGTCCACTGGCCCGGCTTCACATCCTTCAGCGCCACGCGGTACTCGGCAGGCAGTGAATCGCGCGGGAAACCCTCGGGGATGGTGCGCTCCTCATCGCGGTCATGATACTTGGCGATGAGCGTGTCGAGACTGATCAGACCGCCCTTCCAGAGCGCGAGCGCGGAGTCCGCGCGCAGCTTGGCGTTGGTGAGATCGGTCGAATCGACAGTGGGCATGATGAGCACGTGGCGCGCGCGGACTTCCGCGGCACGCACACGATCGACGCGCATGATATGGAAGCCGTACTCTGTTTCCACCACCGGCGAGATGCGACCCGGCAACAACGCGAACATCATGCGGTCGAACTCGGGCACCATCTTGCCTCGTCGGTTCCAGCCTAAGTCACCGCCTATCTGCGCGGAGCCCTCGTCCATCGATCGCGCCTTTGCGACCGAGTCGAAGTCGGCGCCACCCTCCAACGCCGCGCGGATGGAATCGATCGCCCTGCGCGCCTTGAGCACGTTGTCGAGTCGCGGCGTGAGCTTCACGACGATCTGACGGAACGCGACCGTGGCCGGACGCGGCGGCAACTGACTCTTGAGCTTCTCGAACGCTGCGCTCACCTCGGACTCGGTGACGTTCACCTGGGCGAGGCGGCCCTTGGCCTTGAGCGAGTCGATCACCCGACGCTGTTCCTCGTCGCGGATCGCGCCTTCGACGGCCTTCTTGCGGTACTCCTCGGGTGTGCCGAAGCCCTCGCGCTGGAGTGCGGTGCGGAACTGATCCTCACTCGTGAACTGCGCGCGGATGCGCTCGAGCTCGCGCTCGACGTTCTCCGACACATCCGACTCACCGACTTCGATCTTGTAGTCCTTCGCGACGGCCAGCAGAACCTCTTTGTCCACGATGCTGCCGAGCATCTCGCGCGCGACGGCCATCTGCCCCGCCGAGTCGGCCGGAAGCTGCAGGCCGCGCGAACGCGCGAACGCGACCGCCTCGAGCACCTCGCTGAACAACACGGGATGTTTGCCGACGATCGCGACGATGCGGTCGACCTCGATGTTCTTGAGGGGACCGGACGGCAGTCCGCCCTGCGCCGTGGCCGAGGCCAGCGGCGCGAGGAGGAGTGCGCCGACCACGAGGGCGGTGCGACGCACGAGTGAGACGAGAGGGACGAAGGTCTTCAGGGTCAACGCGGTCTACTCAGGGCTGCTGGGGCGTGGTCGGCGCCGCGGCGGGCGGCGTCATCATCGGAACGGCGGTGGGCGGCTGGTTCGCCGCGCGCGCCGAGTCCGCGGCGGCACGGACCTTCGTCGCCTCGGCGAGCACACGGTCGATGCCGGCCGGCACGATGCGGCTCTCGTACTTGTCGCGGAGCACGAGCACGATCTGCTCGGCGACGTCGACGTACTCGCGCTGGTTGGTCACCATGCCGCCCATGTACTCCTCGATGCGCGAGGAGGCGAGGCTCTGGCGCGCGCCGAGGTCAGCGCCGCCCTCGGCGAGCTGCGACGGCGCGATGTTGAGCCGCGTCATCGCGGTCATCACACCGCCGTAGAACGCGGTGCGGAGTTCGGCCATCTGCGCGGAGTCGAGCCCCACCTTCGCTTCGTCCGCGGCGCGGAGCAGCAGTTCGTTGCGCATCACGTTCTGCACGAACATCGGGATCAGCGAATCCGGCGCCTGCACCACGTTCGCACGCATGCGCGACTGCGGCGGGAACGCGGCCATCCACTTCGACATGCGGCCGGCGTCGAGGTTGCCCGAACGCGCGGTGGCGATCACGGTCTTGTCGGTGCGGTAGGCATCGACGTCCTCGGCGATGGCCTTCACCAGGCGCGCGGCGCCCGGCTTCACTTCGACGTTCGCGTCCTTCTCGAGCTTCGCGAAGTACGTGCTCTCGGCGACGACGTTCGCGATCTCGGGATACTGCTGCGCGACCTGGTCCTTGATCTCGTCGTAGGTGTGGCGACGGATGATGTGGTAGCCGAACTGCGTCTCGACCACCTTCGTGATGCCACCCGGCGGCACGGAGAGGATGCCGGCGTCGAACTCCGGCACCATCTGGCCCGGCGCGAACACGCCGTAGTCGCCACCCTTGTCCTTGGAGCCCGGATCCTGCGAGCGGGCCTTCGCGACCGACGCGAAGGTCGCCGCCGTCACGGTCGCCGCGATCTTCTCGGCTTCCTTCTTGATGGAGTCGTTCACACCCGCGACCAAGCCTTCGGGCTGCTTGGAGAGGAGGATGTGCGCGGCGGCGAGCAGCGCGCCGTCGTTGTAGGCCTTCTCGAACGTGGAGGCGTCGGCGGCCGGGAACGTGGCGGCGATACCTTCATAGAACTTGCGCGTGCGCAGCTGCGCGATCGCGGACCACATTCCGGCATCGGCATTCTCCGGCGTGGCGAGCGTGTCACCGGCGGCACCCGCCTGCGCGAGGAGCTGGTAGTTCACCCAGAGCTGCGCGACGGTGCGGATGGCATCGGCGCGGAGCGGCACGTCGGTGGGTCCGAGCAGCTCGGACAGACGCTTCACGGTGAGTTCCTGCGAACCGGCGCGAGCGACCACGTCCACGTGGGCGGTCATCGCTTCCTTGAAGCCCTCACAGGCGGTGACGCCGAGCAGGGCGACGAGCGAAGCGGCGAGAATTCGGGTGCGAGTCATTGCGGGGTAAGCTTTGGGGGAGGAGTCCTACTACCGTGCATCGGGCGATATGGTCCGCAGGGCCCGGACGAGGCCGTCCAACAACGTCGCGCCCCCCAACCGGGTGAGCTTGAGCGACAGGGGCTGGACCCGACGCACGTCCACTTGGAACTGGACATCCCGGAAGGCGGCCGCGAGGGGCTTGAGCCGGGGAATCGCGTCGGAGCGGAAGTTAACACGGGCCTCGTTGCCATGCACCAGGATTCCCTCGACACCGAGGGGCGCACCGGCCAGCCGGAGCCGGGCCACGGCCAGATAGGCCTCGGCCGGCGGCGGCAGCGGGCCGAAGCGGTCACGGACTTCGTCACGGATCGCGTCCACCTGGTTGCCTTCGCGGGCGGCGCCCAAGCGGCGGTACAGGTCGAGCTTCACTTCCGGCGCCGCGATGTAGTCGTCGGGCAGGTAGCAAGGCAGGTCGAGGCTGACGTCCGTGGGCGGCGGGGGCGGCGCGTCATCGCCGCGCATCATCCGGGTCACGGTCTCGTCGAGGAGCCGCAGGTACAGGTCGAAGCCCACGGCGTGCACAAAGCCGGACTGCTCGGGCCCGAGGAGATTCCCCGCCCCGCGCAGTTCCATGTCCTTGAGCGCCACGCGATAGCCCGCGCCGAGCTCGGTGTGATGCTCCAGCACGCGCAGCCGGCGCTCGGCGTCCTCGTCGGTGTTCTCGGGGACGATCAAGTAGCAGTACGCGCGCCGGTGTGAGCGGCCCACGCGCCCGCGCAGCTGATACAGCTGCGCCAAGCCGAGGCGGTCGGCGCGGTTCACGAACATCGTGTTGGCGTTGGGCACGTCGATGCCGCTCTCCACGATGAGCGTGCTCACGAGCACGTCGAGTTCGCCGGACACGAACTGCTTCATCACTTGTTCGAGCTCGCGTTCCTTCATCTGGCCGTGGCCCACACCCACGCGGGCGCGTGGCACCACGCGCTTGATGTGGTCCGCGACGGCGAGGATGGTCTCGATGCGATTGTGCACGAAGAACACCTGCCCGCCGCGGTCCAGCTCGCGCGCGATGCCTTCTTCGATGAGGCCGTCGTCCCAAGGCTCGAGGAACGTGAGCACGGGCGAACGGTCGCGCGGCGGCGTCTGCATCAGCGTCATGTCGCGCAGACCCGCCAGCGACTGGTGCAGCGTGCGCGGGATGGGCGTCGCCGTGAGCGTGAGCACGTCGGTCTCGAGCTTGAGCTGCTTGAGCCGTTCCTTGTGCTTCACGCCGAAGCGATGTTCTTCGTCGACGATGATCAGGCCGAGCTTGCTGAACTTCACGTCGGGGCTGAGCAGGCGATGGGTGCCGATGACGACATCGACTTTGCCTTCGGCCAGCTCTACGAGTGCGGCGTTCTGTTCCTTCGTAGTCTGGAAACGGCTCATCACCGCGATGCGCACCGGGAAATCGGCGAAGCGGTCGCCGAACGTGCGCGCATGTTGTTCGGCGAGCACGGTGGTAGGCACGAGAACGGCGACCTGTCGCCCACTTTGAATCGCCTTGAACGCGGCGCGCACGGCGATCTCGGTCTTGCCGTAGCCCACGTCGCCCACGAGCAGGCGATCCATGGGCTTGGCCCCTTCCATGTCGCGCTTCACGTCGTCGGTGGCCTTTCGCTGGTCGGGCGTGTCCTCAAAGAGGAACGAACTCTCCAACTGCTTCTGCCACGCGCCGTCGGGAAAGTGTGATTCGCGATTCGCGATCTTGCGGCGTGCATACAGGTCGAGCAGCTCGACGGTCATCTCCTGGATCGCCGAGCGAGTGCGCTCCTTCTGCGCCGTCCACTTCTTGCCGCCGAGTTTGTGCAGCTTGGGCGGCGGCATGTCGTCGGAGACGTCACCGGCGGCGCGATACCGTTCGATCTGGTCGAGTCGGTAGAGCGGCACGTTGAGACGGTCGCCGCCCTCGTACTCGATCACCGCGACCTCGATGGTCGCCTCGCCGTGGAACACGGTGGTCATGCCGCGATAGATGCCCACGCCGTGTTCGAGATGCACCACGAAGTCGCCGGGCTTGAGCGCGGTGACCTGTTCGAGTGCCGTGCCGGCCGCGTACTTGCGCGAGCGACGGATGCGGCGCTCACGACGGAAGATCTCGTGGTCGGTGAGGACGCGCAGACCGTTGGGCGTACCGCGCGGCGGGATGAGAAAGCCGGCTGCGAGCACGCCGATCACCAGCGCGGCGGGGGAACGGCCCTCCTTGCGCTGGTCGAGCAGTTCTTCGAGACGTTCGGCCTGACCCGAGTTGTCGCAGAGGATGATGGTCTGCGTGCCGTCGCGCACGAGCGCGCTCAGCCGCGCGATGTCGCGTTCGATGGGCTCAGGCGCGCGCAGCGGGAACGTGATGACCGAGGCATCACCCGACTGGTACTCCGCGAGGCACACCAGCTGCGGGAAGCTATCGATCGCACGCAGCGTGCTCTCGGGCGGCTGGAGCAGCTCCTCGCGCGATGGTGCATCCTCACCGCGTCGGCGCGCGAGCTGGATGTGATGCGCGGCTTCGTCCCAAGTGCGTGTGAGCTCGGGCTTGAGCGAGACACCCGTGGGGATGATCACCAGCGTGTTGGGCGGCCAGAGATCGCTGAGTGTGGCGCGTTCGTACTTGAGCTCAGCTTCCTCACCCTGCACTTCCCCCGGGAGGATCAGCACCGACTCCGCCGCGCTCGTGGTGCGCTGCGTGGCCACGTCGAAGCGTCGGAGCTCACTCACCTCATCGCCCCAGAACTCGAGTCGCATGGGATCGCTCATTCCGAAGCCGTACACGTCCACGATGCCGCCGCGCACCGAGTACTGCGCGACGTCCTCCACAAGCATCACGCGCTCGAAGCCCACGCGGTCGAGATGTGCGGTGAGGTCCTCGAGCCGCCAGGTCTCTCCGCGACGGATCTCCAGCCGCGCATCGGCGAGCGCGCGTGGCAAGCGGGTGCGCTCCTGCACCGCACGTGCGGTGGTGAGCAGCACACGCACCGCACCGCGCGCGAGGGCTTCGAGCGTCTCGATGCGTTCGCCCGCGATCTCGGCGTGCGGCTCCACTTCGCCGAAGCCTTCGCGCGGGGGATACAACACCACGCTGTCCTCGCCGAGCACCGAGCGCACATCGGCGAGCCAACGTTCGGCCTCGGGCAGTTGATCGGCGACGACCACAAAGAGCCGATTGGGCTCCTGAGTGACCAACGCCGAGAGCAGCACCGCATCGGACGAACCCGCGAGACCGGTGACAGTGACCTGCCCGCGGTCGCGCGGCAAGGCTCGCGTGAGGGAATGAAACGCCGGGAGCGCCGATAGGCGCTCGATCAACACGGGCAACGACATCAGGCTGCGGCGGTCTTGAGGAGTCCGCGGCGCGCCACGAAGGCTTCGGCGAGGAGCAGGAGAACGGCGAGCACGAGGAACGTGCGCTCGAGTGTGCGCGACCCACCGGCATTGAACGTCGCACCCGCCACACCTTCGGCGCTGGCTGCGACCGACTCGGCGCCGAGTGAATCAGCGAGTTCTGCAGGGGCCAGACGCGCCAGTTCGGACTCGCTGGCCTCGCCGTTGATCACCACCGCACCGACGCGTTCACCCGCGCGACGCCAGAAGTGCACACCCGCCGTCCACGGCATCTCCAACTGTGCGCCGCTTTCTACCGGACGCATGCTGCCGTCGGGCGCTTCGAGCTGGTCCACGCGCGAGGGCACACGCAGTGTCGCACCCGGCGCGACACTCGTGACGCCGCTGCTGCTCTGCGCGAGGCGCTGCGAGAGCAACGCATCGAGCCAGGGCACGAACGCGGCGCGCACCGGCAAATCGGTCGCCGACTGTTCGGCCGCCGACGCGATGAGTACGTAGCCCTCACCCGCGACGGCCCACGGCGAGGCACCCACACGCGCGAGGGTGTCGACACCGGTCGGTGTACCGGCGGCAGTCAACACGTACCAGCTGCGCGCGACGGCGCCGTCCACGCCCGCGCCGCGCAGCGGAGCCGGCCCTTCACGCCGCGCACCCAATCGCCACGGGATACCCGCACGCTCGAGCGCGCGGTTGGCATCGGCGACCTTGAGCGGATCGTTCGGTGCGAACAACAACGCGGGTGTGCGTGCCTTCTCCGCGCTGGCGAGCAACACATCGCCGCCGCGGCGCGCGCGGCCACCCTGCACCAAGGCGTCGACCGCACCGCGCAGGAACACACTCGACGCCGCATCCACGGTGATCGCCGGCGGCTCGCCGATGTGCACCGCGAAGTGGCGTACGTCGTCGGCGCGGAGTTCATCGGGCCCGAGTTCGACCGTGCCACCCACCCAGCCGCGCGCGATGGGTTGCAGGTTCGCGACGATCGCCGCACCGGGCTGCGCATTGCCGCGCGCGAGCGTGCGACCGTCGACCACCACACGCCAGGTGGTGGAGTCCGTGCCGCGCATGGTCGCGCGCACCGCGCCGCGCGGGTCCCAGTGCAGCGGCTCGGTCGCGATCTCGGTGAGTGCGCGGTTGGGACCGGGTTCACCACTCGGCACCACCACCGTCGCCGATACCCCGCCGAGTGCTTCGGCGGAGATGCTGGTCCACGAGCTCGCCTGCGCGTCCGTGAGCACCACCACGCGTTGCGCGGGGACGCCGCTGGCGCGCACCACCGCGCTGGCACGTCGCAGGGCGAGTGTGGCATCACCGGCGCCGTCGAGTGAACGCAGGTTGCTCAGTGCGGAGCGCAGCGTGCCGGCATCACCGCCGGTGACGGCGCCGTCCATGGTGACCAGCCAGAGCTTGTCGGCCGAGGCGGCGCCATCGATCACATTGCGCGCCGCCGCGACGAGGCGCGTGAGCACCGGCCCCTCGGCGCTGGCAGCCGCAGACGAGAGCGAGTTGTCGACGACCACCGCGACCGCCGTGGGCGGATGCCCAAAGCCCGGCAGCGGCCCGATGGGGCGCGCGGCGGCCAGCGCGATGGCGAGCACGATGCCCACGCGCAGCATCATGAGCAGCAGGTTCTTGAGCTTCACCTCGCGCGCGTGTTCGCGCTCCATGCGCAGCAGGTAGCGCACCGCGGGGAAGTCGATGCGCGCGCCGGTACGACGGCGCAGCAGATGCAGGACGAGCGGGACTCCGACCGCAGCAGCGAGCAGGAGCGCCCAGGGCGCGAGAAAACTCACGATCAGTTCAGTCGCTGGCGCGCGGCGAAGGCCCGACGCAACGGGACACCGAAGGGCTGGTCCGTGCCGATGGGCTCGTAGAACGCCCCGGCGCCGGAGAAGCGCGCGCGCCACTCATCGATGGCTTCATTGACCGTGGCGCGATAGAGCTCGCGCACGTCGGCGGGCGTGACCGCGAGCGAATCGCCGCGCTCCGGATCGACGAACTCCGACTCGCCCGCCGCCATGTCGAACGTGCGTTCGGCCGGGTCGAGGATGTGCAGGATGGTGACGTCGTGCCCCTGCGCGCGCAGCGCGTGCACCGTGTCGTCGATCTCCTGCGAGTCGAGCAACAGGTCGGAGATGAGGATCACCATGCCGCGGCGGCGGATGAGCTTGCCGGCCTGCGCGAGTGCGCCCGCGGCGTCGCTGCCCTGCCCCGAGCCCGGATCACCGAGCGCGGTGAGGATGCGCTTCCATTGGACCGTGCGCGACTTGGGCGGCACCACCGAGCGCAGCTGGTCGTCGAACCGGATGAAGCCCACCGAATCGCGCTGCTTGATGAGCAGCAGCGAGAGCGCGGCCACGAGCCGTTCGGCGTAGGCCAGCTTGGTGAGCAACTGCGGCTGGCTCTTCCAGTCCATCGAGCGCGACACGTCGAGCACGATGGTCGCGCGGAGGTTGGTCTCTTCTTCGTACTGCTTGATCAGCCACTTGTCGGCGCGGGCGGCGACCTTCCAGTCCATGAATCGGAGGTCATCGCCCGGCTGGTATGTGCGGTGCTCGGCGAACTCCACCGAGAAGCCCTTCTTGGGCGAACGATGCAGTCCGGCGAGGAGCCCGTCGACGATCCAACGCGAAATAACCTCGAGGCGCCCGAGGGCCGCGAGGGAGGCGGGGTCCATCAAGTCGGCCCGGACGTTCGAGGCCGGTGACGCGGGAGCTGTCATGCGGGGAGGAAGGTACCGCGCGGCGGGTGGGTTACAAAGGGGATACGCGGGGGGCGCTTCGGGCGTTCGTCGAGCTTTGGGCGGCTGTTGGAGCCCCTTTCCCCGCCCACTAGCTTTCGTTGCTACCTCCCAAGCCAAACCGCCTGTGACCGAGCCGTCCCTCATCCGCAATTTCTGCATCGTCGCCCACATCGACCACGGGAAGTCGACGTTGGCCGACCGCCTCATCGAGGCGACGGGGATGCTCCAGAAGCGGGAGATGAAGGCCCAGGTGCTCGACACGCTCGACCTCGAGCGCGAGCGCGGCATCACCATCAAGCTCAATGCCGTCCGCATGTCGTACGATGCGAAGAACGGCACCACGTACGAACTCAACCTCATCGACACGCCGGGGCACGTCGACTTCACCTATGAAGTCTCGCGCTCGTTGGCCGCCTGCGAAGGCGCCATCCTCGTCGTCGATGCGTCGCAGGGCATCCAGGCCCAGACGCTGTCCAATCTGTTCCTCGCGATGGACGCCGGGCTCGAGATCATCCCGATCCTCAACAAGATCGATCTCCCGGGCGCCGAACCCGAGAAGCGGCGACAGGAAGTCGTCGACCTCATCGGCTGCGCGCCGGAGGACATCCTCTTGGTGAGCGCCAAGGAAGGCTTGGGCATCCCCGAGCTGCTCGAAGAGGTCGTGAAGAAGGTGCCGCCCCCGCGCGGCAACCCCACCGGCCCGCTGCGCGCGCTCATCTACGATTCGTACTACGACAAGTACCGCG
>JADYYN010000095.1 GCA_020853635.1 Gemmatimonadaceae bacterium
GAAGAAGCACGACCCGAAGCAAGGTGACCTGCTGTAGACGCTAGGACGTCACCACGCGGCGGTCCCCCTATCGCGGCAGCCCCGCCGGCGGCTTGAACCTGACCGGATCGATCGGCTCATAGTCCAGGTGCACCGTCCGCGCCTCGCTCTCCATTCCCATCCCGCGGTAGATCATCGTCATGCTCCCCGTACGCCCGCCGATCTGCTTGTAGTCGCGCAGCAACAGCACGATGGAATCACCGGGCGCGCCACCAAGGACGATCGCACCTTGCGCGCGCATGCGCATGCCGGCCAAGAGACCAGTGGATACCGAATAGAAGGACTCGGCGGTGTCCCCCGTCGCCGTGATCACGCGGACGCCCTCGACGAGTTGGCCATCGAACGTCCGCTGCCCGGTCGCGCGGAGGGGTCTCGTGGAGTCGATCGAAGGCGCGGCCATTCCGCCGGCGCTCGCGCGCAGGATCTCGAGCTGGGACGTTGGCAGGCGCACGGGACCCGTCATGGGTGAGTTGCTCCAGCCGGTGGTGCCGTCGAAGCCGAACTCCATCACGAGTCTGCCTCCGACCTCGGTCCGGGAGAGGATCCGATGCGGCTCGGCGATCCAGGTCTCGGTCCGGATGGGCGCGTTGGTGCCGACCTTCATCTCGATGATGAAGTGCTGCTGCGCCGGCGGGCGGGCGGCGCCCGTCGAGCGCTCGTGCCGCTGCACCAGGGCGATCGCGGCTGCGTCGGACGCGGGATGATAGCGCGCCTCCTGCGCGGGGAGCCACGTGGGCAGCATGCAGATGAACGCGTAGACCATGAGCAGTTCGAGGACGCCGACGGCGATGCCGAAGACGAGGCGCGCGAGCCGGATCATGCGGCCTCCGCACGGCGTGGCATCTCGGCCCACCGAATGAACTTGTGTCCGTCGGCCTCGCGGAACGTCCGCACCTTGCGCAGCGTGGAGTGGCCGTTGCTCGAGCCGTCGTTGTTGGTGTTGCCCTCGACCGTCACGCACGAGTGGATCTCGCGCAGGTGCACGCGCTCCTCGTCCTGCACGCCGACCACGATGCCCGTGTGGAAGAACCGACGTCGCACTTTGCTGTAGAGGAGAAAGATGTCGCCCACGTACGGCTCGTCGCGGAGCACGCCCTGTGCGCGTGCGGCGCGCGCAAGCGCGTCGCAGCTGCCCGTGGCGGGCAGCGGCCAGCTCGATCGCCGCGTGAGGTGGTCGTAGTGCGCGGAGTGACCCACGTGATGAACGAACGCGGCGCACCACGGCAGGCCGGGCGGCAGCGAGACGCTGCGCAGGAAGTGCTCGACCATCTGGCCGCGGTTGTCGCCGCCTTCTTCGCCGAGTCCGACGAAGGCATTCGCCGCCGCGACGAGGAGCATGGGACTGGGTGGGATGACGTGGGATCGCATGGGCTCCTCGGGTCAGGGACGGGCGGGACGGGTGGGAGTGGTTGGAAGGGCAGGAAGGCGTTCCGGCGCGCGGTCGCGCACCAGTCGGCCGCGCTCGAGTTCGCGGAGGACGAAGGGCGAGGCGTTGGTGTCGCTCTTGACGACGACCGCGGTGGGCAACGGGACGAAGTAGAAGAAGCGACGCTGACTGGGGCGATGGACCTCGACGAGGGTGGTGTCGCCGCGCGCAGTGACGGTGTACTCGCCCTCGCCGGCTGAGACGATGCCGCCGCGGGTGTGCAGCAGGAGACCAGTCGTGCGGGGCTCTCCCGCGAGGCTGTCGAGCGCGACGCCGCGGAAGCGCGCTGACCCGCTGAGGCGCGCGTGACGGACGCCGCGCACCAGCTCGCGCGCGGTGCGCAGGGAGGCGTCTGCGGTGAGCTCGACGAAGATGCTGTCGCCCAACGGGATCCAGCCGGTGCGATACGGGACTTTGTCGAACTTCGGGGCGTTGAACCACACGAGCATGGAGATCCCAACGACAAGTAGCGCGACGAGCGGGTACCGGATGCGGCGCCAGAGTGGGTGCTTGCTCCAGCCCTTCTGTACTGGTGGCTGTGTGATGCCTGCGCGCTCGGCGAACTCGTTCCAGGCATTCTCCAACTCGCCGACCGGACGCGGATGCCGCTCGAGGTAGCTGGGCACGCTCCACGTGAGGAGCATCGGTGCGGCGAACTCGCGGAAGGCCGGATCCTCGTCGAGGCGGCGCGTGACTTCGGCGACGCGCTCCGGGCTCAGGTGCCCGTTGAGCGCTTCGACGATGAGTTCGAGATCGGCGGCGCGGTCGGCGAGATCCGCGGGCAGCTCGTCGTCCAGATCGTCGGCCCAGTCGTCGGGCGCGGGCGTCATGTGATCAGTCATTGGTGGCTCCGCCGGTCGTGGAGGGGAGGCGGGGAGTCTGTCCGGAGGTCAGCGTGATGCGGTCGCGGGCAAACCGCGCCCGGATATCCGCATAGGCCTTGAGCATCTGCGAGTTGATCGTGGCCACGCTGAGTCCGAGTTGCTCGGCTGCTTTCTTATAGGTGAGGCCCTGTTCCTTGGTGAGGATGAATACCTCGCGTCGCGCGGCCGGCATCGCTTCGACCGCCGCATCGATGACATCCCCCAGGGAGTCACGGCCCCACGCGGTCGAGGCTTCCGACACGACCTTCCGGTCGATCTCCTCCTCTGCATCCGCGAGCGAGACGAATCGATCCGCCGACTTGCGCGCGTCGACGGACGTGTGAAGCACGGCGCGGAAGAAGTACCGGTCGTCGGTGCGTTGCTCAGTGGTGAGTTGGGGCCATCGAAGCCACAGCTCGAGGAAGGTCTGGCTCACGGCATCGCGCGCGCTCTCGCGATCGAGGAGCCGTTCCGCATGGCTGATAAGCCGTGGGTAGAGGCGACGGAACACGTCATTGATCTGCCGCGCATACTCGCCCTCCGCCGGTGCAGTCGGTGGCGGCACGACGCCCACGAGCGCCGCGCGATCACCGGGCAAGGACCTTTCGCGTGCCTGTCGCATGCGAGTGGGGGTTGAGGGCTGAACAGGAGCGGTGGACCGAGGCGATGGAGCGAGTGCCTCTACTAGTACATCTCTCCAGAGGGTCGAAAACAATTACGGCCAGTTCGGCACACCAAAAGTCGCCATTCTGGCCGTAATTGTTTTCGCCTTTCTGGACGGATACACAGATAGGGGGGTCGATCACGACGGCAGGACCAAGTCGCCGCCGACCAACCTGCAGCCGCGGGCGGAGAGTGTCGAGTTCCTTGCCGCCGACAGCGAGAGCAGTCCAGCCCGTTGATCGCATTGCCCAACGAGCTCCCAACAACTGAAGAAGCAGCTGGACGACCGTCTCGAAGACCAGCTCCGACGTCGCCGCTACCGAATCGGACGTCTCGACTACTGAAGCGGACCTCTCGACCACCGAATCGCACGTCTCGACCACCGAATCGCACGTCTCGACCACCGAATCGGACGTCTCGACGGCTGAAGCGACTGGCTCGGCGACTGAATCCGGCGGCTGAGCGACTGCAGCGGACGGCGAGGCGACTGAAGCGGCTGACTCCCCGACTGAAACGCGCGACGCGGCGACTGGGAGCGAGCAATGGGCCGAGCGAAGTAAGCGTGTGGTCGAGCGTAGCGGAAGAACGGGCCATCGAAGCGAACGCGCGGGCGAGCGAAGTCAGGGTCCGGTCGAGTGAAGCGAGCATCGGAACGAGCGAAGCGAGCGTGCGATCGACTGCAGCCAGCATCGGCATGAGTGAAGCGAACGTGTGAGCGACAGCAGCGATCGTCGGCGCGAGTGCCGCGAGCGCGCGAGGCGACTGAAGGGAGCGTGCGGGCGACTGAAGCAAGCGTGCGAGCGACAGCGCTGAGCGTGTGGGCGAGTGAAGCAAGCATCGGAACGAGTCAAGCGAAGATCGGCACGAGTCAAGCGAACCTCTGCGCGAGTTATCCGAAAAAGCGAGCAACACGAGCATCTCGCCGTCCGTGACGGACGCACACGGGCGGGAGCCCCGGGGCGATTGCGTCCATCCACTTCATTCCAAGGAGGAGAAGATGTTGCATCACGGCAAGCGGGCGATGGACTCGTTCGTGCGGGTGCAGGCGTTCACCGACGCGCACCCCGTGACGGGGCGGTTGAACTACACCGACGCCCGGCAGGCGTTGGACGAGGCCGTGCGACGGCTGTTCGAGTTCGCCGGCGCGCAGGTCTCGGGGCAGGAACTCAGCCGGGCGGAGCTGCGCGGGCAGCGGCAGCTGGTGCGTCGGATGGTGAACGAGCACATGCGCCCGATCGTGACGATCGCGAAGTCGCAGATCGAGCCGAACTCGGACGAGCGTCTGCCGGCGGCGCTCCGGCTGCCGAAGCTCCCGACCAGCATGGTGAAGATGCTGCAGGCGTGCGACGGCATGATCGAGGCGGCGCGTCCGTTCGAGGCGGTGTTCGTCGCGCGCGGGCTGCCGGCGGACTTCCTCGCGCAATTCGTCGGGGCGCGCAACGACCTCGAGCGCGCGCTGCGCGGCCGGGCCGCGCTCATCGGAATGCACGTCGCCGCGCGCGAGGGGCTCGCGGTGGAGGTGCGTCGCGGTCGTCGGGCGGTCGCTCGCCTCGACGCGATCGTGCGCGCGTCCTTCCAGGACAACACGGTGGTGCTCGCCGCGTGGCAGACGGCGAAGCGTCTCCACCGCCAGACGACCGGCGGGGGTCGTGTCTCGGTGGAGGTGAGTGATTCGAGCGCGGTGCCGAGCATCGCGCCGACGATGGAGCCGGTGGCGGCGCCGGTGCTGTCGGCGGCCGCGTGAAGCGGGGCGGGGGGGTCCACACCACCCCGGCCGCGGAGCGCGACGGCTGGTGGAACAAGGTCGATGGGCGCGTGCTGTCGCGGCATCGTCTCAAGGTCGAGGCGGTGGCGGCGGGCCGCGAGATGGCGCGCCGGCTCCAGGTGGAGCACACGATCCACCGTGAGGACGGGCAGATCTCGGAGAAGAACTCGTACGGGAACGACCCGTTCCCGCCGAAGGACGGACGGTAGGATCGCGCTGGTTCACTCTACTACAACGGAGGTCAAGTGCCGGAGCAGAAGAGCAGGGCCGGTGATGTGGCGGTGAAGCCGAAGGGCGCGCGCGCGCTGTTCGGTGCAGCGATGGCGATCGTCGGCGCGCTGGCGGCGATCAATCCCGCGAATGCGCTGCTGGTGGCGCTGGGCGAGGCGGTGCCGCGGTTGGCGGAGGCGCTGCCGCCGGTGATCACGGCGTGCGGGGCGATCCTGGCGGCGATGAGTGAGCCGCCTGAGGTCGGGCGGAGGGAGTAGGCGGAACAGCGGGATGGCAAGGCGACGGCCAGCGGGGGTTCCCGCTGGCCGTTGTCGTTCA
>JADYYN010000096.1 GCA_020853635.1 Gemmatimonadaceae bacterium
CGTTCGGGCTGGGCGGGCTGCTGTGTTTCCCGCTCGCCGCGCGCGCTAGCACGGTGCTGCTCGAGAAGGCCACACCCGAGTCCCTGCTGGAGTGCATCGCGGAGACCAGGGCCACCGTGACGTTCACCGCACCCACGTTCTATCGCGCGATGGCCCTCGCGATGCAGGCACATCCGCAGCGGTTCGTCGTGCCGTCGCTGCGCACCTCGGTGAGTGCCGGAGAGGCGCTCCCGGATGCCACGCGCACTTTATGGCGCAGCGCGCCGGGCATCGAGATGCTCGATGGCATCGGCGCAACAGAGATGATCCACATCTTCATCGCGGCGGCCGGCACAGACGTGCGACCGGGTGCGATCGGCCGCGCCGTGCCCGGGTACGAGATCGCCATCCTCGACGACGCATTGCAACCGCTGCCCGTCGGCGAGATCGGCCGACTCGCGGTGCGCGGCCCGACCGGCTGCCGTTATCTCGCTGATCCACGACAGCGTGACTACGTGCGGGACGGCTGGAACCTGACCGGCGACGCCGCGCTCATGGACGCCGACGGCTATGTGTTCTTCAAGGCGCGCACGGACGACCTCATCCTCTCATCCGGCTACAACATCGGTGCGCCGGAAGTCGAGTCGGCGGTGCTTCAGCACGCCGACGTCGCCGAGTGTGCCGTGGTGGGTGTGCCCGATCCGGACCGTGGGCAAGCGGTGAAGGCCTTCGTCGTGCTCAAGCCGAATGTCACCGCGAGCGAGACCTTGGCGAAGGCGATCCAGGATTTCGTGAAGGCGACCATCGCCCCGTACAAGTATCCGCGCGTGGTCGAGTTCGTGGCCGCGCTCCCCAAGACCGATACCGGCAAGCTGCAACGCTTCCGCCTCAAGGAGACCACGTGACGCATCGTGTGCTGCAACCCGACGGCTGGCCGCGACCGCGCGGCTACGCGAACGGCATCTCGGCGACGGGACGCACGATCTTCGTCGCGGGCCAGATCGGATGGGACGCCCAGCAGCGCGTGGTGCCGGGCGGGATGGTCCCGCAAGCTGAGCAGGCGTTGCGGAACATCCTCGCGGTGCTAGCGGTCGATGGCGCCGGCGCGGAGCATGTCGTGCGCCTCACGTGGTATGTGACCGACCGCGCAGCGTATCTCGCCGCGAGCGCCGCGCTCGGCGAGGCGTACCGGGCGGTGATGGGGAAGCACTTCCCCGCGATGTCGGCGGTGGAAGTGACCGCGTTGATGGAGGCTGAGGCGGTGGTGGAGATCGAGGCGACGGCGGTGGTGGCGTAGCACTACGCCAGCCGCACCGCCGGCAGGATCATCCGCACCACGGCACCGCCCTCGCGCGCGTTCTCCAACTGCAGCATCCCGCGGTGCGCGTCCACGATCCCGCGCGATATGAAGAGTCCGAGTCCCGATCCGCCGATCTGCGAGCGGGTGCTCACGAACGGTTCGCCGAGCCGCGCCATGAGTTCGGGCGGGAAACCGGGCCCGTTGTCGCGGATCTCGATCGCGGCGTCACCGCTGGGCGTCGTGCTCGTCCGGATCTCGATGTGCGGCGGCCGTTGCGATACGTCGGTGACGGCGGCGGCCGCGTTCGCGAGAGCGTGCACGATGGCTTGGACCAGCCGGGCCTCGTCACCCATGACCTGCGGCACGGTGTCGAGCCGGAGCCTGGGCGAAGGCGCTCCTTTCATCTGCGGCACAGCCTCCGCCACCGCGCGCGCGATCACATCGGCGGGGTCGAGCAGTCGCAACTCCTCGGTCGACGGCTGGGCATAGACGCGGAGTCCGTCCACGATGCGGTGGATGCGCTGGGCCGCGTCGAACGCATGAACGAACGCCTCGTCCGCACCGGGGACGCCTTTCTCCTTCACCGCGTCCTGCAACTCTTCCAGACTGAGCGTCAGATACTGCAGCGGGTTGTTGATCTCATGTCCGACCCCGGCCGCGATGCGCCCCAACGCCGCGAAGCGCTCCTGCACGGCCAGCGCCTCGCGGGCTTCGTCACGCTGGTGCGTCGTGGTGCGGATCTCGTCGGTGAGTGACGCCGACAGCTCCTGCAGTCGCTGCGCATCGTCGAGGAACTTTCGCACCAGCTGCGCGATCACCGGCACCACCAACCCGAGATAGCCGAGCTCGGCCACGTAGATGAACTGCAGCTGCCCCATCGCCACGAGCATCTCGATGATGCCGCACACGACGAACAGCGCGAAACCGAAGACGATGGGCAAGGCGCCGCGCACGCCCAACTTGGCCTGACGCACCTGCTCGGCGAGGCTCACGATCAGGAACACGATGGTGACGGCGGCGGAGACCGAGGCGGCCGGCGTCAGCGCGGGGATGGTGAACTCGACGGCGGGCCACTGCACCACCACGTGCACGATCCGCGAGGAATCGACCGTCAGGCCGAGCACGCCGAGCAGGACGGCGAAGAGGATGTGCGCCGGCCCGAGGATCTGCACCCAGCGCGGGACGGAGCGCCAACGTCCCTCGTGGTCCGCGAACGAGTACCAGAGCCACACGACGACATGCATCGCAGCGACGACGAGGTTCTCGGCGGCGACCGAGGTGTTGGCGATCTTGGACGAGTGTCCGATGATCGCGATCAAGTCGAACAGGCTGTACAGCCCGGCCGTGAGCGCGAGCATCGCGACGATCCGCACACGTCGCCATCCCGCCGCGCGCGAGATCACCATCGCCGCGAGGAACGCCGCGAGTTGCAGCCCGAACGTCACTGAGGACATCAGGAGCAACACGATCATCGCGGAATGCCCAGAGTTGCAGAATCGGTGGAGGAGGCGACCAAGGGTTTCGTTCGGTGTACGGGACGTGCGGATGGTTGCGCATCGGCCGAGGACAGGCATCTTCCCCCGCCTATGCCGAACACCTATGCCGCGATCACGGGCTGGGGGGCGTGCATGCCCCCCGCCATCCTGACAAATGACGACCTGTCCACCTTTCTCGATACCTCCGACGAGTGGATCACGTCGCGGACGGGGATGAAGGAACGACGGATCTCCCACGTCACCGCCGTCGAGCTCTCCACCGTCGCCGCCAAGCGCGCCCTCGCCTGCGCCGGCCTCGACCCCGCCGACCTCGACATGGTCATCTACGGCGGCGTGAGCAACGAGGAGCTCTGCCCCAACAGCGCGTCCGGTGTGCAGCTTGCGCTCGGCGCCACCAAGGCGGCGGCGGTCGACCTCAACACCGCATGCACGAGCTTCTGCTACGGGCTCGCCACGGCCACCGCGATGATCCGCACCGGACTCATCAAGAATGCGGTCGTGATCGGCGTGGAGTTGATCTCGCGGTACATGGACTGGAGCAATCGCAATGTCGCCGTGCTGTTCGGCGACGGCGCCGCCGCGGTGGTGCTGCAGGCCAGCGATGAAGAACAGGGCATGCTGGGCGCGGTGCTCGGCTGCGACGCCGAGGCGCGACAGACGCTGCGCGTGCGCGGGTTCGGATGCGGCTACTCGGGCTACGGGATCACCTTCGGCGACACGCTGTGGGACTTCGATGGTCAAGTGATCTTCAAGCGCGCCGTGCAGGCGATGTCACACGCGTCGGTGAAGGTGCTCGCGGACCACGGCGTGAGCGCAGAGCAGGTGAGCCTCGTGATCCCGCATCAGGCGAACCTCCGCATCATCGAGAGTGTGGCGAAGTACGCCGGCATCCCGATGGAGAAGGTGATCGTGACGGTGCAGAAGTACGGCAACATGAGTGCGGCGACGGTGCCGGTGGCGCTGGTGGAAGCGCTCGAGAGCGGGCGCGTGCAGCCGGACAGTTGGATCCTGATGCCCGCGTTCGGCGGTGGACTCACGTACTGCTCTCTACTGGTGAAGTGGGGCAAACGCGTGACGCCACTCGGCACGAGCGACGCGGCGCTGCCGCCCGCGACGCAGACCGCGCTCGAGATGGTGAACACGATCCGTGCCGGTCAGGATCCGCACGGGCGGTCCAAGGCAGGGCTCATGGCGCCGGTGTTCACGGAGCAGCGATTGGCGGCGAAGTAGCTCGCTGTCGGTCGAGCGGCGGGCTTCGCGCAGGTACTGAGGCACGTGGTGGACGGTCCACCATGTGCGCTCATCTCAGGAGACCCAATGACGACCCGTCGTGATTTCATCGACCGCCTGGCGGTCGGCGCGCTCGCGGTCAGCGCCATGCCGCTGGCCTTGGATGCCACCCCTCGACTTCGCGGGACCACCCTCGCCTCCGCCTCCCAGGACGCGTGGGATGTGACCTGGAGCGCTCGGCTCAACACGAGCAAGCGAGCGCTGTTCGACGTCCCCGAGGTGGAGAGCGGCTACGGCGTGTGGCGCGCCTCGCTCTGGGTGCGCCAGTACCAGCAGGTGCTGGGTACCGACCCACGTGACACGTCCACCGCGCTCGTGATCCGCCACAACGCGATCATCCTCGCCATGCAGCAGGCGTTCTGGGATCGCTACGAGATCGGTACCGTACATAAGGTCACGCATCCGCTCACGCTCGAGGCGACGACGCGCAATCCTGCGTTGCTCGGGGCTGCGGACGGACTGCCCGATCCGTACGCGACGTTCGCACTCGACCAGTTCATCGCGCGTGGCGGCATCGCACTCGCCTGCGACCTCGCCCTGCAGGACATGGTCGCACTCATCAAGAACCGCGAGAAGGTCAGCGAGGCGGAGGCCACCAAGCGTGCGCGTGGCTGGCTCGTGCCCGGCGTGATCGTGCAGCCATCCGGCGTGTTCGCAGTACTCCGCGCGCAGGAAGCCGGCGCGATGTACATCCGCGCGAGCTGATCACTCCACGCGGATCCGCCCTTCCGACACGGCGCCGTTGGCCGCGACTGCGCGAATGGTGTGCGCACCGCTGCGCAGTCGCCAACGTGAATCGACGAACGGTGCACCGTTGATGAACCAACGTACGACGCCACGCTCGCCTGCCGCCCGCAGTGCGAGCGTGGCGTAGTCGTTCGGCACGCCAGGTGGCATGCGATACACGTCGCCGTCCGCTGGGGAGACGATGCGGAATCCGCGTGGTGCCAGCTCGTCCTCGTGGAGCGGCACGGCGATCTCTTCCATCGCGATGACCTCGTCAGCCGCCGAGGATTCGAATCGCGCACCCGCCTGCGTGGTCCACGCGGCATACTGCGCGGGCAGCGTCACGCGTCCGCCGCGCACCCAGGTATCGCGCTCTGTCGGTGCCGTGCCCGGTACGAACCACTCGCGCGTGCCGGGACAGTCGCGCGTGGGCAGCATCCCCGACACCGCGCACACATCGACACGCTCCAATCCGAGTGCGTCGGGTGAGGGCAGTTGCCCTGCCGCATACCGTGCGGCGGTGAGCAACACCGCACGATGCAACAACGGGCCGGCACCGGTGACACCACTCACGCCTTCCATCGGACGCCCGGTCACGTCGCCCGCCCACACGGCGACCGTGAAGCCACCGGTGACGGCCACCGCCCAGTTGTCGGTGAAATGCCGCGACGTCCCGGTCTTCACCGCCGTGGGGAACGGGAAGTCGAACGGTGTGCGCACACCGAAGCCGGGGATGCGTGCCGCGGGGTCGGCGAGCACATCCAGCGTGAGCGCGGCCGCACGCGCGCTCACCACGCGACGTCCGTCGCCCGGCGACGCATCGTCACGTGACGCATCCCAGCGCCAGTTGCTGTACACGCCACCGTTTGCCAACGCCCGATACCCGTTCGCGAGTTCGATCAACGTCACGTCACCGTTGCCAAGCGCGAGACCGAGCCCGTAGTGATCGGCCGTACGTCGCAGCGAGTGGAATCCCGCGAGGTGCAGAGTGTGCAGGAACGGTCCCGTGCCCACCCGTTCGGCGAGCAACACGGCCGGCACGTTGTACGAACTGGCGAGCGCCTCACGTGCGCGAACGGGTCCGTGGAAGCGTCGATCGTAGTTGCGCGGCTCATACGGCCCCGCGATGGTCGGGAACGCGGTCGGCACATCGGCGAGCACGCTCGCGGCGGTGAGTCCCTGATCGAACGCCATCGCGTACAGGAACGGCTTGAGCGCCGAACCCGGCTGACGCGTCGATGTGACGAGATCGGTCTGTCCGTGCCGCGGTTCGAAGAAGTCCGGTGAGCCCACCCACGCACGCACCGCGCCGGTCTCGTTCTCGATCACCACCGCCGCCGCCTGCTTCACTCCGCGCCCGGCGAGCTGCTCGACGGTCTGTCGCACCTCGGATTCGAGCTCGGCCTGCAGCCCGGCGTCGAGCGTGGTGCGCAGCTGAACACTCTCGCCATCCCGTGCACGGTTGGCGGCCAGCAGCCGCGTGGTGAAGTGCGGTGCGAGGAACGGGTCGCGCGAGCGCCGTGTGAGCGCCGGTTCGCGTCGTGCCCGACTCGCCTCCTCGAACGCGATCGCGCCGGTCGCGACCATGCGATCGAGCGCCACGGCGCGACGCCGTGTGGCGCGCCGCGCCGAGGTGACCGGATTGTCACGCGACGGCGCGTGCGCGAGCCCGGCGAGCATCGCCGCCTCGCCCACACTGAGCTCGTCCGCCGACGCGCCCATATAGAACGCCGCGGCCGCACCCACACCCACCGTGCTCTGCCCGAGGTGCACCCGATTGAGATACTGCTCGAGGATCTCCTGCTTCTCGAGATGCCAGTCGAGCCGGAACGCCCATGCGGTCTCGCGGAACTTGGAGCGCCAGCCGCGCGCGCCCGGATCCAGCAGTCGCGCGAGCTGCATGGTGAGCGTGGACGCACCGGAGACGATCTTCCCTGCCGCCAAGTTGTCACGCGCCGCACGCAGCACCGCGCGCGGATCCACACCAGCATGGTCCCAGAAGCGCCGGTCTTCCACCGCGACGAACGCGACGATGAGATCGGGATCGATCTGCTCGAACGGGATCCATCGGCCACGCGCACCATCCTCGCCGCGTGTGGAGCGCAACAGCGTGCCATAGCGGTCGGTGATCCTGATGCCGGCGCCATCGGGTGGTGCCGTGAGTCCATCCGGGAGCGGCGTAAGCACCCACGCCGCGAACGCGACCACACCCGCCGCACCGACTACGGCCAGCGTGAGCGCGCTACGCTTGAGCGCGCGTCGCGTGAACAGCCGTCGCACGCTACTTCTTCTCCGTCACCACGAACCGCCCGCCATCGCTGCGGCCGTTCACGCCGGGGTTGTACATCTCCTCCGCCTGCGCTGGCAGCCGGAGGAACGAACCCGGGGTGGTCGCACGCGCCACATAGCTCACATTCCAGGTCCCGGCCCACAGCACCGCCGCCGAGTACACCACGCGGTCGTCGCGGATCTCGCGGAAGTCCCACGGGGTCCACCACCCGGAGTCCCAACGCCCGAGTCCGTAGTTCGCGTCGAGGCGGCCGTCATCGGTATCGGCCTCTTCGTTGGGATCGCGGTCGAGTTGACGCGGCGTACCGCCGAGCGTGGTCTCGGTCCGCAGACTGAGATCGATCGCCTCGAGACCCGCCGGCAGCGGATCGTCGAGCACCACGAAGCGCCGCGCATTCGTCGACGTCACTCGGATGCGCACGCGCACCAGCTCGCCTTCCATCACCGACGTCACCGGCGTGCCGTCGCTGAACTTCTCGTACCAGCGCTCCACGCGGATCCCCGACTCCACCGGCCGCACCGGTGGAGTCAACGGCACTTCAGTCACGGTCACATGATAGAACGACGGCAACTCCGACACGCCGGTCGCAGCGAACGTGAGCCGAAGCGGTCGCGTCTCGTCGTTCTTCCCGCCGAGCAGTGGCGCGATGGCGACGCTGGTGTCGCGCATCGGCCCGGTCGTGCCGGCCACCACGCGACGCCCGCTGCGAACCACCACCGAACGCGGGGCCTGTGATGCCGCGGTGCGGCTGAAGATCGCCAACGCGCGCACCGTCGCGGCCATGCCTTGGGTGGAGCCGAACGGTCTCTGCTGATCGAGCGCGAGTCGCTCCACCAACGGACCGATGAGCGCTGAGCGCGGATTCACGGCCAACAGCGTGGTCAGCATCTGCGCGTATTCGCGCGTCTCGGAGTGGAAGTACCAGCGCAGCGAGTCCGGCGGGAGTGACGCGAGGCGACCCTCCACCTTCACCGACGCCTCGATCGGTGCGACCAGCTGTCGCGCTTCGTTCATCGCGCCGCGTCGCGCGACCACTTCCGCGAGGCGCAGGCGATCCTCACGGCGCAGGAGACCCGCCGCGCGGAGCAACTCGTTCTCCGCCGGCACATCCGCTTGTCCCAGACGACTCAGCACATCGACCGACGAGATCTGATCGGCGAAGCGCGTCCAGCGACTGTCGTACCAGTCGCGCAGTGCCGCCGGATTCTGCGCCGGTGCTTCGCGCAGCGACGTCCGCAGGTACTCCGTGAGCCGCGCCAGCGGCGCCGAGTCCACCGGAATGCCGAGCTCGCGCGCCTCAGCTATCGCGGTGCCGGCGTAGGCGCTCAACCACGGCGACGTCCAATCACCACTGCCCCAGTAGCCGATGCCGCCGTCCGCACGCTGACGCCCGATGAGGATGGCCAATCCCTTCGCGACGTCGGACCGCATGCGCGCCTTGTCTGCGTCGCTCATGGCGCCGTCGGCCCGCAGGAGCGCGAGCATGGGAAGCAACTGCGAGGAGATCTGTTCCGTGCAGCCGTACGGATACAGACGCAGCTGCCGCTCGATGCCACGCGCGATGGAGATGGGTGTCGGCCCCACCGTGATGGCGATCCGCGAGCGTGCGGGATCGATGCCCGCCGGGAGCGAGAACTCGATGGTCGCCGTGTCACGCAGTGCGCCGGCGATGGTCTGCGTGCGCGCCTGATAGTCGGGCTTCACGGGTACGCTCACACGCACCGCATCGAGGTCGGTTCCCGAGCGCACGTCGAACCGGAACGTCGCGCTGTCACCAGGCTGCGCCACGAACTTGAAGCGCGACTCCGCGCCCTTGCCCGCTGCGAGTGTCACCGTGAGGTCCGTCGGACCCACCGACTTGATGCCCTGCGACTGCGACTTCACCTGCACCGGCACCGCGCGGCCATCGCGGCGATTGATCACCGTGCCGGCGAACAACGTGTCGCCCGGGCGCACGAAGCGCGGCAGCGCCGGCCGTGCGACTACCGGTCGCGTGACGAGCAGTGGCAACTCGGCATGCCCGAATCTGTCCGCGGAGGTCACCGCCACCGCCATCACACGGAACGTCGTGAGATTGTCCGGCAGCTTCGCCTTTGCGGTCGCCGCGCCGAGTGAATCGGTCATCACCGTGCCGAGGTAGAACGCGGTGGTCTTGAATCGCGAGCGGAGCACTTCGGAGCCATCGGCACCACCACCACCGCCTGGCGCACGGCGGCCCTTCTCGCCCTCCGCCACCTGCGGCGTCACCGACACGAGATTGCTCGCGAGCCTGAGCCCGAGCGCACGCGGCTGATAGATCAGGTCCATCACATTCGGCGTCTTGTACGCGGTGAGCGAGAGCACCCCCTCGTCCACCGCCCACAGCGCAACCTCGGCGCGCTGACCGCGGCCGCGCGAGTCGTGCACTGCGAGTGACACCTGTGCCGTGTCGCCCGGACGGTACTCGGGCTTGGAGAGTGCCAGCGCGACCCTCAAGCGCTTCACCTCCGGTGTGACCTTGAGCTGCACGTAACCCACGCGCATCGTCGGACGGCCGGGATCATCGAGCGTCCCCGGCTTGGCCGAGCGCCCGCGCACCATCACCACCGAGACGTACGCGTTCGGTGCGTGCGCTTCAGTGATCGGGATCTTTATCGTCTGCGATCCGCTGGTGATGCGGAGCCGACGCTGTTCGATCACCTGCTCGCGCTCCACCGTGAGCCACGCTTCGGCATCCGTGAACGGAGCTGCGAGCAGCACCGTCGCGGTGTCGCCCACGTTGTAGCGATCCTTGTCGGCGTAGAGGTCCATCTTGAACTGCGATTCATCGCTCCAGGGCACGAAGCCCGTGCCGGTGACCCAGCGGCTGAACGTGGTCGTCGCCTCGCGGCCCTCGGAGTCCGTTGCACTGAGTACGACCTTGTGCACACCACCACCGGCCGGCGTGAGCGTGCAAGTCGGTGCTGTGGCCGCTGTGACCACCGTGCAGGTGGTCACGGTGTCAGTGACCCACTCCCCGATCATCTGCGCGATGCCATCGCGCTCGCGCCGCACACGGTGCCATTCGCGACGGATCAATCGCGCGGTGACACGCACACCTGACTCATCCGTGCCGTCCGGACGGATCGCGCGCACGCTCATGCGTTGCGCGTCGCCGGCGCGCCAGAACCAGCTATCGCCGGCGAGCTTCGCGCCCACATAGAACCGCGCGGGGTGCACGATCGCACTCGTGATCGCCCCGACCGACTGTCGGTTCACATCGGTCACCGCCGCAGCGACAACGAGCCGTGCGGCACCGCGCGCCTGCCGTTGCGGCACCTGCACGCGAATCGTTCGTGTCCCACTCGCATCGAGTGTGTCGACCCCACTCGCGAAGTTGCCGAGCTCAGAGCCGTTCGATTCGTCCCAGCCCCAGTCGTTGCGACCGATCATCCAACCGTCGGTGTTGGGGATGGTGAGATCCCAGGGCATGACCTCGTCGAGCCGCGCTTCCCAATTCACTGCCGCCATGCCCACCGGCGCGCCGAACAGGTATCGCGCCGAGATCTGCACCTGCGCCTCGGTACCGAGTACGCGCGGCGGCGGCGGCATGCCCACGTCGATCAGGAACTCGGGCGGCCGGAACTCGCCCACGCGGAACGAGGTGCTCGCCACGCTGCGCCAGCGCCCACGACGCTTCATCTCGATGCTCACCGACTGCGTGCCCACCGCCGCCGACGCGGCGAGCGGCAGCTTCATCTCGGCGGTGCCGAAGGCGCTCAGTGTCACCGTGCGTGCGAGCGACTGTTCACCTTCGCGGTCGCGCACCACCCAGCGCATGGAATCGCCGGCCGCAGGTGAACGCAGCGAACCCAGCGTACCTGCTCGCACGATCGCCTTGAGGTAGACCTCCTCACCTGGGCGATAGATCCCGCGCTCGGCGAACACGGCGCCGGCGAGCGGGAATCGTTCGTCACCCCACGCCGACGGAATACCGAACGTCCACGAGCTCAGATCCGGGTCGTAACCGTTCACCGCGACGATCGCGCGGTCGGCACCGAGTCGCACGGCGAGGTAGCCACCGTCCGCTTCGTCCGGCTGTTCTTCTTCATCGGTGGCGGGCGTCGCCAATGGTGCCGCGAACTCGCGCAGCGTGGCCAAGCCCTGCGCATCACTTCGCGCCGAGGCGATCGGCCGGCCCTGCGCGTTGTAAAGCAGCACCTCGGCGCCGGCACGTGGGCGCCCATCACTCACACCGGTTACCCACACATAGCCTTCCTGCGTGCCGATGCGCGCCGTCACACCGATGTCCGTCACTTGCACCAGCGCGAGCGGCGCCTGCGAGAGCTTGGCGTCGGGCTTGAGACCGGTGCCGCTCACCTTCACCGCGTAGAGCGTGGGCGTACCCACCTGCGTTGCGTCAGGCACGGGCATCACCAAACCGGTGAGTGCCCCGCGGTCACGCGTCGCGCGCACCGGAATGCGCCGCGTGGTCGCCTGCGCCGCGATCGAGTCCCACAACTCGCCGTAGCCCCAGGCGTAGCGCGTGAGGAACTGCGGCTCGAGCCGCACCGGCACCGGCGCGATGAGTGCGATCAACGTATCCGCATTGGCGTGTTCGATCGGCAGCGTGCGGAATCCCACGCGCTCCACCGTCTGCTTGCCGAACGGGAAGTTCACGTACGGCTCGAAGCCTGTCGTCGCGATCACGCGGCGCTGTGTGCTGCCTATCCGCTGGCCGAACACGTCGCGGATGAGGCTGTCCACCACGACAGTGTATCGCGTGCGGGGCGCATACTTGGCCTCGAGGCTCCACGACCGCTGCACCGCCGCTGAGTCGCGCACCGTGAACGCGATGGCGGGCACGATCGACACGCGCTTGAGTACTTCCGCGCCCGCGACGTTGTTGTTGAACTCGATGCGCAGCGGACCGCGCGGGCAGCCGGCGCCGCCGTAGCAGTCGCTCCCCACCACCTTCAGTGGCCCGTAGGTGCTGAACCCCCAGCGCTGCACCCCCGCATCCATCGACGCGGCGCTGATCTCATTTGGCACGCCGAGCGCGTGCTGACACCCGAGCGGCAACGGCGAACGCGGCAGCAGCGACACCACACGACGCAGTGAATCACGCGAGCTGTTGCGACTATATCCGCCGGCAGAGCGATACTGCCATCCATCGTCGTCCGCGATCGCGCGCTGTCCGGCCACACGGAGATCGATGCGCTTCGGGACGCACGGTGCAAGCACTTCGACGAATGCCGACGACGCGAGCTTCGCCGCATCGACGGCGGACGAGTAGATCACGTCGAAGCGCTGCGACGGCGTGGCCTGCGTGTAGTCCTGCCCTTCGCCAACCGGGTGTCCGGCGAGCAGCCGCGGTCCACGCACGCGGAACGTGAACGTCTCTGGCTCCGCGAGCTTCTCGCCATCCATTGCGACGAAGTCAGTCGTGACCGTCACCGATACGCGGGTATCGGGGGCGAACGGTCGCGCCGGGCGGAATCGCACGGTCACTGGGTCGCGCCATTCGTACTTGCCGGCGACTGCAGGCGTGATGCGTAGCACCTTCGCGGGATCGACCGAACGCTCCAACGAGCCAGCCACCGGGCGATCGAAACTGACACTGATCTCAGCGTCGGGCTCGGCTTCGCCGGTGGGCGTGGTGCGGATCACGCGCAGCGGCGCGGAGCTCGTGGCGATGACCGTCGCGGCACCGGCCGCGAGGAGTGGCAGGAGGCGGGAGAGCGTCATTCTATAGAATGCCGCCGCGGTCGCAGGGCGACAATAGCAGGGCTGTCACCTTCTGGCACCGCCGCCACACTCGGGAGGCACGGCGGTGTGCTACGGCGCCCGACGCAACCGCTCGATGTCCCGCAGGATCCCCTCCACCGTCGCCTCCACGATCACCCGCCCCTTCTCCCGAGTCGCTAAGGTCGCGTCGCCCCACACGCCAGTGGGCGAATACGTCTTGCCGGTCCCCTGCACCCGCGACAGCCCACCGGTCCCCTGCGGCGCGTCGTCCTTCACGGCCTTCGACATGTCCACGCGCTCCGGGTACATGTAGAGCATCGCCGACGTCTCCGACTCATCCGCGTGGGTCCCGCGCACCTGCTGCGACACCCGCTTCTCGGCCTCGCCGGCCACCTCAAGTATGTTCGTGTACTCGAACCGGATGCCCTCGGCGCGCAGGATCTCCGCGGCCGCAGCCAGCGGACGTGCCGTCGAGACGCCGGTGTTGAGCACGTAGAACCGCTTCGGCCCGTACGCGGCGAGACTGCGCACCACATCCACCACCAGATCACGCGCGGTCTCGAATCGCAGATGCGTCGAGCCCGGATACTCCACGAAGCTCGGATAGAAGTGGTAGTTGATCGTCGGTGCGATGATGACGTCTGCCGCCTTCAGCACGCGCCCCCGGTAGTACTCCGCCAGCATGCGGTCGTTGTCGAGCCGGAGATGCGGGCCGTGCTCCTTCGCCTCAGCACCGAGAGGAATGACGATCACCGCGTCGGGAGTGAGCAGGCGCTCGGCTTCCACCCAGGTGAGGTCGCCCAGCACCGTGCCGCGCGGTGCATTCTGTACGGCGCCCTGAATGAGGCCGCCGGTGGTGCGCTGGGCCTGGAGCGGCACCGACGCGGCAAAGGCAGACGCGACGCCGGCGACCGCGGCGATCGCGCGTCGTGGCATCCCGAACGTGAGGCGAACCGGTCCGAACCGCATCGACTTCTCCTAGAGAGCGGACCCCGCGAAGATGCGCCCCGCGCACCGCCGACACCACCCCCGGCGTTTGACCCTGACCGCCCGCCCCCGTCATCTTTCAGGGCGCGACATGCCGCAGACCCTGCGGTGCTGGCGCCTTCCCCCCGACTCAACACTCCCGATGCCGATCGGCCGTTCCATCCTGCTCGCCGCTGCCAAGAGCGAAGCGCTCAACTCGTTCGCACTCAAGAGCCGCGTCGTGAAGCGCGCGACCAAGGCGTTCATGCCGGGCGAGAAGCCCGAGGACGCCCTCAACGCCGGCGCCGAACTCGTGAAGGATGGTCGCAAGATCATCTACACCAAGCTCGGCGAAGCGCTCACGCAGCTCGCCGACGCCGACAAGGTGCGCGATCACTACCTGTGGCTGTTCGATCAGATCAAGACGCGCGGCCTCCCCGCTCACGTGAGCATCAAGCCCACGCAGCTCGGCCTGGACCAGTCGGAGTCGGCCTGCCTTGCGCACTGCCTCGCGCTCGCCGCCAAGGCTGAGTCGGTGGGATCGGCGCTGTGGCTCGACATGGAAGACTCCACTTACGTCGACCGCACACTCAAGCTCTACGAAGCGGTGAAGGCGAAGCACCCGAGCACCGGACTCGCGCTGCAGTCGTATCTGTTCCGTACGCCCAAGGACTTGGAGCGTCTGCGTCCGCTCAAGCCGGTGATCCGCCTGGTGAAGGGCGCGTACGCCGAGCCGGCGACCGTCGCGTTCCCCAAGAAGTCCGACACCGACGAGGCGTACTATCAGATCGCGAGCACCATGCTCGAGATGGCGACCACGGGCGAATGCACGCCCATCCTCGGCACGCATGACATGCCGCTCATCGGTCGCATCATCGCGCGTGCGAACGAGCTCAAGCTCGCGAAGGGGCGCTACGAGGTGCACATGCTCTACGGCATCCGCAGCAGGGAGCAGCAGCGCCTGCGCGCCGAGGGGCACGCGGTCACCGTGCTGGTGAGCTACGGTGATGCGTGGTATCGCTGGTACATGAGGCGATTGGCGGAGCGGCCGGCGAATGTGTGGTTCGTGGCCAAGTCGATCTTCGGGTGAATCAAGACGCCCGGTCTCGTGAGAGACCGGGCGTTCGTTCAACTGGCCCGGGCGAGTGCGCCGCGTGTGGGGCGCACGGCTGACTGTGGCATCGGCAGCTCCACCCGGAACGTCGCGCCGTTCGGCGCCTCGTGGTCGAGCGAGAACTCGCCGTTGAGGGCATCGACGGCCATCGCGACGAACGCGAGCGGTAGCCCGATCTCCGTGGCGGTCTGTTCCCCGCGCAGCGGGGCCGGCGCGCGAGCGACCTGCTCGCGCATCTCCTCCGTGACCTCGCCACCGAAGTCCATCACGGTGAAGCGCACCAGCGGCGGCGTCTGCGCCGTCATGCGGAGGATCACCGAGCTGCCGCGCGGCGCGCGCTTGAGCGAGAGCGCCAACAGGTTGTCGAGCACCCGTCGCAGCATCGCGCGGTCGAACCGCACGCGCAGCGGCAGTTCGGGCGTGTGCACCACCAACTGCACCTGCTTGGTGTCGGCGATGAACTGCTGTGCCGCCACACACTCCTGCACGACCTCGTGCGGATCGCCGTCCTCGAGGTCGGGGATGAGGATGCCGACATCGAGCTTGGAGAAGCGACCGAGCGTATCGAGGATGCTCTCGATGCGTTGCGCGGCGCCCTGCAGAAGCTGCACACGACGACGGGCGTCGGGCGAAAGTGAATCAGTCGCGAGCAGGTCGGCCGCAAGCATCACCGTCGCGAGCGGATTGCCGAGGTCGTGCACGGTCATCGACGCCATGTCCTGGCGCACGCGGAGTGCGGTCTCGAGCGCGGTGATCGCTTCGTCCGGCGGGATCGCCGAGGCCGGGCGAGGATAGTCCGTCGCCTCGCGCGGGATCGGCGTGGCCGATGCCGCTTCGATGATCGGGGCCACACCGGAGCGGATCGCGAGCAACTTGGCTTCGAGCACACCACGATCGAGCGGCAGGCGTACCAGGTCGCGCACACCGGCGCGCAGCGCACGACGCCGCGTCTCGATGTCCTCCGCGGTGAGCATGAGCATCGCCGGGATGTGTTTCCACGCCGGATGCGTCGCGAGGCGCTCGACGAGCGAGAATCCGTCGATCCCGCGCAGCGCAGCGTCGACGAGGATCACATCCGGGAGATGATGTTCGAGCCGGTCGAAGAGGTCGAGCCCGTCGGCGACGTGTTCCGTCCGCATGCCGATCGCGGCGGCCACACCTTCGACCGCGTGGTACGCCCCGAGCTCATCATCGACCACCCACACCACCTCGCGCCGCATCGCATCTCCATTCCAGTTGTCGCCCGTCGGTGAGCGATGCACGGAATGAAAACGCGACACTGACGCGTTTCCAGTCAGCCGATACAGAGTGATATGGCCGCCGGAGCATCACGAAGTGTTAATCCACCCGTTCACGAACCCTCATCTCCCCGCAATCACGACGCAGGGTGGACACCCGATCTTCTGACCAAGCACTCGACGCGACGTGGCGGCGAGCACTGCAGGTTCACCGAGCAACGAGAGGTGTCCCATGCTGGGTCAGCTATTGGAGTCGCGTCCGCAGCGCACACGGGCGACCGGTGCCGCGGTCTTCAGTGCGGTGATGCATGTGGCGATCATCGGGACGGCGATCGCGGCAACGGTCACGGGCCCGCGTGACGAGCCCGAGCGGATCGTGCCGCAGGACATCGTCTATCTGCCCCCTGCTCCTCCAGCGCCGGCCGTGAGTGCGCCTGTAGCGCCGAGCGAGCCTGCGGCACCGGATGCGCCTGCCACACCCGTCGAACCCAACGTCGTCCTGCCGCCGCTCGAGGTGCCCGTAGGCCTGCCGCCAATTCCGACTGTCTCGACGCCCATACTCGGCGAGGCGGTGATCGGCACGCGCGTGACCGGTGGCATCCCCGGCGGCACCGGTGACTCCACGACCAACGGATTTCTCCCTACCACCGCATTCGGTAGCGACGAAGTGGAGAAGGTCGCCCGCGTGCTCGGCACGCAGAAACAGCCGCGCTATCCCGAGATCCTGCGTCAGCAGAAGCTCGAGGGCAGCGTGCTCGCGAGTTACGTGGTCGGCACCGACGGCCGTGTAGAGGCCGAGTCGTTCCGCGCGGTCGATGGCACCCATCCGCTGTTCGAGGTCGCGGTGAAGCAGGCATTGCTCGGCACGCGGTTCAGGCCGGCGGAGGTCGGTGGCAAGAAGGTGCGTCAGCTCATCGAGCAGCGGTTCGTGTTCTCACTCACCCGCTGATGGCGCTACATTCGGCGGATGACCACTCCATCCGCCGTCACCTTCTCGCGCTGGGAGGACATCCAGCGCGAGAAGGTCACCGACCAGATCTCGCGCCGGCTGATCACCGGGCAGGACATCATGCTCGCGCACGTGTTCCTCGCCAAGGGCGCGGTGGTGCCCAAGCATCAGCATCACAACGAGCAGTTCACGTACATCCTCGAGGGCGCGCTGCGCTTCTGGATCGGTGATGACCAGCAACAGGTGGTCGATGTGCGCGCGGGCGAAGTGCTGCACATCCCGTCCAACGTGTGGCACAAGGCCGAGGCGCTCGAGGACACGCTCGACATGGACATTTTCAGCCCGCCGCGCGCCGACTGGCTGAACCACACGGATACCTACTTCCACCAGAAGTAGCCGTGGATCTCGGACTGCAGGGTCGTACCGCGTTCGTCGCCGCCTCGAGTCAGGGGCTCGGCCGCGCTATCGCCGAGGCGTTGGCGGCGGAGGGAGTGCGGCTGGCGCTCTGCGCGCGCACAGAGCGTATCAAGGCCGTCGCGAGCGAGATCGCAGCGAAGTACCAGGTACAGACGATGGGTGTCGTCGCCGACGTCTCGGTGCTGCAGGACGTCTCGCGCGCCGTGGAGTTGGCGGCGGAGGCGTTCGGGGCGATCGACATCCTCGTGACCAACGCCGGCGGTCCGCCGCCGGGGCCGTTCGAGTCGCACGGCGCCGAGGCGTGGCAACACGCCGTCGATCTCAACCTGATGAGTGTGGTGAATCTCTGTCGTGCGGTGGTGCCGGGCATGAAGGAGCGTCGCTGGGGGCGCATCCTCAATGTGACGTCGATCGCGGTGAAGCAACCGGTGGATGGCTTGATCCTCTCCAACAGCGTGCGCGCCGCGGTGACGGGTTTCGCGCGCACGCTCGCGAACGAAGTGGCGCCGTTCAACATCACGGTGAACAACCTGTTGCCGGGCTACACGCGCACCGAACGGCTGGTGAAGCTCGCCGACAACATCGCGACGACGAAGGGCATCACCAGCGACGCGGCGTACGCCGCGTGGGAGCATCAGATCCCGATGGGTCGCGTGGGTGAGCCGGAGGAGTTCGCGGCGTTGGCGGCGTTCCTGGCGAGTGAGCGCGCGGGGTATATCACCGCGCAGAACATCGCGGTGGATGGGGGGTGGATCAAAGGGTTGGTGTAGAGCTTCCTGCCAGCGCCCCGAGCAGCGCGCGCGTCGACTCCACCGCCGACGCGCCGAAACGGCGCGTGAAGTCACGCTCGACACGCGAGTGGTACTGGCGCGCCGCCCGGAGCGCCGCCTTGCCCCGGTCCGTCAGATACAAGCGGCGCACGCGCTGGTCCTCCGCGTCGTCCCGGCGCTCGACGTAGCCCCGCTCCACCATCTCCGCGACGCTCTTGAGCGCGCCCTGCGGCGTAATGCCGAGCCGCGCGGCGATCTCGGCGAGGCTGAACGGACGCTCGGTGAGTGCACGGAAGATCACGCCGTAGTGGTTGCCGATGTCCGGGAACCCCGCATCCGCGAGGTGCACGTGCAGTCCGTCCTTGAAGCCGTCCAGCGCGCGGACGAGCAGGATCCCGAGGTCTTCAGGGTCCGGTGTTGACAATTTCATTCACCTTGGTTTATTATCTGTGGTGAATTAAATATAGTCCGCTGCAGGTCCGACCACCACATCGCCCCGTCTCCGCCCATGTCGTCACCACATATCGCTGCCGCACAGGCGCCCGTCTTCGAACTGCCGGGCATCCGATTCACGGGCCACGCGGCGCCGAGCCGCGGCTCGACCGACTCCTCCGTCTGGATCGTCGAACTCGCGCCGGGTACGCCGGGGAACCCGCATCAACTCACGCGTGAGGAAGTCATCGTCGCGATCGACGGTCGCGCGGTCGGCACCGTGAACGGCCGGGAGTTCGCGCTGACCGCCGGTGACTCGCTCACCGTCCCTCCGCACACCGACTTCGCGCTGGCGAACCCGTTCGAGTCGACGTTCCGCGCGGTGGCCGTGCTGCCGGTGGGCGGGCAGGCGATCATGGGGGAGAGCACGTTCACACCGCCGTGGGCGAGCTGATGCGCAGGGAGGCTGTTACGGCCGATACCGCCACGCCTCCGCGCGAGGTCCCGTCCCGTTCCCATACCCACCGACGATCAACGCACCACCATCCGCCGTCCGCGCGACGGCGGAGAACTGGCCGGCCATACGCGGCGCACCGTCGACGAGCGTGAACACGTCAGCCCGTGGATCGTACACCTCGGCCTGCGGCGCGCCGCCGCCGAGCAGCACACGACCGTCCGCGAGCAGCACCATCGAGCCGCTGTGCTTGTAGCGTCCGAGGCGCATTGACGGACCTGTCATGAAGGTGCCGCGCTGTGGATCGTACAGTTCGCTGGAGTCGTACACACCACGATTGTCGCGCTCGTCGGATCCGCCGGTGATCAACACGCGACCATCGGGGAGCAGCACGCCGGCGTGTTTGTGGCGACGCACCGTCATCGCGCCGGTGGGTGTGAAGCGACCGCTCCGCGGATCGTACAACTCCGCCGACGCGTACAGCGTGACGGCTGCGCCACGATCGCGATGACCGCCGACGATGAGCACGCGACCATCGCGCAGCTTCACGCCCACGTGGCTCTCGCGCTCGACGGACATCGGCCCGGTCGCTGTCGATCGGCCGGTCGCGGGGTCGTACAGCTCCGCCGTCTCGAGGAAGTCCCAGTCAGGACCGAGTCCGCCGGCGAACAACACCTTGCCGTTGTCCAACAGGACGGCGATGTGATCCGCCCGTGCTCCGACGAGCGCGCCGGCGGACACGAACGTGTTGCTCTTCGGATCGAAGAGCTCGACCGTGCTAGTCGTGCCGCCCGCTGCATAACCACCGGCGAGCAGCACCCGCCCATCAGGCAGCAGTGTGGCCGTGTGGCTGTGCCGCGTGTGACGCATCGGCGGGAGTGGAGTGAACCGCTCCGTCGCCGGGTCGTAGACTTCCGCGCCTAGCGGTGACCCGGCGGCGATGAACCCCCCGGCCACGAGGATCCGACCATCGCCGAGCGCGGTCGCAGTGTGGGACGAGCGCGCAGCACTCATCGGAACCGCCATGCTGAGTGTGCCGGGACCCGCCGACAGTCCGAGGGGGATGGTCAGAGCTGCGAGGCGCGCCGCCGTGCTGAGTCTCATGAGATGACCTGTCGGTGAAGGGAGAGCGTTCCGGCATCTACGGTTCGATGCCAGCCGCCATCCTTTCGTGTATAGTATGGGCACATCGGCCCCCACCGCCCCGGCCCACATCCTCCCCTCGACCGCCATGCTGCGCTTCAGCCGACTCGCCTCCGCCATCCTCCTCGCCCTCGCGTTCGACGCCAGCGACATCCGCGCGCAGGTCGCCGCCGCGCCCCCGGGCAAACCGTACCAGTTCACCATCGAGGACTACGCACGCGCCGAGCGCTTCCTTGCCGTGTCGGCTGGTCCACTGGTGAGCGGCGTCGCGGGACGGCCGATGTGGATCGGGGCAAGCAGCCGATTCGTGTATCGCGTCTCGGGTGTGGGCGGCACCGCGCAGTTCCATCTCGTGGACCCGGTCAAGAAGACCCGCGTGCCGGCGTTCGATCACACCAAGCTCGCGGCGGCGCTCACGACGGCGACCGGCTCGCGTGTCGATGCGGATCGCCTGCCGTTCCAGACGTTCACGCTCGCGGCAGACGCGGAGTCGATGTCGGCGAGCGTGCGTGGCGCGACCTGGCGCTGTGACTTGGTCGCGTACACCTGCGCGAACGGCGGTGCCGCGCGCGCCCTCACTCCGCCCAGCAACTCCAGCGTCTCGCCCGACGGGTCGTGGGCAGTGTTCATCCGCAACAACAATCTCTGGGCGAAGTCGCTCGACGCCGCCGCGCGTGAGGTGCAGCTCACCACCGACGGCATCAACGAGTTCGGCTACGCCACCGACAACGCTGGCTGGACGCACAGCAACAATCCGATCGTTTCGTGGTCGCCTGACGGCAAGAAGCTCGCGACGTTCCAGCACGACGGCCGCGGCGTACGCGACATGCACTTGGTCACCACCAACGTGGGTGTGCCGCAGCTTCAGTCGTGGAAGTACCCGATCCCCGGCGACTCGGTGATCTTCCGCATCTCGCGCGTGGTGATCGATCTGCCCGTGGGCGGCGCCGCGCCGCGTGTTGTGCGCTTCGACATGCCGGTCGACCAGCATCGCTCCACGGTGAGCGACCACATCGCCTGCGGCGGCGCGATCTGCGACGTGCAGTGGTACGACGACGGCTCGAAGGTCGCGTTCATCTCCAGCTCGCGCGATCACAAGCAAGCTTGGTTGCGCATCGCGGACGCCGCGACCGGTGCGGTGCGCACGGTGCTACACGAGACCAGCACCACGCAGATCGGTGACGCGTCGCACCCCGAGGACCTCTGGCGCATCCTGCCGGCCACCAACGAGTTCATCTGGTGGTCCGACCGCGACGACTGGACGCATCTCTATCTGTACGACCTCACGACCGGCCAACTCAAGAACCGCATCACCACCGGCGTCGGCAACGTCTCGTCGATCGTGAAGATCGATGAGAAGGCGCGGCAGATCTGGTTCATGGCCAACGGCCGTGAGCCCGGGCGCGATCCGTACTTCCAGCACTTCTATCGCATCGGATTCGACGGCAAGGGCCTCACGCTGCTCACGCCGGACGTCGGCAATCACACGGTGGTGCTCTCGCCCGACGCGCGGTACTTCACCGACACCTACGCGGCGCCGAACACGCCGCCCGTGACCGTCGTGCGCGATCGCAACGGCAAGTTGGTCCAATCACTCGAGAAGGCCGACGTCACTGCTCTCATCGCGAGCGGCTGGCGCGCGCCCATGCCGGTGACGGTGAAGGCCCGCGATGGTCAGACCGACATCTACGGCCTCATGTACGTGCCGACGCACCTCGACTCGACCAAGAAGTACCCGATCATCAACCACATCTACCCGGGCCCGCAGTCCGGAAGCGTGGGCTCGCGCAACTTCTCGCCGGCGCGTGGCGACAACCAGGCGCTGGCCGAGCTGGGCTTTATCGTGGTGGAGCTCGACGGCATGGGCACGCCGGGCCGCTCCAAGACGTTCCGCGACTTCTACTATGGTCGCATGAACGACAACACCATTCCCGATCAGATCGCGGGGATGAAGGAGCTCGCGCAGCGGCATCCGTTCATCGACATCGACAACGTCGGCATCTGGGGCCACTCGGGCGGCGGCTTCGCGACGGCGGCCGCGATGTTCAAGGCGCCGGACTTCTTCGACGTCGGCATCTCGGAGAGCGGCAACCACGACAATCGCAACTATGAGGACGACTGGGGCGAGCGGTATCAGGGCCTGCTGGTGAAGAACGGCAACAGCGACAACTACGCCGCCGAGGCGAATCAGACGCACGCGGCGAATCTGCGAGGCAAGCTGTTCCTGATCCACGGCATGATGGATGACAACGTGCCGCCGTACAACACGACGTTGGTCGCCGACGCGCTCATGAAGGCGGGCAAGGACTTCGACATGCTCATGCTGCCCCAGGCGCGTCACGGCTTCGGAGCGGACTCGCCGTACATCATGCGGCGTCGCTGGGATTACTTCGTGCAGCACCTGCGCAAGGATATCCCACCGAAGGAGTACAAGATCGGTCAACCGCGCGTGCAGCCGTAGACGGAACTATCCTTCGGCAGCCGACATCCTGTCGCCACCATCTCCCATCCACATTCCACCATCTATCCATCATGATCACGCGTCGTTCTGAAGCCCGCTGGTCCGGCACACTCAAGGAAGGCACCGGCAACATCCGTTTGGGCAGCGGTGCATTCGAAGGCAAGTACTCCTTCACCACGCGCTTCGAAGGCGCACCGGGCACCAACCCCGAAGAGCTCCTCGCGGCGGCGCACGCTGGCTGCTACTCGATGGCCTTCAACCTGATGCTCACCACGGCAGGCTTCACGCCCAAGAGCGTCGACACGAAGGTCGAAGTGCACATGGATAAGGTCGGCGCCGGCATGTCGATCACGGGCATCACCATCACGACGGTCGGTGACGTGCCCGGGATCTCGGCGGAGAAGTTCCTCGAGATCGCCGAGGATGCGAAGAAGAACTGCATCATCTCCAAGGCGATCTCGGTGCCGATGACGCTCAAGGCGTCGTTGGCTTGATCCTCAACGGCGGCTCACTGCTCGAGCGCGGCGCCAGCCAACCGCTTGAGCAGTGAGACCTGCCCCGAGTGGTAGATGTCATGCTCCGCCAACGACAGAAGCATTGTCCGGTAGCTGACCCCACTCCCCGGCGGATTCCCCGGTGACGCCGCGACCCGCTCGCCAAACGTCGCCTCGGGTGTCTCCAGCACCGCGGCGACCAGACTCGCATGCGCCGCATCGAGCGACGCCAGCGCCGCACGCCAGGCCTTCTCGGTCTTCGCACCCACCGCAGGCCAGTCCCCATCGACCGGCGCACCCGGTGCACCGCCGCGCAGTCGACGCTCTACCTCACGCGTCCAACTGCGCATGTGCAGCACCGTCTCCCAGATGCTGTGTGCGCCGGCACCGGGGTGCCACGCCGCGATCGCCGGCGTGACGTCCTCGAGCAGCATCGCGCGCGAAGGCCCGTGCCACGGATCACCAACATGCGCACGCCGCAGCGCCGCCGCGATCTCGTCGGCGACACTGCGCGGCTTGCGGGCCGCAGCGTCAGGGTTCTTCGCCACGCTCAATCGCCTTGGTACGCGCTCAGCGTGACCGGCAACGGCATCTCCACCGCGTCCTCGATCGACACCTTGAGCTTGCTCACACGCGCGGGCGCGATCTTCCCGAGGCGCCGGTACCCGATGGTCGTGCCGTGCCGCAACACCCGCCATCCGATGCCATCGAAGCCCTCGACGATGTAGCGCGCCACGCGCTGACCCTGCGTGATGTCCTCACGCAGATCGAGCACCCCGACCGTCGCGCCTTCCTTGAGCGTGAACTCGCCCACCGCCGCCGTCGTGCCGAGCATGCGCCACTTCGCTTCCGCTCCGGCGACGACATCGCGCGCGAACAAGCGGTCGAGCTGCGTGCGCATCCCCACCAGGTTGTTCACGTCCGTCTGATGGATGAGCCCCTCGCGCGTGGGCGGCACGTTGAGCAGCAGTTTGGAGTTGCGCCCCACCGACGAGAAGTAGAGCCCCACGAGATTCTCCGCGCTGCGCACCTTCGCGTCCTCGGCCGGGTGATAGAACCAACCGGGACGGATCGACACGTCGGTCTCGCCGGGACGCCACACGGTGCCGTCGCGATCGCCGTGCTGCAATGAACGCATCACCTCATCGCCGCTCACGCCGGGCGCCGTGACGATATCCGGGCGCACGAACGACCAGTTGGTCGCACCCGCGTACCCGGCCTCGTTGCCGATCCAGCGCACGTCGGGGCCCGCATCGGAGAACATGACAGCGTCGGGCATCAGCTTGCGCACGAGGCCCCACACGCGCGGCCAGTCGTAGACCTGCCGCTTGCCGTTGGGCCCTTCACCGTTCGCGCCGTCGAACCACACTTCGTGGATGGGACCGTACTGCGTGAGCAACTCGGTGAGTTGCGCAGCGTACACATCGTTGTAGGTCGGCGAATCACCATACGTGGGGTGATTGCGATCCCAGGGCGAGAGGTACAACCCGGCCCGCAGTCCTTCGGCCTTGCAGGCGTCGACGAACTCACGCACAACGTCGCCCTTGCCGCCACGGAACGGACTCGAGGCCACACTGTGCTTGGTGGTCTTGGTCGGCCAGAGGCAGAAGCCATCGTGGTGCTTCGCCGTGAGGATCATCGCCTTGAAGCCGGCGGCCTTAGCGGTGCGCGCCCACTGCCGCGCGTCGAGCGCGGTCGGGTCGAACGACTTCGGATCCTCCTTGCCGTCGCCCCACTCGCGGTCGGAGAACGTGTTCACGCCGAAGTGCAGGAAGAACGCGAGTTCATCGCGCTGCCAGAGCAGTTGCGAGGAACTCGGCCGCGGCCGCGACTCCACGCGGCGCAACACCGACATTCCCGCCGGTTCCGCCGCCGACATCACCCGCGCCATCGCGGAGCCACCGACCGCCATCCCACCCATGGTCCCCACGAACCCACGTCTCGAGATGCTCATCGCAGTGTGAACTCCCCTCGCAGTTTGATGTCCTTCGACGACGCTCCGACCATCACGCGGAACATGCCGGGCTCCACCACCCAGCGCATGTCCTCGTTCAAGAGCTGCAGCTGTTCATCACTCAAGGTGAACTGCACCTCGGTACTCGCGCCGGGTTGCAGCGTGATACGCGTGAAGCCCTTGAGTGCGATCAACGGCTGCGAAACGCTTGTGAGTACGTCGCGCAGGTAGAGCTGCACCACCTCACTCCCGGCGCGTGCGCCGGTGTTGGTCACACGCGCCCGCACGCGCACCTTCGCCGCACGCGGCACCGCGTCCGTCAGCGACCGACTCGCGGGCGCCGCGATGCTGTCCATCACCTCGATCCGCAAGTCGCTGTACGCGAACGTCGTGTACGAGAGCCCGTACCCGAACGGGAACAGCGGCTGACCCGTGAGATCGAGATAGTCATCACCGCGGCCCGTGGGCTTGTGATCGTACGTGAGCGGCAACTGCCCCTCGGACATCGGGAACGTGATCGGCAATCGGCCCGATGGCGACACATCGCCCCAGAGCACGTCTGCCAGCGCCGATCCACCTTCTTCGCCGGGATACCACGCGAACAACACCGCGCCCACATCGCCGAGCCAGCGGGACATGGTCACCGCGCTCCCACCGACGATCACGACGGTCGTCGGCACACCCGTCGCCGCCACAGCCTTGATGAGCGCCTCCTGATGCCCGGGCAGCGAGAGCATCGCGCGGTCGCGGAACTCGCCTTCTTCTATCCCCACCACAACGACCGCCGCCTCACTCGCACGTGCCGCCGCCGCCGCGCGTGCGATGCTCGCCTCAGCGTCGCGCCGCACGCCGCGGTCCCAGATCAGCTTGAGGCGCGCATTGCCCGTGCTCTCGAAGTACTCGAGCTTGATCTCGTGCGGACCCGGCGCGAGCGTGGCTTCCTCGAGCTGCGCGCCGTAGGAGCGCTTGTACCAGCGGTCGATCAGCAGCTTGCCGTCGACCCACAATCGGTACCCGTCGTTGCCTTCCACACCGAGACGACGCGCGCCACCAGCGGGCACGGTCAGCGTCCCCGTCCAGCGCGCCGAGTACCAGTCGTACGGAATGCCGCGTCCCGGCGAGTTCAGCGTCCAGCCGAAGTCGATCTTCGTATCCACGCGATCGATCGTCGCTGCACCACGCAGCGCGTTGTTGTCCCAGTACTCGGCGCGGAGCCCCGCGACGCGTCCGCTCGTCGCTTGATGCGAGAAGAACGAGTCCGGCACCACGAGGTGCGTCGGCGTGAGCCTGCCCGGGCCGGGCTCGTAGCGCACGGTCACGCCCTGCCCCGCGCGTGCGCGGATGCCGGCGAGCATCGACACCGGTGCGATGCCGGGTCCGGAGTAGCCACCGTAGCGTGCTTCCTCTGCTTCCGAGCCGATCACCGCGAGCCGCGTGATGCCACGCGCGAGCGGGAGTGTCGCACGCTTGTTCTCCAGCAGCACCATCGACGCGCGCGCCGCCTCGCGCGCGAGCGCGCGGTGATCGGCGTGGCCGTTCCAGTAGGCCGCGCTGTCGGGGAAGATGCGCGAGTCATCGAACAGTCCGAGTTGGAACTTGGCCCGCAGCACGCGCGTCACCGCGGCATCGATCTCCGCCTCGGGCACCGCACCCTGCTCGAACGCGCGCCAGTACGGACGGTGCTCCGGCCACGAGGACTGGAACACCACATCGAGGCCCGACGCATAGGCGTGTTTGGTCGCCGTCATCGTCGAGGCTTCCGTGAGGTGCAGCACGGTCGCACCGGCGGTCGCGGCGGCGTCGGAGATCACATACCCCGAGAAGCCCCAGCCGCGCTTGAGCACGTCGGTCATGAGCAGGCGGCTCTGCGTGGACGGCGAGCCGTCGACGGAGTTGTACGCCGTCATCAGCGAGCGTGCCCCGGTCTCCTGGATCAACGATCGGAACGGCAGGAAGTGCTTCTCCTCGAGTGCGCGCCTGCTGATGTCGATCGGATAGCTGTCGCGTCCGCCTTCGCCGACGTTCACTGCGAAGTGTTTAGGCGTGGTAACGATGCCCGCGCGTTCGAACGCCCGCACGTGCGCGCGCCCCATCACACTCGTAAGAAACGCATCCTCGCCGAGCGTCTCTTCCACGCGGCCCCAGCGCACATCGGTCGCGAGGTTGATCACCGGCGAGAGCACCATGCGGATCCCGCGGCTCCGCGTCTCGCGGGCGACGGCGCTGTGCACACGCTCCACGAGCGATGAATCCCAAGTGGCCGCGAGTGCGATGGCCTGCGGGAACACCAACGCGCCTTCGCGCGTGAGCCCGTGCAGCGCTTCGTCGAACGGAATGAGCGGAATGCCGAGCCGCGTTTGTGTGGTGAACCACCGCTGGACGGAGTCGACCTTCGCGGCGTGGGCGCGTGCGGCGAGCCGCGGCGCGATGCCCTGCGCGGCCGGGACCTGCAGGCCGAACGAACCCGACGAGTAGTCGTGCGCCGGATTGCTGAGGTCGCCCGGGATCATGAAGAGCTGCCAGAACTTCTCCTGGAGGGTCATGCGCGGCAGCAGGTCCGCGATGCGCGCGTCGATCGACTGTCGGGCGTCGCGATAGATCGGCGTGACGGGCGCCTGCGCCGCGGCGGGCATCACGGCGGCGATGAGGAGCAGCGCGGTGCCCACCATTTTGGAAGGGATTCTCATGCCGGGAATCTCGCTCAGACGGCGAGCGAGAGCGAGGTCGATACGACTGCTTTACCGGTCCCCGATGCCCTCCCCCTTGCGTTCCCGGCCCCCGCTCGCGACGATGAAGGTTCAACCTCCCGCAGGAGCCCTCATGCGCGCCCGTTCCCTCCCGCTGTTCGCAGCACTCGCTCTCCTCGCTGTCTCCGCCCCCAACGCCACCGCTCAGGACGACGACCGCTCCGTGAAGGGCGGCGTACAGGTGCCGGGCTGGAAGGCCCGCATCGACCGCCGTGCGATGACGCAGGGCAAGACCGTGAACGACTCGAAGTTCGCCGCCGAAGGCAGCGCGTTGCGTCTCTCCGTCGGCCCGGCCGGCAACTTCTGGAAGCCCGAGCACACGGCCAAGGGCGACTTCGAAGTGATGGGCACGTTCAAGGAACACAAGATGGCCGCCTCGCACCCGCACTCGTACGGCATCTTCATCGGCGGGAACGATCTCGAGTCGGACACGGAGACGCTCATGTACTGCATCGTCTACGGCAATGGCACCTACTCGATCAAGACCTTCCACGGCGCGAAGGTCACCACCCTCGTCAACGCCGAAGCGTCTCCCGCACTGAAGAAGGCGGATGCGAACGGCGAAGCCACCAACTCGGTCGCGTGGCGCGTGAAGGACGGCAAGGCGTCCTGCGTGCTCAACGGCACGGTCGCCAAGACGGTCGATGCCGCGCAGTACGCCGGCCCCGACAAGCTCAAGTCACTCGATGGCAACTACGGCATCCGCGTGAGCCACAACGTCGAGCTCACCGTCAGCGGATTCATGAAGCACTAAGCAGCAGACCGCCGTCGCACGGATCTCAGGGCACCGGGAACCGCGTGACGCGGCCCTGCGTGCCCGCCGCCCACACCGACTTCGGCGACGACGCACCGACAGTCCAATAGTTGAGAGTATCGAGCACGGTCCATGTCCGACCTTCATCGCTCGACACGGCAGCACCACTCGGGCCCACGGCAACCACCGTGGGCCTTTGTGCGCCCGGCACCCACGTGCCGCCCCACGTGCCCACCTTGAACGGCGGTGCCGACCGCGGCGTCCACGTGTCGCCGCCATCGCTCGTCACAGCGATCAGCGTATCACCCGGTTTGGACGCGTAGCCGCCGCCAAGCACCATGCCGTGCATCGCGTCACGGAAGATCACGCTCTGCGGACCACTGCCCTCGTGTGTAGTGATGGGCAACGTCTCAAGCGCCCAGGTGCGACCATAGTCCACCGTGCGCAGCAGCCGCGCACGTGTCGGCGTGCTCATCACGATCCACGCGCGCCCCTGCTCTCCCGTCTCCACACAGGTCCCGCTCGCCGCGAAGCTGCCCTCACTCGGTTGCGCTTCGGGCAGGGTGCTCGGGTCCACACGCCGCCAGGTCGCGCCGCCGTCATCGGTGAGCAACACCGCCATCGAGCGACCGGTCGCGTCACCGATCACCACGCCACGTCGCGCATCCCAGAAGTCCATGCAATCGTAGAACGCACTGCTGTCCGCGTTCACGAACTGCGCCTGCCATGTGGCACCGGCGTCGCGCGTCTGGTAGATGCGGCTCTGTGGCCCGTTGCCGATGCTGAGCACCCACGCGGTACGCGCATCGAGCGCGTGCACGTCACGGAACTGCAGCGAGTCGGCGCCCGGCACTTTGCCGGCCGTCCACGTCGCGCCTCCGTCCGTGCTGCGGGTGACGGTGCCGCGTGCCCCGGCAGCCCACATCACCTGGTCGGACACCACATGAATGCCGATGAGCAGTGCGGTCGTGCCGCTCTGCTGCACGAAGGGAACGGCTGCTGCACCGCAGAGGGCAGCGCCGAGGAGCACACGAGTCGTTGTCGTCATGCCCTAGTCTAGCACGCTCAGCCGCCGAGCGCCTCGATGGACCGCGCGAGGTTCACCCGCGCTCGCGCCTCGAAGCGCTCGCGGAGCGGCGCGGTCTGGTAGATCGCCGGCCGCGCGAGGAACGCCGCGAGGATCTGTCGACGCTTCGATCGGAACAGTGGCCCCGGCACCCACGAGTACTCCTCACGCACCTGTCGCTCGTACTCCTCGAACCGCTGCGGCGCAGCACCGAGGATCGCGAGATCGACGTCGACCACCAACGAGGCATCGCCGCCGGGCGCCGTCGCGTCGTGTTTGGTCGCGAGGATCATCGTGCGCACGTTGGTGGTCACCGCATCGTTCCCGCCGAGCGCAGCGGCGGCGAGGTCGGCACTGCGGGCTTCGTTGTCGGACGCGAAGGGATCGTACACGGCGTCGTGGTACCACAGCGCCAACTCGCATTCCCCGGGCCGTGTGGCGAGGTCGCGCACACTGTCCCACACCGCGAAGCACTCACCGAGATGCTGCACCGTGTGGTAGTGCCGCGCGGGCTCCGCGTACCGCGCCAGCAGTGCCTCGTATTCCCCACGTGGTGCGCTGCGCCCGACCGTCGCCCACGTGCGCGCCCACCGCTCCGCGACCGGCATCAGCCCTCCCGATGACTCTTCCCCGCCCACCAGCGACCGACCCAGGTCCCGATCACGGCGACCAGCACGCCGAGGCCGATCACCGCACTGCCGAGATCGCCCGGTGCGGTCGCGCCGATGAACGCGAGCACGACGACCGTCCCCGCCCACAGCTGCATCCGCGTCCGATACTTCCCCTCAGCGCACTGATATGCGGCCGCGATCGAGAACGATGCGAGTCCGAGCACGAACCCGGACAACATGAGGTTCTCGACCGAGAACGCCCAACCCGCCAGCGCGGAAAGCATCGCGGTGCCCAGCACGGCGCCGACGAGCAGCGCGGCGCGGCGCTCATCACCCTTCACCAGCGCGCGTCCTTCCGCCTTGGTGAGCAACAGCAGGTTGAGCAACGGATCCGCCAACCAGCTCGCGACCACGAACGCGATATAGATCGCGAGCAGCGGATAGATCACGACACCCATCGCCGGATTCTCACGCGCCACGTTGCGCAGGATGCGGAATCCGAAGATGCCACCGAACACGATCATCGTCTGCGTGTTCGGCGAGAAGCTCTGGATCCAATCGAAGAACCGCAGTAGCAGTCCGTACCCCGGGTATCGGGCCTTGAGCGTGATCAGCAGCCCGTCACGCGCCCAATCCGCCGTGGGATCGAGCGCCAGTGCGTCGCGGAACTCGGCCTCGGCGTCGCGGCTCTTGCCGCGCTGCAGCAGTGCCCATGCGCGTCCGGTGCGCGCGACGGCGTTATGCGGGAACTTCGCGGCGAAGGCCGCCCACTCGTCCTCGCTCAACTTCGCCTTGCCGCCACGCATCGACTCGATCGCCGCGATGCGGAGCTGCACCGCCTCCTCGTGGTCCGGATCACCGGCGAGCACGTACTCCGCGCGATGCTTCGCGTCTTCCCACTTGCCGAGCAACGCGAGGGCACGGGCTTCGAGCATGATGGCGACTTCGTCCGCCGGATCGTCCTGTAGCAAGTCACCGGCGTACTGCAGCACCCGATCGGGTTCACGGAGTGCGAGCGCGACGTTCGCGGCGACGATCTGTGCGAAGCGCGGGTCTTCGTCCTCGCTGTGCTGCAGCGCGAGCCGGACACTCTGATCGGCATCGACGGGGCGACCGGCGTCCAGCAACAACGACGCCTTCAGCGCGTGCATGACGCCGGACTCGGGATACTGCGACAGCCATGCGTCCACGCGCGCCAGCGCGCTGACGGTGTCGCCGTCCTCGGCGAGGTAGAGGATCTCCGCGATCGGGTCCGGCGAAGTCGGCTCGGTCACGTCAGGAAGAATGCAGGGTGAAGAGGAGCGAACAACAGGTCACGGCGCCCTCGGCTTTGGCGAGTTCGTCGGCGGGGACGGTATGCACGAGGTACCCGCGTGACTCGATGCGGGTTCGTGTTCGCGGGTGTTCGGCCGCCATCAATAGTGTCGATCCGACGCGCACGATGTTCGCGGCGCCAGGCTCCTCCGCCGCGATCTCCACGGTGGCGAGTCCGGTGAAGGCGTCTGCGCGGACCCATGCAGGGTTGATCAACACGGTCGCGTCATCGAGCGCGGTGGCCGCACTCTTGAGATGCAGGCACCCGGTGACCTCCACCGGCACGACCGCATAGCCATGCGGCGCGAGCAGCGTGGCCAGCTGCGCGATCCCCGCATCGTTGGAGCGCGCCGTCCGCCCCGCGAAGACCCTGCGGCCCGCCACGAACACATCACCGCCGTCGAGTGTCCCCGGCGCCTCGATCCGCGCCAACGCGCGATGCGGAGCCAGCGCCTGCTCAACGGCCACCACCTCACCGCGACGCGACACCGCACCGGGCCGCGTGAGCACCGCAAGCTCATCGAACACCAGCGCGGTGTCCTCGATGAACACACTGTCGGGGTGCTCGGGCGCGGCGGCGACGCGTTGCACGGTCGCGCCGAGTGCCGTGAGCGCGGCTTCGTACGCACGGTGCTGCGACTCCGCACGCGCGACGTCGATCGGTGCGCGCGCGAGATGCGTCAGCTCGCACTCGACGATGCGCGGCGAGATCGCGCGGGTGAGCGCGAGCAGCCCGCTCATGCGAGGGGCGTACGCACCGCCGGACGCGCCGCGATGTTCGTCGCGATCCCGGCAGCCACGATGTCGAGCGCCGTCGCCTGCAGTGCGGGCAGGATCGCGCCCACCGCCCGCTCGCGTGCGTCGACCTGGAACGGCATGCTCACGTTCAGCGCCGCCACGGTCAGTCCGGCGCCGTCACGGATGGGAACGGAGATCGAGCACAGTCCCACTTCGAGTTCCTGCTCCACGAGCGCGAACCCGTCGCGCCGCACGTGGCGGATACGTTGCTCCAATTCGTCGCGGTCGGTGATCGTGTGCTGTGTGACGCCGGCGAACCGGCGCCCGCCGAGGACCTCGTGCAGCGCGTCGTCCGGCAACTCCGCGAGCAGCACGCGCCCCATCGCCGTGCAGTACGCCGGGAGCCGTGCACCGACGCCCAACGCGATGGTCATGATCTTGCGCACCGTGATGCGCTGCACGAGCACGATGTCACGCCCATCGAGCACCGCGAGCGAACAACTCTCGTCCACGCGCTCGGCGAGCGCACGCATGTGCGGCTGGGCGAGCTCCGGTAACGTCAGCGAGGCGAGGTACCGGAACCCGAGGTCCAACACACGCGGCATCAAATAGAAGTGACGCTCGCGACGGCGCACATAGCCCAGATGTTCGAGCGTGAGCAGCACACGCCGCACGACGGCTCGGGCCAGTCCGACATGTTCGGCGATCTCGGAGAGCGTCATCTCCGGGCGATCACGATCGAAGGCGCGGATCACGTCCAGACCGCGCGAGAGGGTCTGGACGAAATCGGGGCTCTCCTCGAACCGGGCGGAGCCCGGAACGACGGGACGGTTGGGCATTGCGGGGATGTTACGGAGGTCGGGATGGACGCGCAATCCGAACCGATCAAGTGCCGCAGCGTGCGGCCGATACTCATCGATGCGACGTCCCTTCATTCCCTCTCCGCCCTGAGGTCCGCTTGAGCGGATCACGGCTCTACTCCTCGCTCGTCGACCTCCCTGCCTCGGAGCAGGCGGCCTTCGACGCGGCCCTCATCCGCATGAAGGACCGGATGGGCGAGAGTCACGCGCTGTTCATCAACGGCGCGGACAGGGAAACACACCACTTTCGTGCCAAGCACTCGCCGATCGACCGCGGTTTGGTCCTCGGCCAGTTCGCCACCGCCACCGAACACGAGGCCGAGGAGGCCATGCAGGCGGCGGTCGCGGCCTATCCCGCATGGCGCCGCACACCGGCGAGCGAACGCATCGACATCCTGCGCCGCGTGGCCGCCATCATCGTCGAGCGTCGCGCAGACTTCGCCGCGGTGCTCGCAATGGAAGTCGGGAAGAACCGCGCCGAAGCCCTAGGCGAAGCACACGAAGCGGCCGAGTTCTTCACGACCTACTGTGATGAGTGGGAGAAGAACGACGGGGTGTTGTACGACCTGCCGAGCGGCCCGTCGATGGACGGACAACCGCACAGCCGTCGCGTGCTCAAGCCCTACGGTGCGTGGTTGGTGCTGGCGTCGTTCAACTTCCCGCTCGCACTGCTCGCTGGCCCCACCGCGGCGGCATTGCTCGCCGGGAACACCGTGATCGCCAAAGGCGCCGCGGACACACCGTGGAGCGGCCGCCTGCTCGCCGATGCCTTCCGCGATGCCGGTGTGCCGCCCGGCGTGTTCAACTATCTCAGCGGCGCCTCGGCCGACATGGGTGACGCGCTCATCTCGCATCCGCAATTGGCGGGCCTCACGGTGTCGGCCTCGCGCGAACGCGGCTCCGAGCTGGCGCGTCGCATGTCGCACCGCGGCGGAGTACGGCCCTGCATCGCCGAACTCGGCGCGCTCAACGCCTGCGTCGTCACCGCGCACGCCGACATCGATCGTGCCGCGATGGGCATCATTCACTCGGCGTTCGGGATGTCGGGACAGAAACACTCGTCGTTGGCACACGTGTATGCACACGGCGCGATCGCCGATGAACTGTTCGACCAGATCCGCCTCAAGCTGCGCTTCATGCCCATCGGTGATCCGACCAAGCGCGGCAACTATCTCGGCCCGGTGACCAAGGCGAGCTCGTATTCGGAGTACCGCACCTACGTGCATGAACTGCGCGAACACGGCTCGCACGTGCTCGCAGGCGGTGAGGTGTTGACCGAGCATGGACTCGGGCACGGCCAGTTCGTCGCGCCGACCATCGCGGAAGCGCCGCTGGGGCACGCGTTGTGGAAGGTCGAGATGTTCCTGCCCATCCTGCTGGTGCATCGCGTGCACGGCTTGGAGGACGCGACCACGTTGATGAACACAGCCCACCCCGGATTGAACGCCGGGGTGTACGGCAATCCGACCGAGGTCGATTGGTTCTTCGAACATGTCGACGCCGGACTCGTCTACGCCAACCAGCCACTCGGCTCCGGCGCAGGCACCTGGCCCGGATATCATCCGATCAGCGGCTGGAAGGACTCCGACGCGTCCGGGAAGACCATCGGTTCGTTCGACTACCTCGCGCAGTACCTCCGCCAACAGGCGCAGTCGACGGCGTGGTGAGCGACCACGTGTGCCGCGGCGCGAGTGCCGCGGTGCCTCGTCCACTGCGCGTATAGCGGACCCTCGCGCAATCGCCCCGGTTGCACCAGCTTCCCTCGCGTGCAACGCAAACGATTCGGCTTCTGGACCGCGACCGCGCTCGTCGTCGGCAACATCGTGGGCGCGGGGATCTTCATGCAGCCGGCGTCGCTCGCGCCGTATGGATGGAACGCCGTCACGGCCTGGGTCATCAGCCTGCTCGGCGCGCTGTCGCTTGCCGGCATCTTCGCGCGACTCGCGGCGTCGTACCCCGAGGCCGGCGGCGCGCATGGCTTCATGGAGATGGGCGTCGGCAGCGGCCTCGCCTTCGTCGGCTCCTGGGGCTACGTCGTCTCCATCTGGTCCACGAACGCCGCGCTCACCATCTCCGGGATCAGCTATCTCACGCGGCTGATCCCCGCGCTGCGCGCCACACCCGGCGCGGAGACGGCCACCGCGGTCGCCGTGATCGTGCTGCTCACGTGGGCGAACCTGCGTGCACTCGCGGGTCCCGTGCAGATGATCTCGTCGATCATCAAGCTGCTCCCGTTCACCGCCGTGATCGTCCTCGCCGCGTGGACGCTGTTCCGCGAGGGCGCGGCCTCACTCGCCCCCATCGACTCGGTCCCGATCACCGCCGCGACCACACTCTCGGCGATCGGCATCACGTTCTATGCGATGCTCGGCCTCGAGAGTGCGGCGATGCCGGCCGACGCCGTCGAGGAGCCGGAGAAGAACGTCCCGCGCGCGACCATCGTCGGTACCACGTTGAGCGGTGTCATCACCATCTTCTCCACCTGCGCCGTCGCGCTCATGATGCCGCTCGCGGTCGTGTCGCAGTCCAAGGCGCCGATGGCCGACTTCGTCGGGAGCTACTGGGGCGACTGGGCCGGCGTGTTCGTCGCGTTCTGCGGTGTGGTGAGCTGCTTCGGCTGCTTGAACGGCTGGATCCTCATCGGCGGCGAGTTGCCGGCAGCGATGAGCAAGCGCGGATCGTTGCCGGCGTGGTTCGGCGAACGCAATGCGCAGGGCGTGCCAGCGCGCGCGGTGGTACTGAGTGCGACCGTCTCGTCGGTGCTCACACTCGCTGCGAGTTCACGCGTGGGGATCGGCGCGTTCAACTTCGTCGCGCTCATCTCCACCGCGACGACGCTCGTGCTGTACCTGTTCTGCACGCTCACCGCGGTGCGCTTCATGCGCGATGGCCGCTTGCGCCGCACGCCCGGCCTCGTGCTCTGTGCCGTGGGCGCGCTGTTGTTCGTGGCTGGCGCGTTCTACGGCAGCGGCAGCGAGACGCTGCTCTGGGGTGCCGGACTCATGCTGCTCGGCTGGCCGCTACGGCAGCTTGCGCTCCGCGCGGTAGCGTGACGCGTCGCCGTCGCAGGTCGGACGACTGTCGTCGTTCCACGCCGGGCCGTAGTCCACACGACAGTGCTCTGGCGTCCCGCCGGGATACGACGCACGCGCGGTGAAGCCGCTCGGAGTGATGGCGATCGAATCGATCACCACGCCGGTACTGGAACGGAACGCTAGTTGCCCGAGGTCCCTCGTATAGCGCTTGTGCTCGTCGAAGAACCGGTCCTGCGCGACGATCAGGTTGCGCAGATCGGACTTCATCACGGTGCGGTACGCCGCCGCCTTGGTGCTGCACGCGCACGCCCGCGGCGCGAACAGGAGCACCAGACTCACGGGAACGAGCAGGAACAGCACCACCCGCCCAATCAGCGGCAGCACCAGCAGGTCCACCAACTCGGCGATCTCGCGAAACACACGCATCCGGCACCCTCGTTGCACGCGCAAAGAAGCAAGACCGATACCAGAGCGAACCGGTCCCCCTTCTCGGCAGCATGAAGAGACCCAACACCCCCCGCCGCGACCGCGTAGCTTTCTCGAAGTACCGTCCGTCCCAACACACCATCGTGGAGTCCCGATGCGGTCCGTGATCCTCCGTCGTGCGTTCGTCGCACTCCCGCTCCTCGCGAGCACCGCGCTCGCGCAGGGCGCACCCAAGGTCAATCGCTACGGCAACCCGCCCGTCATGAAGCCCGCGCCCACCAAGGCCGGCATCGACGTGCGCGACTTGCAGATCCGTCTCTACCAGTTCGCCGACGACTCCATGCAGGGGCGTCAGGTCGGCCGGTACGGCAACAAGAAGGGCACCGACTACATCGCCGCCGAGATCAAGCGCCTCGGTCTCGTTCCGGCGGGTGACAATGGCACGTACTTCCAGGTGCTGCCGTATCATCTGCGCAAGTTCACGACGAGCTCGCGGCTCGCCGTGAACGGCAACCCGCTCAAGTGGAACGAACACTTCGTCGCCGTGCCCGGACAGCGCGCTCCGCGCCCGATCCTCAACGCCGAGGTGATCTTTGGTGGCACGGCGGGTGACACCACCACGCAGATCTCGGCAGCGGATGCGGCGGGCAAGTTCGTGGTCCTGCTCCCGCAGCCCGGCCGTCGCGGCGCCGGTGGGCCGCAGGGTCCTCAGGCATTCGGCGGCGGTCGTGGCGGAGCGCAAGCGCCCAACCGATTCGCCGATGCGGCCGCAGTGGCCACCATCGACCTCGATGACCTGACCATGGCGCAGCGCGCCGCGATCAACGAACCGACCGTGGCCTCGCAGACCGCCGCCGGCCGGCCTGGCTTCGGTCCGGCAGCGCAGGCTCCGGTCGATTCCATCGCGCTGCTCAAGGCGCAGATCGCGCAGCTCAATCCGCAGGCCCAGCTCCGAATCACCCGCGACGCGGCTGCCGCGCTGTTCTCGCGCTCGCGCTTCGAATCACTCGCGCCGGGCACCAAGGGCGGCACGGTCAACGCCTCGCTCGAGTTCGTCGAACTCCCCACGGAGTTCGGCCGCAACGTCATCGGCATCATCCCCGGCTCCGACCCGGTGCTCAAGAACCAGTACGTCGCCATCGGCGCGCACAACGACCACGTGGGCTTCACCACGCCGATCGACAAGGATTCGCTGAAGGCCTTCAACGACATGCGCATCAAGTGGATGCTCGCCAACAACATGGCGACCCCCACCATCGAAGTGACGACGCAGTTCAAGGTCAACATGGACAGCATCCGCAGGATCTATCCCACGCCGCGCATCGACTCCATCAACAACGGCGCGGACGACGACGGCTCCGGCTCCATGGGTGTGCTCGAGATCGCCGAGGCCATCGCCGCGATGCCGGTGAAGCCCAAGCGGTCCACGATGTTCATCTGGCACACCGGCGACGAAGGCGGCCTGGTCGGCTCCGCGTTCTTCGTACGCAACCCGACGCTGCCACTCGATTCGGTGGTCGCGACCATCAACGTCGACATGATCGGCCGCGGTCGCGCCGAGGATCTCCCGGGCGGCGGCGATGACTTCGTCGGCGTGATCGGGTCGTTCTTCGACTCCAAGGACCTCGGCGAAACGGTGAAGGCGGTGAACGACAAGCAGGGCAAGCCGCTCGGCCTCGACTACAAGTTCGACGAGCCCATCAGCTGGGGTGGCTACAACAACCTCTACGGCCGCTCGGACCACATCAACTACGCACGCGCCGGTGTGCCGATCGCGTTCTTCTTCACCGGCCTGCACGGGGACTACCACCAGCGCACCGACGAAGCCGAGTTCATCGACTACCCGCACTATGCTCGCATCACGAACTTCCTGAAGGATCTCACCGTCGAGGTGGGCAATGGCCCGCGTCCGCGGTTGAACGGCACCAAGCCAGCGCGGCCGCAGCCGGTACCGTAAGTTCTGCGTGGTGATCCCCGCCACGACCAAAGCACGAGCGCGACGCATCGCGCGGAATCTCCGGCAGGGCCTCGGACTCGCGTGGGCAGCGAGTCCGAGTGCCCTGCTTCGTTATGGTGCCCTCGGCATGTTCAATGCCGCGATGCCACCGCTCACGGTGTGGCTCGGCTCGGTCCTCGTGGGCCGTGTGGCACGGGCGGCGCAGGACGGGCTGGCGTTCACCGACATGCTGCCGCTCATCGTGGGGTTGTGGGCGGTGTCTGCGGTGCAACGCGCGATCGGCGCGTATGTGGGCTACGGCCGCGAGGTGTTCGTGCGCCGCGTGCAGCTCGAAGCCGAGCGACAATTGCTTGCGCAGGCCGCACGAGTGGACCTCGGGCACTTCGATTCGTCCGATTGGCACGATCGCCTGGCCCGCGCCAAGCGCGATGTCTCGTGGCGTCCCGGTGACCTCATCTGGTCGCTGCTCGGACTCACCGGCAACATCGTCACCATCCTGTTGATGGCGGGACTGCTCGCGAGTCTGCACTGGGCGCTGGTGGCCATCGCGATCGTCGCCTCACTCATCTCGCTGCTGCTCGACCGTCGCAACACCATCAAGCGCTACGAGTTCTTCTACAAGGAGACGCCCGAGGAACGTGAGCGCGAATACCTGGGCAATCTCCTCGTGGAGTCGAAGGGCACCAAGGAGATTCGTGCGTTCGTGCTCGCCGACTACCTGCTCGGGCGCCACAAGCAACTCTCGGAGTACCTGCTCAATCGCCGCATCGAGTTGTTCCGCTCCGGTGCCAACACGTCTTTCATCACCGGACTCGTCACCGGGACGTCGCTCGCGCTCGCGTACGCGTTCGTCGCGTGGCGCGGTGTGCAGGGTCTGCTCGACGCGGGTGGCGTGGTGCTGGTGATCGGCGCGTTCTCATCGGTCGCCGGCACGCTCGGCACCATCTCGAGCACGTTCGTCGCCGTCGACCAGCACACGACCTTCCTCGACGACTACTTCTCGTTCCTCACCATCGAGCCGATGGTGCGCACCCCGGTCGACCCGCAGCCGCTGCCGGCGACGTTGAGTGCAGGCATCGAGTTCCGCGAGGTGAGCTTCCGCTATCCGCGCGGTGATGACGCCGCCGTCGAGCAGCTCTCACTGCACATCAAGCCGGGTGAACTCGTCGCGATCGTCGGTGAGAACGGTGCGGGCAAGAGCACGCTGGTGAAGCTGCTGCTGCGATTCTACGACCCCAGCGAGGGAGCGGTACTCGTGGGTGGCGTCGACATCCGACTGGTGGACCCGCTCGTGCTTCGCGAGCGCATCGGCGTGTTGTTCCAGGACTATTCGATGTACGAACTCACCGTGCGCGAGAACGTGACCATGGGACGCCCCAGCGCGCCGGTGGATGACGAGCGCGTGTGGCGTGCGCTGCGCGACGCGCGTGCGGAAGGTCTGGTGAAGAAGCTGCCCGCGGGCCTCGACTCGCGCACCGGCCGACTGTTCGAGGGCGGCCATGATCTCTCGGGCGGCGAGTGGCAGCGACTGGCCATCGCGCGACTACTCTACCGCGATGCCGACATCTGGATCCTCGACGAACCCACCTCGGCCCTCGACCCCGAGGCCGAAGCCGCCGTATTCGCGGAACTCAAGGCGAACCTGAAGGGTCGGATGGGCCTCGTGATCTCGCATCGCTTCTCCACAGTGCGCATCGCCGACCGCATCGCGGTCATCGGCGACGGACGCATCGCCGAGCTGGGCACTCACGAGGAGCTCCTCGCGGCGCGGGGTACCTACGCGCGCCTGTTCGAGCTTCAAGCCGCGGGCTACCGGTAAGTGCGCGGGACGCGCATCGCCCGGGGCCGTCGAGGCGTATCGATCAGTTCGGCTTGAGCATCGACATCCACGACAACACGCCAATCAAGCCGATGAAGTTCGCCAGCGTGTTCGCATCGCCTGGGCCTTCCTCGCGCTGCGCGGCCTTCCACACCGCCACCGCACCGACGAGCAGCAACAGCTTGAACGTCGAGAAGTAGAACGCGAGCCCGATCGCGGCCACCACACCCCAACGCTGCAGCCGATTGAGCGCGCGGAACGCGTGGTCGCCGTCCAATCCAAAGAACGGCATGAGATTGAATAGGTTGAGCCAACCGGTGAGCTGTGCGATCACATACCAGATCGCGCTCCCGGTGTAGCTCGCCACCGCGAACGCGACCAAGCCCGCGGCCGCACCCCAGATGGGCCCCGCGAGCCCGATGTACGCGTCCTCACGCGGGTCAGTGATCCCTCGCGAATACGAGACGAACGCGCCGATCCCAGGGATGAACATCGGCGCACTCGGTTTGCCACCCTTCTTGGTGATCGCGTACACATGTCCCATCTCATGCACATAGATCGACATCACCAAGCCGAGCGCCAGCGGCCACCCGTACAGCGCCCAGTACGCGCCGAAGAAGGCGAACATCGAGCCGAAGGTCTTGAGCTTGGTGAGCCCCAGCAGCAGGAACTTGCCCTTGCTGAGCACGAGCACGCCGAGCGCTGCGGCGCCACCACCCCAGCGTTTCCACCACGGCCCCTCGCTCGGCATTTTGAGCGCGGGTTCGTCTGCAGCGGCATCGGTGATCTGTTTGGCGAGCTCGGTGAGCTTCGCGCTGATCACGTCATGTTGTTGCGAACCCGCGGGGAGCAACGCGAGCGCTTCATCGAACCCCGCGCGCGCCTCATGCAGGCGACCGGCGGCGAGATGCGCCTCCGCACGCGCGGCCAGGCCGCGCAGACGGTCCGCATGCACGAGCGTGTGGCACGCCGGGCAGACCAGCGCGCGCTGAGGGAGTTCGGTTCCGCAGTTGATGCAGGTCCGTACGCTCGGGGCGGACCCCGAGGGCTGTGGAGCGGTCACGTCAGACGGGCGCCCCGCTCACCTTGAAGGGACCTTCGACGTGCATCGGCGTGGGCACGAGCATCTTCCACGCCTGCGACATGCCGAACCCGATGATCAGCGCGCTGATCAATCCGCCCGGCATGGACCCCATGATCGCGACGATCGGCATCGCAAGGCCAAGCACGGCCGAAACGAGCACGGTACCGACAGTGAGTCCCAGCTCAGATGCGGCAGCACCGGATTCCGCGGCCGCTTCACTAATCAGGAACGCGAAGTAGGCCATTGCCACAGAGACGTAGACCAGCAGCACAGCGCAGACCTGAAGCAAGCGACCGCCGCGGCCTGAAGTTGCATTTGCCATTGCGCGGCCGACCCTCCAACCGGTAAAGATCGCGACGATCGCAATCTCGGATTTCAAGTAGTGCATCACGGCCCAATAGACCACCGCGCCGACGATGGCTGCGCCGAAGCCGAAGAGCATCGCCTTCGCGAGCGTGGCGGGATCCGACACCGACCCACCCGCACTCTGCGCCTTGAGACGGCACGCTCCGCAGACCGGCGCGCCGTTCACGGTGTGGTACGTGGTCGTCATCGCGCGCGAGCACGCCGAACACGACACGCTCTGCTGCGCGACGGGCGCAGCCGGGCTTTCGGTGGCACCGCTCTCCGGCGCCGTCTGACGCACAGCCGAGGAAGGGATCGCACGTTCGAAGTCGAGGCCGGCTGTGCTGCTCGTGTTGGGGTTGCTCATCGGTCGTTGGGTGTTTCGTGGGGAAGTCGAGCGTGGTCAAGCCGAGTGGTCATTCGACCCATCCGGCGCCAAGTTCTAGTCACCATGCCTATCAATCGACTCACAGCGCCCGTCATCGTCACGTTCACGACTGTCACATTGTGCGTGTCGGCTCTGCTCACGGGACTCCCTGACACCGCGGCCGCGCAGCGATCGCGCGACCGTGCCGCGGCGGCACCAAAGGCGCCGGCCAACCCCGACTACGACCCGACACTTTACACGTCACCCAACGCCACCGACCGCGCGTTCAAGTCGCTGCGCTGGCGACAGCTCGGCCCCTTCCGCGGCGGACGCGTGGACGCAGTGGTCGGCGACCTGCACGATCCCTTCCTCTTCTATATGGGAAGCGTGAACGGCGGCGTCTGGCGCAGCAAGAACGGCGGCCAGACCTGGGAGAACCTCACCGACGGCAAAACGGATATCTCCTCCGTGGGTGCGATCACCGTCGCGCCCAGCGATGCGAACGTCATCTACGTGGGCTCGGGTGAGTCGCAGCTGCGCGAGGATCTCACGTTCGGCACCGGCATGTACCGCTCCACCGATGCCGGTCAGACCTGGCAGCATCTCGGGCTCACCGAAACGCATCAGATCACCGACATCGTCGTCGATCCGCGCGATCCCGAACGCGTGTACGTATCAGCGATCGGCCATGCGTTCGGACCCAACAGCGAGCGCGGCGTGTTCCGCACGCTCGACGGCGGCAAGTCGTGGAAGAAGGTGTTGTTCATCGACGATTCCACCGGTGCCAACGATCTCGCGATCGATCCCAGCAACCCGCGCATCCTCTACGCGACGTTCTACAAGTTCCAGCGCACACCGTTCTCGATGATCGCCGGCGGCGGACGCAGCGGCATCTGGAAGTCCACGGACGGCGGCGACACGTGGAAGGAGATCACCAAGGCGGCCGGCATCCCGCGCACACCGCTGGGCAAGATCGGCATCGACGTGTCGCGCGCGAATCCGCAGCGGCTCTACGCGAGCATCGAAGCCCCCGACTCCACCGGTGGCTTCTTCCGCTCCGACGACGCCGGTGCCACGTGGGAGCGCATGAACGACGACGCGCGCATGTGGGTGCGCAACTGGTACTACTCCGCCGTCACCGCCGATCCCAAGGACGAGAACACCGTCTATGTCATGAACCTGACCATCCTCAAGTCCATCGACGGCGGCAAGACGTTCAAGGAGATGGACGTTCGGCACGGCGACACGCACATCCTGTGGATCGATCCCGTCAACACCCGTCGCATGATCCTCAGCGACGACGGTGGGGCGACGGTGACCTTCGATGGTGGCAGCACGTGGAGTACGCAGCACAACCAGCCCACCGCGCAGTTCTATCACGTCACCACCGACGACCAGTTCCCCTACCGCATCTACGGCGCGCAGCAGGACAACTCCGCCATCTCTATCGCGTCGCGCGGCGATGACGGTGGCATCGGCGAGCTCGACTACTTCTCGGTCGCGGGCTGCGAGAACGCCACCATCGCCCCCGACCCGCGCGATCCGAACATCACGTACGGCGGTTGCTACCTGGGCCAACTCTCGCGCTACGACCGCAAGAACCGACAGGAGCGCGACATCTCGGTCACCGAGATCAACTGGGATGGCTACGCCGCCAACCAGGTGCCGGAGCGCTTCCAGTGGACGTTCCCCGTGCTCGTCTCCAAGCATGACCCGCGCACGCTCTACGTGACGTCGCAGCACGTGTGGCGTTCGCGGACCGAGGGCGCGAGCTGGGAGCGCATCTCGCCTGACCTCACCACGGCCGATCCCTCCACGCTGCAGCGCACCGGCGGCCCCATCCACGGCGAGATGACCGGCGCCGAGTGGTATGGGACCATTTATGCGTTCGCCGAGTCGCCCAAGCAGGCTGGAGTGTTGTGGGCCGGGTCCGACGATGGTCGCGTGCACGTTTCGCGAGACAACGGCGCGACATGGCAGGACGTGACACCGCCCGGCTACGGCAAGTTCACGCGCACGGCGCATATCGATCCCTCGCCGCACGACGCGGCGGTGGTGTACGTGGCGGCCAATCGGTACCAGCAGGACGATTTCCAGCCGTATCTATGGAAGAGCGCCAACTACGGCCGCACCTGGACCAAGATCACGCGCGGAATCCCGCGCTCGGCGTACACACGTGTGGTGCGCGAGGACGTGCAGCGCCGAGGACTGCTGTACGCAGGCACCGAGTACGGTGTCTTCGTCTCGATGGACGACGGCGCGAATTGGCAGCCGCTGCAGCTCAACCTGCCGCGCGTGAGCGTGCGCGATCTCAAGGTGCATGGCAACGACCTCATCGCGGCTACGCACGGGCGCTCGTTCTGGGTGATCGACGATCTCTCGCCGCTGCGTCAGCTCGCCGACAGCGTGACGGCCAAGCCGGTGCACCTGTTCCAGCCGAGTGTGGCCGTGTTGTGGGACGGCGGATCGGGTGGTGGCTCGGTGGGCGAGAACCCGCCGCGTGGCGTGGTGATCGACTACTTCCTTCGCGACACACTCAGCACCGCGCAGCGCGCCACCGTGCGAATGCAGTTCGTGGATGCACAGGGCACCGTGCTCCGCGGCTTCTCTGCGGCCGACACCGCGAGCACGGCGGACAGTCTCACCTACGAGCCGGCCGACTCACTCGTCGCGCTGCGCCGCGGCAGCAATCGTTTCGTCTGGAACCTCCGCAGTGCCTCGGCCAAGAAGCTGCCCAACACCGTGATCGACTACGGCACTCTGCGCGGCGCCTGGGTGCCGCCCGGCGAGTACGGCGTGCGCCTCATCATCGGCAGCGACACGTTGCGGCGCACCTTCACCGTGCGTGCCGACCCGCGCGTGATGAGCAGCACCGCGGACCTCGTGGCACAGTACGTCGCCGCCCGCCGCGTGATCGCGCGGATCGACGAGGTGGTGAGCGAAGTGAAACGCGTGGAGGACCTGCAATCGCAGATCGACGACCGCGTGAAGCGCTTCACCGAAGGCTCGGCCTCGGCAACGGACATCGCTGCGGCGAAGGACTCGGCCAAGGTGTTGCGGTCCCGACTCGAAGCCGTGCGCGCCGAGTTGTACGAGGTGGGCTGTCATGTCGATCAGTGCACCCTCGACATGCCGACCAAGCTCTACAACAAGTTCATCACGCTCAACATGCAGGTGCAGGTGGGCGCTTACGCACCCACGCAGCGGCACGGCACCATGTATGACGGGCTCAAGGCCCAGCTCGACCGTCAACTGCGCACCTTGCAGCAGTTGGAGACCGAGGACCTCGCGCGACTCAATGCGTTGCTCGAGCGGCTCGGCCTGCCGCCGCTGCACCTGCCACCACGTCAGCGCGTGATGTGATAGATACCGAGCGTGACGAGGGTGACTGTGAGCAGCCCCGTCATGAGCTGCACGCCGACGTAGAGGCGGGCGAGTGCGGCGTACTTGGTCTGGTTGATGCGTGAGACCGTGTGCAGTTGGTCCGCCAGTTCGACGTTGAGGTTGTCCATGCGCAGCTCGGCCCAGAGTCCACGATAGGTGGCTGGGTCGCGCTGCACGACGTCGCTGTGGAAGAGCACGCGGGCGGACTCGCCGGGCGTGGGGTGTGAAGGCGGTGTGCTGCTTTGCGCGCGGGTATCTGCACCGTTGCCCGCGGGTGCGCGCGACGCCGTGCCCCGCGGCCGCAGCGCTTCGATGGCCTGGAAGATGTAGTAGACGGTGACCGCGACATACACCGTGAGTTCGAACAACATCACGCGCCCCCAGACGCCTTCACGCGGAATGATCGCGTCTCCGCCGCGCACCACGAGCACGAGTGCGACCGCGTTGAGCACGCTGATGATGACGAGTGCGAAGCGGGCTTTGCGGTCGGCGAGTTCGATGAGGTCTTGGCCGGCCTCGACCGCGTTGAGCAGCGCCTTGTAGCGGAACGAGGGTTCGAGCGGGCCGTTCTCGGACTCGAGGCGGCGGGCTTCCTTCTCGCGGCGTTTGAGGTCTTTGTCGTCTAGGGGGTCGGGCGCGGGCGTGTCGGACATGGCGGGGGTGGGAGGGTCCGTGCAGAAGATGGCACCGGAGCCTCCCTCGTGCTATCGTGGGCGATCCCCCGCCCGGAGTTGCTCGTGCGCCTTGCTGCCCTGGTCCTCGTCGGCCTCGTGGCCCTCCTGCATACCTGGTTCCTGATCCTCGAGATGTTCTTCTGGGACCACCGCGTGGGCCGCAAGGTGTTCGGACTCGACCCGGACTTCTCGGCGCGGTCGCGGACGTTGGCGGCGAACCAGGGGCTCTACAACGGGTTCCTTGCGGCGGGGCTGGTGTGGGGGGCGGTCGCGGCGAAGGACGATGTGCTGATGTTCTTCCTCGGCTGCGTGATCGTGGCGGGGGTGTATGGGGCGGTGACGGTGAAGCGGACCATTCTATATGTGCAGGCGTTGCCGGCGCTGTTGGCGATGACGGCGGTGGTGTTGTCGCGGTAGCGGCGCGCGTCGTCAGACTTCGCGCGCTTGACTCTCCGTGTACCCGCTCGAAAATTGCGGTGGCTGTTGGGAGCATCAGTCCCCACCCGTTGCCGGAGCGTTGGATGTCGTTGGGTCACAGGTGTGCACGACTTGCGGTAGCGATGCTACCGATCATCCTTCCCGACGGGAAGGCCGCCCATGCACAGCAGCGCAGCGCACGACCAGTGCTCGTGCAGGGCGCGCGAACTGATATCGTCATCAGTGTACCGGCACGCGCTGACGCCGAGAGCGCAGCGCGCCGACTGGCGACTTTGGTGGCCGGCTGCCGACGCAATCTGACGGTCGCACCGACCGACAGCGCCGCCTTCGTCACGGCGCAGCCTGAACCCTGGCAGTCGCCCGCAGCGACAGCGAGCACTGTCGTCTGGCTCTCGGTGCTGCCACCCGAGGGACTTCAGGCGGACTGCGGCGACACCGAAACCCTAACGGGCCTGGCGGCATCGCGCGGTTTGCGAGTGAGCTTCGACACAACGGTCGCGCCGGACCGCGACCTGCAGCGCGTGGTCCTGAAACGCGGGGACATCGAGATCACGCCGATTGAGACCCAGCGGCTCCTCATCCGCCGACTCGGCGTCACGGGGTTCGGTACGCCGCGCGCCGGTTGGTTCCGCGTCGCGATCGACGTCGCGGAGTTCGCACCCAATGCCGCCGGTACTCGCGACGACATCTCGCTCGAGGTCTACTCGCTCGGCGGCACGGATCCGGATCGCGTGCGCCTGCCGTGGACCGCGCTGCGCGAAGCGTGGGAGTCGCTCTACGGCGAACGCGCCGCGGTGGCGCGTGGTCAGGCGACCGCGCCGATGCGCCTGCCGGCGCCGGGCGATGAGGCGCTGCATGCGGCCCACGAGGCGTACACGAACGGCGACCTGCGCGCCGCGGTGCGATTGGCCGCGCCTCGACTGCAGTCGTCCAACTTGACCGCCGCCGATGCGCGGCAAGGGCGCGTCCAGACCGGCCTCGCCCTCGCGGCGCTCGGGGACACGGCGGCGGCGCGTGCCGCGCTCGGCAAACTCGTCGAACGCGATCCGTGTTTCACACTCGATCCAGCGGCACCGCCGGCTGCTCGTGCGCTGGTCGACGGCCTTGCCCGGCCGCAGGAACGGTGCCGAGCGCAGTCGGTCCTGTCCACGGCGCTCCGAGCGGCCGCGCTGCCGGGATTCGGTCGGCCGGCGCGTGGCGCTGGAATCGTGCAAGGTGGCCTGATCGCAGGACTCGTTGTGGGTGGCGCCGGACTCGCCGTGACGTCGAAAAGCACGGCACGGGACGAGTATGCGAAGTACGTCGCATATCAGGACGTGGTCACGAACGAGCCAGAGCGTGGCGCAGCCGATCTGTACAACAACGCGGAATCGTTGCGAAAGCGCGGCCAGCTCGCGTGGACCGTCGCCGGTGCCGCGTGGGGAGCTCAGTTGATCTACGCAATCTGGTCCGAACGTCGCCACGCGATGCGTTTGACCCAAGTACAGCAGTACGGTCGCGAGTCCCGCACAGCCGCGCTTGAGCTTCGCCCGCAGATCTCGGCGTCCACGCTCGGCCTCTCTCTCTCGCTCGCTTGGTAGGATGACTCCCATGCCACAGATCCTTCCAGCCTCCCTCCTCCGGCGCGTCGTCATGAGCGCGGTGCTGCTCGCTCCGCTCGCGGCTGCCTGCGTCGATGAACCGTTCGCGCGTGTGAATCCGAACGACGAGGACCTCCAGTTCACGATGAGGATCGTCGCATCGCGGGACACGATTTCACCGGCGAACCCGGTGACGGTCCTCCGTGTGGTGACCGAGCCGGAGTTCCTGGGCTATGAGCCCAACTGGTTCCTCGCAGTGGGCGCCGGCGTCGTCCATCGCGGTAACGGCGTTTGGGAGATGACCACGCCCCCGACCGTACCTGGGACGCTGCGGATCCGAGCGTTCTTCGAACACCAGGAGGCGGAGATCGCCATCGTCCGGATGCCTGCGCCATGAGACGCACCGTGCTCTCGTACGGACTCGTCGCCGCGGTGCTCATCGTGTTCGCCGCGTGTGAGACGTCGACGGCACCGACGCCGACGACAGATGTCCAGATCGCAATTGCGGCCGGGGCGGACACCCAGACCGCGGTCATCGGCACTCCGGTCGCCGTTGCTCCGAGCGTGCGCGTCACCCGGAGCAATGGCACGCCGATCGTTGGAGTGACCGTCGTTTTCGCCCAGGTGCGCGGCGCCACCTCGTCGGCCCGGGTCGCTGTCCTGACCGACCCGAACGGCGTGGCGAGCATGACCGCCTGGACGCTTGGCACTCGTGCGGGGATCCAGGAACTGTTGGCGTACGTTGCGAGCTCATCGGCGCAGGCCGCGCAAGTCTCGTTCTTTGCGAATGCACAGTCCGGCACGGCGGTCACGGCGACGCTGGCGCCGGTACTCCCACAGATGAGCGTTGGAGACACGCTTCGTGCGGTCCTCACGTTCCGCGACGCGGAGCAGAACGAGACCCCGCCGCCGGCGCCGGTAACGTTCTCGTCGAGTGATACCACCACGGTTCGGGTCTCATCCACCGGTCTTCTCACCGCAATCGCACCTGGAGTCTCCACGATCACCGCGGTCGCCGGCACGACCACACGAGCCATCACGGCGGCAGTTCGCAGCGGACCGATCACCGCTCCGAGCGTGACGACACTCACGGTCGGCCGAGGTCTGATTCAGCTCGCGATCGGAAGCGGGCGTATCGGCTACACGGCCGGCGGGGTGATGCTCTACCGCGTCGACCTGGCCGGATCGACCGTGACCGACTCACTCGACGTCGGCATTTTCATCACCGCGATCGCCGTGACCCCATCCGGAGATCGAGCGTACCTGGGACACTCTGGCAGCCTCACCATCGTCTCGCTTCCTGCCTTCACGGTGTCGGGGAGCATCACGCTCAGTGGAAACGCCCAGGTAGTGACTGCCTCGCCTGACGGTGCGCACATCTTCGTGGCCCAGGACAACGGTGTCGTCGCGCGCGTCGCCGTGTCCGATGACGCGGTCACACCGGTGTCGGTGACCGGGAGCCTCGTCGGCATGGCGATCCACCCGACAGCACCGCGTCTCTTTGTCAATTCCACGGTCGGCGCATTGCACGAGATCAATACGTCGACGCTCAGCGTCACGCGCACCGTGCTCTCGCAAGGTGGTGCGGGTCCTCTCGCGATCTCGCCGAACGACTCGCGGGTGTTCGCGGCACGATCGAGCGACTCGCTTCTCGTGCGCAGCCCCACCGATCTCTCCAGGATCGGGGCCCTTCCGGCATCGGACAACATTCGCTGGATGACGTTCACGGCCGACGGTCGGCACCTGCTTTCAACCCGAACGAACAGCAACGAGATCGACATGTACGATGCGTTCACGTTGCAACGGTATCGCTCAGAGTTCGTCGTAGGCGCGCGAGCCCTCGCTGCGGATCCGGCGAGCACGGACATCTGGGTCGCGAGTGACTTCGGCCGACTCGTTCGACTTCGGTTCTAGGCTACGTCCCGCCGCATCGCACGGCGACCGCAACCTGCGGAGTAGACTCGCGAAAAGTTGCGCTAACGAAGCGATGTGAAGGGTCGAGTGGATCGCGAGAAGGCGCTCGCCATTGGGCGTGAACGTGCCCGTCCGAAGCAGATCCGTGAACGAAAGAGGCTACACCGATCATCTGCTCTGAATGGCGGCGACGACTCGGCCCTGCCCCGCGCCATCCTTAGTGTCGCCGAGGTGGAGCGGGTGCTGGCGCAGCCGGATGTGCACACGCCGCTGGGGCTTCGCGACCGCGCGATGCTTGAGGTGTTCTACTCCACCGGGATGCGGCGCGGTGAAGTGGTACGTCTGGGCCGCGACGACGTGGACGCGGTACGCGGCGTGGTGTTCATCCGAGAGGGAAAGGGTCTGAAGGACCGCGTGGTCCCGATCGGCGCGCGGGCCATACTCTGGGTGCGGCGGTACGCCGCGCACGCGCGTCCGGTGCTCGCGGCACGGCGCCGGGGTGAGGCAGAGTCGTCGACGATGTTTCTCGGGGCGCGCGGTGACCGCATCCGCCCCTCACGACTGACGGAGCGCATGCACCGGTACGTGAGTGCCGCGAGTGGCAAGCCGGGGAGCTGCCATGTGTTCCGACACAGCATGGCGACGCTGATGCATGACGGAGGTGCGGACATCCGCGATCTGCAGGAGATGCTGGGGCACGCGCAGATCTCGACGACGGAGATCTACACGCACGTCTCGGTGGAGCGCTTGCGCTCGGTGCATGCACTGACGCACCCGGCGGAGGCAGGACGCGCGTGGCTGGGGCGGCGGGTGGGTGGTGGCGTCGCGCCGTTGTTGGCGGTGCCACCGCGGCGCGGGCGGTTGAAGGGGCCGTGGGGTGCGGCGGGTGGGTCGGGGTAGGCTGAGGTGGCGGAGGGCGGGGGGAATGGGTCTATTCCACGCAGGAAGATCCGATTGGGCTGGCGGGCGGGATGAACCTGTATGGCTACGCCGGCGGGGATCCGATCAACTATTCGGACCCGTTCGGCCTGTGCAAGACGGAAGCCGGTGACGACAGACCGTGCGCGGTCCACTGGGTTGGAGGCTCGCGTGGCCAGCCGTCCGAAGCGGCGATGGCGCACGCACAGCGGCTGGCCGAGCGGGCCGACGTCGATCTCTACATCTCGGATGGCAACCGCGATCCGGCCACGGATTGCAGTCAAGGTGGACGAACACCAGCCAGCCGGCACAACTGCGGACTGGCCTACGACATCGCCGCCATCGGGATCGACGGCGCCGTGCTCGATTTCGGCACGGACTATGTCGGTGCGAACCCGGCAGCACTGCAGGGAGCGATGCGGGTGCAGGCGGCTGCGCTCGGGATGCACGATACCAGGGAAGTGTTTGGGCCCGCTGGGCTCTTCCGCAACTCAACGTCCGGGACGACCTCGGTCAGTTGGGAGCGGACGCGATCGGCGAGTGACTGGGTGCTGTCGTGGGGACATAAGGGACACGTCCACGTGTCGCTACAGACGCCGTAGGGAATCAAGGAGCTACTGTCGATGCACAGAACCCAACCACCACACCTTGCGTTGCAACGTTTTTGTCGACTCCTACTCGCCGTCGTCGTCGCCTCGTGTACCTCCCAAGCGCGAGATGACTCCAACGCCCTGGATCGCGAGCGCGCCGTCGAGCCAACGGTTCAGCAGGACACGACGGACGGTGTGACCGTGCGCTACGCAGATTTCTGCGTCTCGGATTCCGGTACGACCTTCGAGTATGTGATGGAAGTGGAGGAAGCGACGACTGGTGATCTCAGCGGCTACGCGATTCGACTGCAGCGCCATAACGACGACCGCATTTCACTCGCGGGAAGCGAAGCGATCGGGTCGTTCGGCGATCTGATGCCGGTTCGGGATCTTCGCGTGGACACCGCGGACCGTTCACTCGTGACGTTCGATCTGGCAACCGCGCATCCGGATCTGCGAGGGACCTCGCTCACAATGCGATTCGATTGTGATAGCGCGTGGGGGGTTGCTCGAGGACCGTACGCTGGGGCACCTGCACAACCCGTGCGTCTTGCCCGGTGGCGCCCGGCGAGCGGTCGGTAGTGCACGACACCGCGAGGCTCTGTTCCGCGGGACCGCGCGGTGGCGCCGCAGAGCGACGCCCACGCGTTAACTTTCTTCCATGAGCGTACCGACAGACGCACAGGCGCAGGCGTGGATGGTGCAGTGGCGCGCCGCCGCGCCCGTGTTGGCGCGCCAGCGCGCCGCAGAGCTCGAGCAGGTCAATCTCTGGCAGGTGGCGGAGGAACTCGAGGACGCGTTCTGGATCAGCGCCCGCGCCGCCGCCGCGGCACGGGCGTCGGGGTTGGTCGAGCAGCAGCGGCTGTTCGCCCGCGCCCGCCCGCGATGAACTCCCTGCTGCGCGCCGGCGCGCGCGTGCAGACGCAGCTCCTCGCCCGCGGCTTCCGCTGCAGGAGCTCGAGCGGGTCGCGCGGCGCGCGGAAGCCGTGATCGGGCTGTTCGAGCGACCGCGGTAGGGGGGGCTCGGCTGAAGAGAAGGTGTGTCCCTCCGCGACGCTCTATTCCACGCAGGAAGACCCGATTGGGCTGGCGGGGGGGGCTCAATCTGTATGGGTACGCAGCAGGTGATCCGATCAACTATTCGGATCCGTTCGGAGTGAATCCCTGCGTGGCAGCGCCGCAAGCTTGCGTGATTGGTGGCGCGGCCGTCGGCGGACTGCTGCGGTGGCTCGCGGTAGGCGTTCTAGGTGCGGTGGCAGCCGACAATGTCAGGGCCGGAATGGGCACCAGCAATAGTCTACCCGCTCCGGCGCCTGCACCAGCCGACGCGACGGCCTTGTGGGCAAACAACCGTGCACTTGGAGCTCGGATCAGTGGCGAGATGAATGTCATTGTGGAGCATTTCGGGTTTCTCTCAGGGGCGGGAGGCCCTGAGAAGGGGGATCCCGACGATCCACGTAACCGCGACAAGTGGAAGAAGGACATCGCACGGCATATTCGCGAAGCCCAGAAGTACATCGATAGGCTCAAGGGCGATCGGAACAAGGACGGCCCGCAACGTGCGCTCGATGAAGTGACGAGACGGCTCGGAGAAACACCATGAGGGAAGACGCAATGAGGCCTCCACGAGGAACGGGCGAACACACCGCGCTTGCGGCGGCACTTTCGAATTGGCTCGACCGTGCAGGAGTTCGGCACTCCGCAGCTGCGGCTGATCTCGCTGACGTGTTGTATGCGGCGAAACAAGTCGAAGCGGCCGTACAGTCACTTCTGAGCCTCAGCCCGGGCGATCGCGACCACGCAGAGCAGGCAATCGACGAGCTTGGGAAGATGCATGCGTGGCTCTTCACGGAGATGAAGTCTCACATCGAGGAACTTCAGGCAGCCTGGCCTGCAGTCGAAGCGCCCGTCATTGCGCTGCTCGGAGATGAGTCGTCGGCCTCTGGGGGCGATACCTAGCGCGGTACTCTGCGGTGGCCGCACGTAGGCCACCGACTGATCGCCGAGAATGGGGGGCGTCGACGGTGCAGTCCATGGCCGACACCGCCCCCTCCCGCGCGTCGCTCCGCCACGCTCTATTCCACGCAGGAAGACCCGATCGGGCTCGCGGGGGGGCTCAATCTGTATGGGTATGCGGGTGGGGATCCGATCAACTATTCGGACCCGTTCGGGCTTTGCCCGCTGAGCAATCCACTTTGCCACTGGATTGAAGCAACCTCCACCGCAGTTGGTCTCGTAACGGGATTCGTAGCAGGCGGCGGAGGAGCTGCCCTCACCGGAGTTGGGATTGTTGCGAGCCCGGCGACTGCACTTGGAGGTTCCGCGGTTGGCGCTGCATGGGGCCTCGCAGCCGGCAAGGCCATTACCAACGCACTGTTCTCGGAAAGTGAGGGGGCGGGAAGTAGCGGTGGCGGTGCTAGCGAGTCTTCCCCGCAGGATCACCGACTTTCCAACGGAGAAATTCGCCGCATGCAACGCGCAGGAGAAGACGTCCACGAAATCAAGGGCGGAAAGAACGCCTCGAAGTTTGACCTCTTCAAGGACTCGAAGGGGAACATCTTCGTAAAGCCGAAGGGCGGCCAGGGACCCGGTGAGCCCACAGGCCTAAATATCAACGACTACAAGCCTTAGTCTGATGAACAGCGACCTGCAGGTTTCCATTGTGGTCACCTCTCTACGGCTCGATCCTACCGAGATCGAACAACGTCTCGGCAGAACGCCCTCGCGCACGTGGCGGCTAGGTGACTCCATAGCTTCCACCATCACCCATCGGAAGCATCACGGCTGGGTTCTCACGGCCACTAACGGGCCAGGTGCGCCCCTAGATGAACAAGTACAGTCTCTACTCGATCAGATTGATGAGCCGGCAATGCGGGCGCTAAAACTCGAAGGAGAAGTTGAGATTGAGTTTGCGTGCGTCGCGCGCATAGCTGACGAGACTCCGGTTCTATGTGTGTCGCGCGAGATCTTGGACCGAGTAGTCAGAGTTGGTGCCGGCATCGACATCGATATTGTTCCACTGTAGACGCCCCACACGCGTGGTCAGCCGCGCGAGGGCGCGGCATTCGGCGGGTACGATTCTGAGGGTTTGGGCCCGTACCCCGCGTGTCCCTCCGCGACGCTCTATTCCACGCAGGAAGACCCGATTGGGCTGGCGGGCGGGCTCAATCTGTATGGGTACGGAGACGGCGATCCCGTCAACAACTCTGATCCGTTTGGGCTCTGCGGGATCGCCGGCGCGGCGGGAAGCGTCGTCGCCGGAGTCGGCATCGCCATTGCAACAGGGGGAAGCTACGGCGTAGCGGCCCTCGTGGCGGACGCGGGATCGGGTGCACTCTGCGCCGGGACCCTCGGCAAGCTCAAGAAGCTAGGTTCCATCATCGACGCGGCTCTCGATGCTCGCCGTGCCGTCGGACCTGGACGTGGAGCTGTTCACGGGACGAGAGTTCACCGAGCGATGGAGAAGATCCTCAGCGCTGCCGATGAAGCGACCGAGGTTTCGTACAAGAATGGGGACGTAGTTAAGCGCGGAACGCCCGGCTCAATCCGAATCGATGCGATCGAAGGCTCTATGGATGCCCCCACGGCGATCTACGATCTCAAGACCGGCGCCGCAACCTTGACGGAACGTCGGATCCGGCTCATGCGAAAGCACCTGCCCGAAGCCTCGAAGGACGCACCGATCGTCGAAGTCAAGTCACCCTGACCTATGCGTATCAGAGATCTCGAGCGTTTCGGCAAGAACTATCTGCTAGCCCTCCTTCCAGGGTTCCGTCAGCACAGAGACCTGCTTGTCCGGGGCTCCATCGGTGATGTGCTGCTTGGTGTCGTGTTCAATCGCTCCCAATTGCTCTCGGACGCCACGGACGTCGAATGCATCGCCATGCCGGTGATTGTCCCGGAGGAGGATCTCATCCTGAGCCACAGCCTGCACCTCAGTCCGTCGACGGGTCGCTCATGGCGCATTGACGAAGAGCCTCAATCGGTCGCCGCTCAGCTTGCCAACGCCATTCGGACCGAAGGAGAGCGATTCTTTGAGGAGCGGTCGACGGTTCGGCAACAGTTGGCGTTCTACGAGTCGAACCGACTGGAGAACTCCTTCAACTGGAACGAGATGACATTCTACTTGCTCGCACGACTTGAACGCTGGGTCGAAGCGAGTGCGAGACTTGATGCGATGGTGCGGATCGTGCGCGGTCCCGACTCGTACGACTATATGCAGAACAGACTCCCGCTGGCTCAGGAGCTCTCCGCACTGTTCGGTGACCACGGCGCAGTGTCCGCGCGTTTCGATGCGATCCGCCAGCAGACGCTGTTAAACATTGGGCTCGCGGGCGCGAGCTAGATAGAGCGGCATACATAGGCCACACATTCCGGAGTGGGCTCGCCGAATCCCGGGTCCGATTGGGGCGATTCGTCCCCCGCCCCCTCCTGCGTGTCCGTCCGCGACGCTCTATTCCACGCAGGAAGACCCGATTGGGCTGGCGGGGGGGCTCAATCTGTATGGGTATGCGGGCGGGGATCCGATCAACTACTCGGACGCCTTCGGACTAAGCACTGACTCCACACAGCGAGGTGATGCTTCGGCTGGCGCCGTCGGACCCGAACAGATGCCTGCCTCGACAATCGTCTCGGTCGCAAAGCTCGGGACGATTCCGGGTCGCACGACTGGGTACTGGAACAACATGAAGATTGAAACCATGGATACCGGACTTGATGTCTTCCTATCTGTAAACGCTGGCGGTGATGTCATCATCGCCGCCAAGGGTAAGGTTCGGTTGCATCTGGACAACTGGCCAGATCCACTACTAAGTGGAATGGCAGTGAATCTGACTTCCGGCGACTACGAGATCGCCGGAAGGCTCAACGGTGAATCGGCCCGGGTTTGCCGGAGGCTCCACTTCGTGAGAGGTTGGAGTCATGCCAAGACGTTCACAATTTTCGCCTGAGTTCCGCGAGCGCGCCATCCGGATGGTGGTGGAGCAGACGCCGCAACA
>JADYYN010000097.1 GCA_020853635.1 Gemmatimonadaceae bacterium
AGGACTTCACGGTGCGTCCCGCGCTCCAGGCGGTCTCGGGCGTGGCGGAAGTCGCCTCTCTTGGCGGCTTCGAACGCCAGTATCAGATCGTGATCGACCCCGAGCGTCTGGTGGGCTTCGGACTCACGGTCGGAGACATCACGCGAGCGGTCCGCGACGCCAACGCGGAGGTGGGCGCCCGGGTCCTCGAGATGGCCGGCCGCGAGTATGTGCTGCGCGGGCGCGGCTACGTGAAGGATCTGGCCGACCTCGAGCAGAGCGTCGTCGCGGTGGGCGCCGGCGGCACTCCGATCCGACTCGGTGATGTCGCAAGCGCGGGCTTCGGGCCGGAGATCCGTCGCGGGGCCGCGGATTGGAACGGCACCGGCGAGGCGGTAGGCGGCATCGTCGTGATGCGGATCGGATCGAACGCGTTGCGGGTGATCGAAGCACTCCAAGCCGAGATCGCCACACTACAACTCCCAGACGGCGTACGACTCATTCCGACCTACGACCGCTCGGAACTGATCCTCGGGTCCGTGAGCACGTTGACCAAGACGTTGATCACTCAAGCGATCGTCGTGACGATCATCTGCCTCGTCTTCCTGTTCCACGCGCGCTCGGCCGCCGTCGTGTTGATCGTGCTCCCGTTGTCCGTGCTGCTCTCGTTCATCGCCATGCGGTACTTGGGCCTCTCATCGAACATCATGTCGCTCGGCGGCATCGCCATCGCCATCGGGGAGATGGCCGACGCGGTCATCGTGCTGATCGAGAATGCGCACGTGCGACTCGCCGCTGCGCCTCCCGGAGCGGATCGTAAGCGCGTGATCGTCGACGCCTGCAAGGAGGTGGGCCGACCGATCTTCTTCTCGTTGTTGCTGATCACCATCAGCTTCCTGCCGATCTTCACGCTGGCCGGTCAATCAGGGCGGCTCTTCATGCCGCTCGCGTATACGAAGACCTTCGCGATGTTCACCGCCGCGATGCTCTCCATCACGCTGGCGCCACCGCTCATGGTGCTGCTGCTGCGCGGCAAGTTCCGAACGGAGGAGACCAATCCCGTCAGCCGCGTGCTGAGTGCGTTCTACCGGCCCATCGCGGTGTTCGTCGTGCGCTCGCGGAACCTCGTGATCGCCGGCGCGGCGATCCTCATGGTCGCGACCGTCCCGATCTTCCTGCGCCTCGGATCGGAGTTCATGCCACCGCTCGACGAGGGCGCACTGCTGGTGATGCCGACCACATTCCCGGGAATCTCCATCGAGGAAGCGCGGCGGGCGTTGAGCGCGCAGAATCGCATCATCATGGGATTCCCGCAGGTCGCATCGGTGCACGGGAAGGCGGGGCGCGCCGAGACGGCGACCGATCCCGCGCAGTTGGACATGATCGAGTCCGTGATCACGCTGCGCCCGCGCTCGGAATGGCCGGACAAGTTCACGGCGCGCTGGTACAGCGCCAGCGTGCCCGAGTGGACGAAAGGCCCGCTGCGCCTCGTGTGGCCTGAGCAGCGGGCGCTCACGTTGACCGAACTCGCGCGCGACCTCGACGCTGCGCTCCGCATGCCCGGCTACCAGATGGCGATCGCGCCGCCGATCCGCACGCGCATCGACATGCTCTCGACCGGCGTGCGGACGCCCGTCGGCATCAAGGTGTTCGGGAGCGATTTGAACGAGATCGAACGCATCAGTGTGCAGCTCGAGGGCATGCTGCGCCAAGTGCCCGGCACGCGCAGCACGTTCGCTGAGCGGCAGACAGGTCGCGAGTACATCGACATCGTCCCCAACCGCGAAGTGATCGCGCGCTACGGTCTCACGGTGCGAGACGTACAGGACGTGGTCGAAGCCGCCGTGGGCGGCATGCCGGTGTCGACGGCGATCGCCGGGCGCTCCCGGTTCTCGATCAACGTGCGTTACGCTGCCGATCAGCGCTCGGACCCCGAGGCGCTGCGCCGCATCCTCGTGCCGGTGCAGGCGACCGGCAGCATCGGTGAGTATGACAGCGGCACTCCGGGAGCCGGCGCGAGCACCGCGGGAGGCGGCATGGCTCCGGCGGGAGCGGGAGGTGGCGGGGGCGGAATGGGCTCGATGGGCGGTGGATCATCCGGTGCCTCAGCATCCTCCGGCGCATCATCGGCCGGCACCGCGGCGCCCCCGATGGGCGGTACCACCTCCTCGCCGGATCTGATGGAGCGCTGGCGTCAACCAGGCGCGGCGGTCCCGCTGGGCGAACTCGCCGAGGTGCGCGTGACGACGGGTCCGCCGATGATCAAGGACGAGAACGGCGTGCTCGTCGGATACGTGTTCGCGGACATCGATCAGGCACAGCGCGACCTCGGAGGATGGGTCGATGACGCCAAGGCACTCGTGGCCTCCCAACTCACGATGCCCGCCGGATACCGTATGCAATGGACCGGGCAGTACGAGTTCCTCGCCGAGATGGAGGCGCGGCTCCGCTTCGTGATCCCCCTCACGCTCGTACTGGTCATCGGCCTGCTCTACCTGGCGGTTCGCGGATGGCCGCAGACCTTCCTCGTGTTGGCCAGTCTCCCCTTCGCCGTGGCCGGCAGCGTATGGCTCCTCGCGTTCATGGGCTACAATCTGTCCACCGCGGTGTGGGTCGGGATCATCGCGGTCGCCGGCGTCGCAGCGGGGACGGGTATCGTGATGGTGGTGTACCTCGACGAGGCGTTCGCGCGGTACATGAGTGAGGGCCGCATCCAGAAGCCCGAGGACGTGGATGCGGCGGTCGTCGAGGGCGCGTCGGCGCGGGTGCGGCCGCTGGTCATGACCGTCGCCACGACCGTGTTCGGGCTGCTGCCGCTCCTCTGGGAATCCGGTGTCGGGGCCGACGTCTCGGCGCGCACCGCTGCGCCGGTGGTCGGTGGTCTGTGGTCGTGCATGGTGCTGACGCTGCTCGTACTCCCTGCCGCGTACGCGACGTGGCGTCGGCATCAAGTGCGCCGGTCGGTGGCCTCGGCGTAGCGACGCCGCCGGGTCATCAGCGCCCCTCACAGGAAACGCTGACGAATGCCGAGGTCCTCATCGGTACGCCGCATCGAGACTGCCCCGTCACTGACCCGGACGAAGGCGATCCGCGACACCGCCATGAATGCCGCCAACACCTCGTCCTTGCTCGCCGGGCGCGTGAGATCCACGAACCAGTGGTGGAGATGTCCCACATGCTGGGCTGACTTGGTCGCGATAGTGACGACATCGAGATCCGGGATGACGGTGCGTGCGTCCGGACCCTAGGGATCGGACGCCCGTCGCACCAGCACGCCTCGGGCGCAAGCCAAGAAGCCCGCGTGTCGGAGCGCGAAGAGGGTACGCACCGTCGACGTGGTGTTGCACGAGACGACCCGCGTGCCCTTCCGATCCAGCGCGGAAGCGAAGTTCGCGCAGGCGACGTCGGATCACGGCGTCGTGATCACGGGCTCCGCATCACCAGCAGCTCGTGCCCTCACCCTTGTGCCGTCGGGGTCCGAAGGAGAGCTTCCCGACGCGTCACCGAACTCCTCCATAGCAGAAGATTCCCCCCGAGCCACGACGCGTGACGCCACCCCTCTCGCTCAACGCCGCCGTCTCTCGCTTCGGCGCCGCCGCAGCAGCGAAGCTGTCAAACGCCGCTGCCTCCGGCGAGCCGGAAGACCAACTCCGCGCACCGCTCGAGGCACTCCTCGCTGACCTCGCCACGCTCGCCGGCTTCGCGTCCGGGACGATCATCGCCGTTGGCGAGTCGTCGCTCAGCGACCTCAAGACTCGCCCTGACTACGCCGTCACGAGCAAGGGCGCGCTCATCGGCTTCCTCGAGCTCAAGGCGCCAGGCAAGGGCGCCGATCCGCGCCGCTTCAAGGACAAGCACGATCGCGCGCAGTGGGAGAAGCTCCAGTCCATCCCGAACCTCGTCTACACCGACGGCAACGAGTTCTCCCTCTGGCGAAGCGGGGAGCTCGTCGGTCACGTCGTGCGATTGGATGGCGATGTGTCCACCTCGGGCGCCGCGCTCAAGGCGGACAGTGACCTGCAGGCGCTCTTCGAGGACTTCCTCCGCTGGCAGCCCGTCGCGCCGCGCACGGCAAAGCAACTCGCCGAGCTCACCGCACGTCTCTGTCGCTTGCTCCGCGACGAGGTGGAAGAGCAGATGGAGCGCGGCAGCCCCGCCCTCACGTCGCTCGCCACCGACTGGCGACGTCTGCTGTTCCCCGACGCGTCCGACGCGCACTTCGCCGACGGCTACGCGCAGGCGGTCACGTTCGGTCTCCTCGTCGCCCGCGCACGGGGCCTTCCGCTCGCCAACGGCCTCGATGCCGTCGCCAAGCAACTCGGCCAGACCGATTCGCTCATCGGCACCGCGCTCCGGCTCCTCACCGACAGCGCCGCGAACCAGCGCACGCTGCAGACGTCGATCGGCACGCTCGTGCGCGTGCTCGACGTGGTGCACTGGCCGAAGATCAGCAAGGGCGAGCCCGACGCCTGGCTCTACTTCTACGAGGACTTCCTCGGCGTCTACGACA
>JADYYN010000098.1 GCA_020853635.1 Gemmatimonadaceae bacterium
CGCCGGCGATCTCGAAGTCTTCCGTCACCGGATTCGCGAGCAGGCGGCCGCACATCTCGCGCACCGAGGCCTCCGCCGCCTTCGCGTCGCCAGCCTGCGTCTCGATGACGAGATGACGTCCGACATGCACGTCACCCACCGAAGCGAAGCCGAGGGTATGGAGGGCATCGGCGACTGCCTTGCCCTGCGGATCGAGCAGCCCCTTGCGAGGCACGATATGGACCGACACACGGAACCGCGTCACGAGCGAGCACCCTCAGGAGTAGGATCGTCCTCGTCGGACTCGCCGTTCTGCGAGTCGTCGAAGGGCGGTGGGACCTCGAAAACACCACGAAGGATCGCGAGCACGATGCCCACGGTCACATAGAACACGCCTACCGGGAAGAAGAACTCCCGCGGCAGGAAGAAGAGCGCGTACACCGACGAAAACAACACGATGATGCCGAGTGTGCCGTGCAGCGTGCGGAAGCTGAACTTCGGCCACGCGGGGTAGGGCACGTTGGAGATCATCAGGAAGCTCAACGTCACCATCAGGAACCGCAGGATGGTCTCCCACGGCCATTCGACGAAGAACTGGTTGTAGAGCGGCGTCTGGCTGAACCAGTAGTACGTCGCCAGCGTGCCGCCGGCGGCCGGACTGGGCAGGCCGGTGAAGTAGGCGGGCTTCTTCGCCTCACCGGCCTGCTCGACGTTGAACCGCGCGAGACGCATCACCGCGCAAGCCGAGAACAGGAACACGAGGATCCAGTCCCAGCCCGAGTGGCGCAGCACTGCGAAGTACATCATCAGGGCCGGCGCGAGACCGAACGAGATCGCGTCGACAAGCGAGTCGAGTTCTTCGCCGAACGGCGTCCCGGTGTTCGTCGCACGAGCGATGCGCCCGTCGAGTGCATCGCAGAACGCGCCGAGCACGATGTAGAGACTCGCCTGCGCGTGTTGCCCGCGCGAGGCCGCCACGATCGCAAAGATGCCGAAGAACAGGTTCGCCAGCGTGAAGCCGTTGGGCAGCATCACGAGCGACGGTCGCGGGAACTTCCGGCGTTCGCGCTTCACTGCGGCAGCTCAGCGAGCACCGTCGTCCCTGCCTGTGGTTTCTGTCCGAGCTTCACCTTCACCTTGCTGCCCACCGGGACGAACACGTCCACGCGGGAACCGAAGCGGATGAGCCCCATGCGTTCGCCCTGCGCGGCCGTGTCGCCCACCTGACTGTACGTCACGATGCGTCGTGCGATGAGTCCGGCGATCTGCCGGAAGAGCACTTTGTGCTTGGGCGTCTGCACGCCCACCGACATCTGCTCGTTCTCCAGCGAGGCCTTGTCCGCCGCCGCATTGAGGAACTTGCCTTCGTTGTACTGAACGTACGCCACGTTGCCGCTCACCGGGTACCGGTTCACGTGCACGTTGAAGACGTTCATGAACACCGAGATGCGGATGGCGCGGCCCTTGATGAACGACGGTTCGTCGACCTCGCTGATGTCGATCACGCGGCCGTCTGCGGGCGAGATCACCAAGCGCTCCCCGCGCTCCCCCGTGCGCTCTGGATCGCGGAAGAAGTACGCCACCCACAACACGAGCAGCGTGAGGACGAACGCGAGCAGCCACAGGCCCCACGAGCGGCGCGCGAGTGCACCAGCGTACCCACCGGCGGCGAGCGCCGCGGCGATGAGGATGAACGGGATCCCTTCGCGGGCGAAGTTCACGGAAGTCGGGTCAGGTCGAGGGGAGAACCGGTGAGGCGTTCGTACGCCTCGAGGTAGCGGCGACTCGTCGCCTGGACCACCTCGGCCGGAAGAGTGGGCGGGGGCGCGTTGCCGTCCCACCGGCCGGCGCGACGCTCGGCATCGAGCCAATCGCGCAGCGGCTGCTTGTCGAAGCTCGGCTGACTCCGGCCCGGCGTGTACTGATCCGCCGGCCAGAAGCGCGAGCTGTCTGGCGTCATCACTTCGTCGATCAACAACACGCGACCATCGGGCGTCGCGCCGAACTCGAACTTGGTGTCGGCGATGATGATGCCGCGTGCGGCTGCGATGTCACGGCCGCGGCCGTACACGAGGCGCGCGAGACGCTCCAGCGTCGCGGCTGCCTCGGCACCGATCACCTCAGCCATCTTGCCGCGCGTGATGTTCTCGTCGTGTCCGGACTCGGCCTTGGTCGCCGGGCTGAACACCGGCGGATCGAACCGGTCGCTCTCACGCAAACCTTCCGCGAGCCGTTCGCCGGCCAGCGTGCCCGAGGCCGCGTATTCCTTCCACGCCGAGCCAGCGAGGTAGCCGCGCACCACGCACTCGATCGGGAACACCGTCGTGCGATGCACCAGCATTGCTCGGCCGGCGAGTTCGTCGCGATGCATGTTGATCGCCGGCACCGCTTTCACGATGGTCTCGACGTCGCAGGTGATCATGTGGTTCGCGACCTCGGACTCGAACTGCCGCAACCACCACGCGGTCATCTGCGTGAGCACCGCACCCTTGTACGGCACGAGTTCGTTCATCACCACGTCGAACGCGCTCACGCGGTCGCTGGCGACGAGCAGGATGCGTTCCGCGTCTACTTCATACACATCGCGCACCTTGCCGCGCAGCAACATCTTGAGCGGCAGCGCGGTCTGTCCCACGAGCATGGGCGTCATACGCGCACCTCCTCGCGGGCGGGCGCCGCTTCGCCTGCGGCAACGAGGATCGGATCGATGACTTCAGCGAGGAAGTCATCCACCTGATGCGCCGCGCGGCCGATGTAGCGCGACGGATCCGTGACCGCCGAGAGGTCCTCGGACTTGACGGGGAACGCGGCATCGGCAGCCAGGCGCTCGAGCATGTCGTTCGGCTTCCCCTCATCCTTCATCGCACGCGCCGCAGCAATGGAGTGCCGCCGGATCACCTCGTGTGCCTCCTGACGATCGCCACCGGCCTGCACCGCGCGCACGATCAGCGACTCCGTCGCCATGAACGGCAACTCCTCGTTGATGCGCTGCCGGATGCGCGCCGGGTGCACTTCGAGTCCGCTCGCGATGTTCTCCCAGAGGATCAGGATCGCATCGGTGGCGAGGAAGGCCTCGGGAATCACTAGCCGCCGGATGGCCGAGTCGTCGAGCGTGCGTTCGAAGTACTGCACGCTGTGCGTCTGGTTCGCGGTCGGTGTGACCGACTGCACGAAGCGCGCGAGCGAGTTGATCCGCTCGGAGCGCATCGGGTTGCGCTTGTACGCCATCGCTGACGACCCGATCTGGTCCTTCTCGAACGGTTCCTCGATCTCGCCGAACGACTGCAACATGCGCATGTCGCTGGCGAACTTCGCTGCACTGGTCGCGATCGCCGACACGATGTCGAGCACCTGCGCGTCGATCTTGCGCGAGTAGGTCTGCCCGCTCACCGGGATGGAGCCGGGGAAGCCCATCGCGTGGCACACGCGCGTGTCGAGTTCGCGCACCTTGGCGTGGTCGCCGCCGAACAACTCGAGGAAGCTCGCCTGCGTGCCGGTGGTGCCCTTCACGCCGCGCATCGGCATGGTGGCGAGCCGATGGTCGAGCTCGGTGAGGTCGAGCACCAGATCCTGCATCCACAACGTCGCGCGCGTGCCCACCGTGGTGAGCTGCGCCGCCTGCAGGTGTGTGTAGCCCAGCGTCGGCTCGGCGCGCCACTGCTTGGCGAACGCCGACAGCGTACGGATGAGCGACACCACGCGCCCGCGCAGCAGTTCAAGGCCGCGGCGCATCTGGATGAGGTCGCCGGTGTCGGTGACGTAGCAGCTCGTCGCACCGAGGTGGATCACACCCTTCGCCGCCGGTGCGACATCACCGAATGCGTGCACGTGCGCCATCACGTCATGGCGGAAGCGCTTCTCGTACTCGGCGACCTTGGCGAAGTCGATGTCATCGAGGTGCGCGGCCATCTGCGAGACCGCGTCGGCGCTGATGTCGACGCCGAGCGCACGTTCATGCTCGGCGAGTGCCAGCCAGAGGCGGCGCCAGAGGCCGTGCCGGGTCTGCGGACTCCACAACTCCAGCATCGCCTTGGAGGCGTAGCGTTCGGCGAGCGGGGAGCGATACTGCGCGTGGCTCATGAGATGCGGAAGTCCGTGGAGTAGATGGTGCCGTTGCGTTCGAAGAACATGCGGATCGCGCCGCGCCCGCTGTAATACTCGAGCGTCGTCGCCGCCTGGTTCGCGTCGGTGACCGGCGTGCGGTTGATCTGGATGATCACATCACCCACTTGCAGCCCGAGTGCGGACTCCACGCGATCCGTGACCTTGTAGACCACCGCACCGCGCTCGCTCTGCACGTTGCGCTCGGCGCGGATGGTCGGCGTGAGCGTCACGAGCTCGAGCTCGCGCATCACCGCGACCTTCTCGGCGCCCACTTCGGGCAGATCCTTCACGCGCACACTCACGCGCTGTTCGCGTCCGCCGCGACGGATCACCAACGGTGCGGTCTCGCCCACGCGCAGGTCGAGCAGCTCGGCTTCCCAGTCGTAGGCATTGCGGATCACGCGATCACGCGAACGCACGATCACGTCGCCGGCGCGCAGTCCGGCTTCAGCGGCTGGGGATGCAGGAACGATGGTCTGGATGGACGCGCCCGCATTGAGGGAGCCGCGGCCTGCCGACGCACCGGTCTGCTGCACCTTCACGCCGATCCACGGCCGTCGCACGCTGCCATGGGCGAGCAAGTCCTCGGTTACACGACGCGCGCGATCGATCGGGATCGCGAAGCCGAGTCCCACCGAGCCGCCGGTCGGCGTGTAGATCGACGAGTTCACGCCGACCACTTCGCCCGCGGCGGTGATGAGCGGTCCACCCGAGTTGCCGGGATTGATCGACGCGTCGGTCTGGATCATGTCGACGTACACGCCGGGTCCGTCGCCGCGCCCGGTGAGATTCCGCCCGACGCCGCTCACCACACCCGCCGTCACACTCGGCTCCGAGTTGCCGAGCAGGAACCCGTACGGATTGCCGATGGCGATCACCCACTCGCCGATGAGCATGTCGCGCGACGAACCCAGTGGCGCGGTCGGCAGCCCCTTCGCATCGATCTTGAGCACCGCGAGGTCGTTCAACTCGTCTTCACCGATCACCGTCGCCGGGTACGTGGTGCCATCGCGCATCGCGATCTGCACCTTGCTCGCACCCGAGATCACGTGGGCGTTGGTGACGATCACGCCGTCCTCGCGCACGATGAAGCCAGAACCGATGCCGGATGCGACCTGGTCGCCGCCGCCACGACGGCCGAAGAAGAGATCGAAGGGGGACTGCTGCGCACGTTGGAGTCGTTCGGTCTGCACCGTGACCACGGCCGGCGACACACGGGCCACGGCCTCCGTGATCGCCGTGCGACGAGAACGATTGATCGCGTCAGGCGACGGATCGACCGCCGGCACCGACGCGTTCGCCCGCGGCAAGCGCGTGCCCTGTGCCTCGGACGTCTCCGGGTTCGCGCTTTCGCAGGCGACGAGCGCGAGGAACCCCAGCGTGGCGATCGGGCGGACGCAGCGCGGCATGGGAACCGTCACCGCGCGCGGCGCGGCTTCGCGCGCCGACTGATGTCGCCCAAGAAGCGATCGAGCCCGCGATCCGTGAGCGGGTGCTGCAGGAACGACCGCAACGAGGCACTGGTGACCACCGCTGCGTCGGCACCCGCCGCGGCGAGTTCGACGAACCGCGTGGAACTCGCCGGGCCCGCGACCACGACATCGCACTCGAGACCGGAGCGATCGAGCGCCGCGCGCAATCCGCGCACGATCGGATCCGCCGGTTGACCGATCGCCTCGAGTGCGTCCACCGCGATCACCGCGTGGCTCGCCCCCGCTTTGGCCGCCAGCAGGCCCTGCGCGACCGAGTGCACCAGCGTCGCGGCGCAGTGGATCCCGTCGCTCGCGAGCCGGTGCAGGGCAGGCAGCGCGTCCTCGATGAACGGCACCGCGATGATCACGTGTTCGGCGATGCGTTGCAGCGATTTCCCATGGCGCGCGATCTCCGCGGGGTCGATCGACGGCACACTCGCGAAGATCGGCAGCGCGCTACGCTCGGCGAGTTCGCTGAGCACCTCGCGCGGATCCGCCTGCGGCAGCTCGGCTGCGAGCACCGCCGGCGTGGCCACGATGCCGTCGAGCAGCCCGGCGGCATCGGCCCAGCGGATCTCTTCAGCAGCGACGGTAGCGAGGTAGAGGCGCATCAGGGCGGGGTGAGATACAGGTCGGAAGGATAGGTCACCGCTTCGAGGCAGAGTCCCACCGCGGCGACCGGGGGAGAAACGGCATCGTTGCGATCGGCGACGAGCAGGGCGGCGAAGTCCTCCTTCGGTCGCTTGCCACTCGCGGCGTCGAGCATCGTGCCGACCAGGAACCGCACCATGTGGTGCAAGAACCGATTGGCCGCGACATCGAACACCAAGCCCTCCGGGTCCGCCGCACTCGCCGATCGCCACCGCGCGAGAGTGATCTCGCACGCGTGGTCGTCATCGTCCGGTGCGGTCCCCCGCACGGCGAATCCCCGGAAAGTGTGCCTCCCCAACAACCGCGACGTACACCACTCGAGCACCTCGCGGTCGAGGGCCCGGGACCAAGGGAGCGTCCACCGTCGCCGGAAAGGCGAGGCGGCCCCCTCGTCGAGCCCCACCGCGTAACTGTAGCGGCGAGCGGTCGCACTGAATCGCGCATGGAATCGCGGGTGCATCTCATGCGCCGCCGCGACCCACAGATCATGCGGGAGCTTCTCGTTCAGCACCTTCCGCAGTTTCTCCGGCGTCCAGTGCTGGGCGACGGTAATTCCTGCGGACTGTCCCCGAGCATGCACGCCGGCATCAGTCCGGCCGGCACCGGTCACTCGCACCGGCCCTCCGGCCATCCGAGCCAGAATCTGCTCGAGGACCCCTTGCACGGTGCGCTGACCGGGTTGGATCTGCCATCCGGCGAAGTCGGTGCCGTCGTAGTGCAGAACCAGCTGGTAAGTGCGCTCCTCCATCGACAGGAAACCTACCGTGCGCACGAGGTGACTTCAAGGAACGCGTGTACAAAACGCGCGTTCTGATTGACATCGACTGCCGCACCGGGCAACGTTCCATCATCCCGCGCCACGCTCCGGTGGATACTCCCGCCAGGGCGATGGGTCTGCGCGCCGGTCCTCTCATCCTCCCCATGTCCGCCCGCACGCTCACTTCGTTGGCGCAGGCTCTCGGCGCGGCGACCGATCTCGATGCCGCGCTCGTCGCACTCTCCGGCGCGCTCGCCGAGAGTGACCGCGACGCGATGCTCTCGCTCCTGCGCTACGACTCCAAGCAGGGCCTGCTGCGCGAACGGCTCACCGTCCGCGAGGGTCGGGTCGATCACGCGCCGCTCGAGACTTCGCTCGAGCAGCTCCCACGGCTCACGCTCCGCGCTGTCCAGGATGGCGGAACCTTCGCCGATGTCACGGACGAGCCGCCGGCCTATGCGCGGCTTCTCCGGCTGCCCGAGCTCGAAGATGGCGCCACACTCGCCATCCGCGGTATCAAGGTCGACGGGCATCTCATCTGCCTGCTGGCACTCGGTGAGCCGCGCCGCGTGTTCGGCACACGGGCAACCGAACGCCTGGCACCGCTGAGTGCGCTCTTCGAGCTCGCCGTCGCGCGGTTCGTCGACCGCGAGGCCCGCGAGGAAGCCGCACGCACACTCGAAGAAGTCACGCAGCGCGTGCACGGTGAATACCTCACCAAGCTCGGCGCGCTCGAACAGCAGATGGCCTCGGCGCGGAAGGCGGCGAACACCCCCGCGGAGGACCCCGCCGAGACCGTGCAGCGGGAGAAGGAGGAGGCCAAGCGCGCCGAGGAGTCGCGTCGGCAGTTGCGCCGGCTCGCCGCGCTCGAACATCAACTGACCGCATCGGTCGGCCAGCTCGAACAGGCGCACATCGAGCTGCACCGCCGGAGCGAAGCACTGCGGCAGCGCACCCGCACGTTGTACCTGCTCGACCGCGTCATGACGCTCGCGGCCGAGACCAAGGACCCGCACCGACTCGCCGAAGGCCTGCTCTCGATGGTGGGCGATGACATGCAGGCCCTCCGCTGCTCGCTCTTCCTCGCCGGACGTGAACCGGACACGCTGTACCTCGCGGCCGCCCGCGGGCTGGCCCCGCATGTACAGCTCGGCAAGGTGATCAAGGTGGGTCATGGCGTTGCGGGCAAGGTCGCCGAACGTCGCGAGCCCATGCTCGTCGTCGACGCGGTCGATGCCAAGCAGACCCCGCTCCTCGGCGATGACTACCTCACGAGCGGCTCCTTCATCTCATTCCCGCTCGTGTTGCACGGCGACCTGGTCGGTGTGGTGAACCTCACCAACCGGGCGCAGCGCGGATTGTTCGTCGAGGAAGACGTGGAGCGCGTGCGCATGCTCGGCCTTGTCATCTCGCTCATTGCAAGCGAGGCGCGGTTGCGCGACGAACTGCACGGTTCGCAGCGTGAGCGGTAGTGCCCTCCAGCCGACCCTGAAGAAACTCGCGACCGGCGCGGTGCTCTCAGGAGCTGAGGCCGCCGACGCGTTCCGCACGGTCATGCAGGGCGAAGCGACGCCGGCGCAGATGGCGGCGTTGTTGATGGCGCTCCGCGTGCGCGGCGAGACGTCGAGCGAGGTCGCGGGCGCCGCCCGCGCGCTGCGTGAGGCGATGACGCGACTCGTCGCACCCGACGCCGATCGACTTGTCGACACCTGCGGCACGGGCGGCGGGGCGGTGGGCACCTTCAACATCTCGACTGCTGCGGCACTCCTGGCAGCAGGCGCGGGCGTGCGCATCGCCAAACACGGCAATCGCTCGTTCACCTCGCGCTCCGGCTCCGCCGATGTGCTCGAGGCGCTGGGCGTGCGCATCGACGTGCCGGTCGATCAGATGGCGCGTGTGCTTGATGAGGCGGGCATCGTGTTCATGTTCGCCCCGACCATGCATCCCGCGATGCGGCATGTGGGGCCGGTACGCCGCGAGATGGCGATCCAGACCGTGATGAATCTCGTCGGTCCGCTCGCGAATCCCGCGGGCGCAGGCCGGCAAGTGATCGGTGTGGCGGATCCCGCGCGACTCAAGTTGATCGCCGGCGCACTCGCCGAACTCGGCACGGCACACTCGCTCGTCGTGCACGGCGCGCCGGGCATGGACGAGATCAGTCCGCTCGGCATCACCACGGTGATCGAGATCCGCGGCAACACGCGGACCGAGACTCGCATCGACCCCGCGGCATTCGGGTTCGACGGCATCCGCGCCGAAGAGCTCGCAGGCGGCGAGCCCGCCGAGAATGCGGCGGTGATCGAGCGCGTGTTGTTGGGGAAAGGCCCGCGCGGCGCCGAAGCGGCCGTGCTGTTGAACGCCGGCGCGGCGATCTACGTCAGTGGACTCGCCGGGACGATCGCGCAGGGTGTGGACGCGGCTCGCACCGCGCTCAGCGAGAAGCGCGGGTGGGATGCGTTGGGGCGATTGAAGGGCGTGTCGATCTGAGCGCGCTCAGTACCGCCGCATGACCCCGACAACGATGCCCTGCACGCGCACCTGATTTTCCTGCACGTAGATGGGGGACATCGAAGCATTGGCCGGCTGCAGTCGCACACGACCGTCCCGCTCGCGGTAGTACCGTTTCACCGTCGCGCCGGCATCCTCGAGCATCGCGATCACCATCTCGCCGTTGTCCGCCGACGGCCGATCATGCACGACGACGTAGTCGCCATCACTGATCTGGTCCTCGATCATCGAGTTGCCGCGGACCTTGAGCACGTAGTGATTGCCCGCGCGACGCACGAAGTCGTCGGGGACCGCGATGGTCTCGGAGGATTCGAAGGCTTCGATCGGGACGCCGGCAGCGACGGCGCCGAGGATCGGCAGCTCGATCGCCTTGGGGAAGATGTCCGACGGCAGGATCTCGATCGCACGCGACTCGTTGTACGAACGTTTGATGTAGCCCTTGCGTTCGAGATTGCTCAGGTGCTCATGCACCGTAGCCAACGAGTTATAGTTGAACTGTTCGGCGATCTCCTCGAAGCTCGGAGCATACCCGTGCTCGCCGGCATAACTCGTGAGGAAATCCAGGATCTGGCGTTGGCGCTTGGTGAGCGGCATGTCGACGGTCCCTGGCTACTAATGAAGTGATGGTGGCAGAGACCGGGATGGCCTCGCTAGCTTGACTACCGAACAGTACCCGAAGTAACGGTATCCGAACATTGCCCGAAGCACAAGCGTCCGTCCAAACTCGGGTCCTGACGGGCCCCTTGGGTGAACTCACCGCCGCCTCCCGCCTGCGCGCCCGCGAGGCGGAGGCGACGCGTGGGGCACTTGAGGCTCAGCTGTCGTCGGCGCCGCGCCCACTCGCGTTCGCGGATGCGCTGCGCGGACTCCATGTGCGCGTGATCGCCGAACTCAAGCGCCGCTCGCCCAGCAAAGGGGTGATCAACGACGGCATCCGCGCCGAGGTCCGAGCGCAGGAGTACGAGGCTGGCGGGGCCGCCGCCCTCAGCGTACTGACCGAGCCGAGTCGGTTCGGTGGCTCGCTCGACGATCTGCGAGCGGTGCGCGAGGCCGTCGGCATCCCGCTGCTGCGAAAGGACTTCATTACAGCGCAGATCCAGCTGCTCGAGGCTCGGGTGGCCGGTGCGTCGGCGGTGCTGCTGATCGCTCGGGCGCTGGAGCGTGCCGAAGTGCTCGAGCTCGCCTCGGCGGCCAGCGAACTCGGGTTGGAGCAACTCATCGAGGTCCGCAGCGAGACCGAACTCGCGACCGCGCTCGACGTGCCTCGCGCCGTGATCGGCGTGAACAACCGCAACCTCGAGAGTCTGCTCATCGACGACGCGATCGGGGCACGGCTGCTTCCCATGATCCCGCGCGACCGTGTTGCGGTGTACGAGAGTGGGATCGCGACCGCCGAGGACGTGCGTCGGGCGGCAGCGATGGGCGCCGACGCGGTGCTCGTGGGGTCGGTGTTGTCCGTGGCACCCGACCCGGTGCAGGCGGTTCGTGACCTGACGACGGTGGGGCGCCGTGGGCGTCCCTGAGCTGAAGTTCTGCGGGCTCACCCGCGCGGACGACGCGCGGGTGGCGGCCGATCTCGGCGCGGCGTTCGTCGGCGTGATCTTCGCCGGCGGCCCAAGGCGACTCGACGTGCCAGGCGCCGAGCGGGTGCTCCGCGGAGTGGAGGCGTGTGCGGTCCAGCGGGTGGGCGTGTTCGGACCGGCGCAGGACGTCGCGACCATCGCCGAGACCTCCCACGCGCTGGGGCTCGATGTGGTACAATTGCACGATAGCGGGACCGCGGACCGCACTCTATTGTTGCGAGAGCAGTTCCATGGCGCAATCTGGGTGGTGTTGGGAGTGAGCGGGGCGACATTTCAGGGCATCCCGCCCGATGTGGACCGGTCAATGGATGCGTTCGTACTCGATACGGCAGTCGGTGGTCGCAGTGGTGGCACAGGAGTGAGCTTTGACTGGGCGGGAGTGGCGCCGGCCGTGGCCGCGCTCCGCTCGACGCATCGGATCGTGTTGGCCGGTGGGCTCCGGCCGACGAACGTGCAGGAGGCGGTGCGCACGCTGGCGCCGCACGTGGTGGATGTGTCGTCCGGTGTGGAATCCGCACCGGGCATCAAGGACCCGGAACTGATGCGAGCGTTCGCCGTCGCGGCGCGCTCGCCCGAGGAGCGATGACGCAGGCTGTGACCGATCGATTCGGCGCCTTCGGTGGGCGCTATGTACCAGAGACCTTGGTGCCCGCGCTCGATGAACTCGAGCGCGCGTTGGCGCTCGCCGTCGCGGATCCCGCATTCAGCGGGGAGCTCGAGCATATGCTCAAGCACTACGTCGGGCGCCCCACACCACTGACCGAGGCCCCGCGCCTCTCGTCGATGGTCGGCGCGCCCGGGTGGCGCAACCCCGGGGACCACAACCACCCCGGCGCGCCCCAGAACAACAACGCGGTTGCGCAGGCGC
>JADYYN010000099.1 GCA_020853635.1 Gemmatimonadaceae bacterium
CACTCGTGAGATCCGTCGCGTTGATCCGCACCCGCTGCGGCGCGTCCGCCTCCAGGTGCAGCAGCACCGTGCGGTCCTCGCGCCCGTGCTGTAGGAATCGCACCTCGAGCGAGCACCCGGGCCAATCGCCGGTGGCTACGGCGGCAATCGCGTGCGCCAACGCCGGACGGTCCTCCGTGCGCACCACGGTCGGCAGCGGCTGCCCGAACAGCTCCTCGCGGCGGATCTTGAGCGCCGACGCGAACGTCCCGCTCACTGCCTTCACCTTGCCGAACGCGTCCACGATCGCGGTGGCGGCTGCGGCGGGAACGCCGGACTCAAGATTCAGCTGGCTCGGGTCGCTACTCTTTCTAATAGAAGACCCACCGGAAGCCCCAGACCCTCCCTCGCCCGCCGCGTCGCGGGAGCGAGTACCTGAACTACTGGTCGAGGCGTTCTTCGGCACCTCTATAATATAGAGCCGTGCCACCCCCCCGGCAGAAGGCTCCAGTTCCCTGACACGAAGCCGATACTCGGGGCAGGAAACTCGCATCTCACCGTCCGGGAGGCGGTATCACCATCATCCCTGATCTCCGAGCGTCTCACCCGGGGCGCGAGCGTGCGCTTTCCGGCGAACGGATGCGCCCGGCTCTGATCCGCCCTGGGGTGAGTGACGGCCAAGGAGAACCCAAGCACCTCACGGTGCTGATCCTCGAAGACCACCCCTTCCAGCGCCGCATGCTCGGCCGACTGGTCATGGGGCTCGGGCACGTCGCCGTCGTCGAAGCCTCCACTGGCGACGAGGCGCTCGAGGCCGTCCGCCGGTCCGACCCGGACCTCGTCATCGCCGACCTCGAGACCCCCGGCATGGACGGGATCACATTTCTGCGCATGCTCTCCCAGGAGGTCTCCACCCCGCGCGTGGTCCTCACGTCGGCGCACGACCCCGCCGTGCTGCGCTCCGTCGACGAGATGGCCAAGATGTACGGCCTTCACGTGCTCGGCGCGATTCCCAAGCCCGTCACGCTTGAGGCGCTCCGCGGCTTCCTCCACGAAGTGCGCACCCACGAAGCCGCCAAGGCCCGCGAGGCCAAACGCGCCGCCGGGCCGATGACGCAGTACACTCCGGAGGAGATCGGCTTCGCCATCGCCAACGATCAGATCGTCCCCTGGTTCCAGCCCAAGATCGAAGTCGCCACCGGTCGTCTGGCCGGCGTCGAAGCCCTCGCCCGTTGGCAACATCCCACCAACGGCATCGTGAGCCCCGGTGCGTTCATCCCGGTCATCGAGACCACGCCGCTCATCGAAGAGCTCAGCGCGTCCATGCTCACGCAGTCGCTCACTTGGGTCAAACGCTGGGAGCGCCTCGGCCTCGCGGTCGCCGTCTCGGTGAACCTCCCGGGCAACGCCCTCGCCGACCCCGGTCTCGCCGACCGCCTCACCACCATGGTGCGCGGCATCGGCGTCGAGCCCGCGAACCTCATCATCGAAGTCACCGAGACCACGGTGAGTCGCGAACGCGCACTCGCGATCGAGACACTCGCACGGCTGCGCCTCGCCGGCTTCGGTCTCTCGCTCGACGACTACGGCACCGGCTACGCGTCCATGGAAATGCTCAAGACCATGCCGGTCACCGAGGTGAAGGTCGATCGCCGCTTCGTGCACGGTGCCGCGAACGACCCCAAAGCCACCGCTGTGCTCGCCTCGCTGCTCGAACTCGCCTCAGGCCTCTCGCTCGCGGCGGTCGCCGAAGGTGTGGAGACCATGGAGGACCTCGCCCTGCTCGATGCGCTCGAGTGCCCGTACGCGCAGGGCTACGTGATCGCCAAGCCGATGAGCGGCGACGACCTCCTCGCCTGGGTGCAGCAGCGCGAACGGCCCGAGCAGTGAGCACCTGATGCTCGACGAGCGCACACCCGACTCGGCGACCGATGTCGCTGGCCGCAAGAGCCTGCTCCGCGCGATCCTTGTCGCGGGCACGGTCTCGCTCGTGCTGCTCGCCGTCGCCATCGGTTGGCGTGGGCAGGTCGCACTCCTCGCCGCACTCGAGGAGACGGCCGTCGATGTGCGCGCCACCGATGCCGCCGCACTCGTCACGCGCCAAGCCGCACTCGCCACGCGACTCGCCACACTCGTGCAGTCGCACGCCGACGTCAGCGCCGACCACACCAACGCCCTGCGCATCGAGCGGCTCTCCGGCCCCGACGCCATCGAGTACGTCGCCAGCGACGCCAACACGCGCCTCGCCGTCGGTGGCGTGCTCGCACTCAATGCACGCTCCAGCAAAGACAGCAAAGCCATCGACGCGCTGCTCGCCGCACTCTCGTCGCAACGTCTCGCCCTCGAATCCGAATCCGACGTCAACGCCGTGGTCGAGGGCCTGTACATCGCCCTGCGCGAGGCCAACGCCATCGCGCGCGTGCCGTACGTCGCCGGCGAACAGTTGCGCGTGCGTCTGCGCGATGCGTCGCTCGCCACCTGGTTCGAGCAGGAGATCTTCACCAGCACGCTCGATGCGCGCGCGCCGGTATCGTCGGCGCAGATCGGTCCTGACCCGGTCACCGGTGAGCCTGTTGTGCGCCTCGAGCGCCCGGTGTGGCTGCGCGGGCGTTCGTATCCGGCCACGGTCATCGCCACGGTGAAGGTCGACTCCTACCTCGAACGCCTCGCGCATGCACGCGCACCCATCACCACGCTCACTGCACTCGTCGCCGCGCGCGGGGAGTTGATCGCCGCCGCCACACGCCGCGATGGCGAACCGCTCATGCCCGTGCGCGAGGTGCCACCCGCACTCCGCACAGCCGTCGGCACACTCGGCCCGAGCTTCGAGCGCGTCGGCGATTGGTTCGCCCTCGCCGTGCCGGTCGCCGACAGTCGCTTCACTGCCATCGTCGCGGTGCCCGTCACCGAAGTGCACGCCGAGACCTTCCGCCGTACCGCACCGCAACTCATCCTCGTGCTCGGCTGCGGACTCGCGCTGGCGCTGCTCGCGTGGGTCGTGCGCCGTCGTATCGTCGATCCCGCCGAACGTGCCGTCGCCCATGTGACCGCAGCCGAAGCCCTCGTGCGTGAGATCACCGATGGCCTCCCGGGCCTCGCGGTGTTCAAGGCCACACGCGACGAAGACGCACGCGTCACCGTCTCGTTCGTGAGTCGCGGCACGGCCACGGTGCTCGGTGTGCCCGCGGTCGCCATCGCCAGTGATTGGCAGCTCGCGTTCGAGTCCGTGGTGCCCGACGATGCCGCCGCGGTGCGCGCCGGCTACGAGCGTGCGTTCAACGATGCGGTGGGTTGGCAGCAGGAGTTCCGCGTGCGCCGCCGCGACGAAGAACGTTGGATCCGCGTGGAGGCGCGCGCCACACGCGTGGGCGCACACGTCGATCTGCTCGGCTCCTGGCGCGACGTCACCGAAGGCCGCGAACACACCGAGCTCCTCGCCGACGCACATAAACGTCTCGTCGAACTCGCCGATGGTGTGCCGGGTGCCGTCATCCAGTGGCGCGTCACTGACGACGGTCGCCAGGAAGTCGCCTTCGTCGGCAATCGTCTGCCCGAGATCGCCGGTATCGGAACGTCCGACCTCTACAGCGGCCTGCACGCGTTTGAGCAAGTGCAACTCGCCGAGGATGTGGACGCCGTGCGCCGCGCGCGTCAGCAGGCTGTGGCTACGCAGCAGAACTACGCGGTGGAGTACCGCGTGATGCACCCTGGTCGCGGCATGCGCTGGTTGCGCGAAGAAGCCGTCTCGCATCCGGTCGCCGGGTGTATTGCCGCGTTCACCGTGCACATCAGCGACGTCACGCAGCAGCGCAAGGAAGCCGGCGAACTCCGTCGCGCCAAGGAAGAAGCCGAGACGGCGACGCGCGCCAAGTCCGTGTTCCTCGCGACCATGTCGCACGAGATCCGCACGCCCATGACGGGCATCAGCGGCATGATCGAAGTGCTCGGCCGCACCGTGCTCGACGCCGACCAGCGGCAGCAGTTGGCCACCATCTCCGACTCCGCGCGTACGCTACGTCGCATCTTGGACGACGTGCTCGACTTCTCGCGCATCGAAGCCGGCAAGATGACCGTCGAGCGTCGTCCCATCTCGATCGACGATGTGATCGAGTCCACGGCGGGGCTCTACGCCGCCGCGGCAGTGGAGAAGGGCGTGAAGCTCCGCGCGTCCGTGGACCCGCGCATCGGCGAGCTGCTCATGGGCGACGCGGTGCGTCTGCGTCAGGTGCTCGGCAACCTGCTCAGCAATGCGGTCAAGTTCACCTCACGTGGTTCGGTGCGTTTGTCCGTCACACAGGAGTCGGTCAACGACACGCATCGCCAGTTGCGCTTCGAAGTCACCGACACCGGCCCCGGCATCCCGTACGAGATCCAGCCGCGCCTCTTCGCGCCGTTCGAGCGCGGGGAACACGCCATCACCACACAAGTGGGCGGCACCGGACTCGGCCTCGCCCTCGTCCGGCGCATCGTCGAACTCATGGACGGCACAGTCGACCTCCGCTCGCTCCCTGGTGTCGGCACCGCCGTCGCCGTGTGCATTCCGTTCGAACGCCTGCACGAAGAGACGTCCGACATGCGCGTCTCACTCGCCGGCCTCAAGGTCGCTGTGGTGCACGACGTCGAGATCGATGCACGTTTCTTGAGCACGCTTCTCGAGGGTCGCGGCGCGGCGGTGATCACCGTCAATCCCGATCAGGTCAACGCCATCCCCGAGGGCACCGCCTGCGATGTGATCGTGCTCGGTGCCGACGTCGCACGTGAGGTGCAGCACGCCGTGCGCGCACGCCTTTCCGCCGGCGTCTCAGGCCGCACGCAGTTGCTGCGTTTGTTCGATGGTGCAGGCACTCGCCCCGAAGTCCGCGGCGACGGTGGCGTCACACTCGCACCGCACGCGCGTCGTTCGGCCTTCCTGCGCGCGGTCGCCATCGCCGCCGGCCGCGACGAGCCCGATCTCCCGTCCACCACCGCCGAACATCGCACGCCCGCGACACCTGAAGCGTCGAGTGTCGCCGAAGCGGTGGCCGAGCGTCGTCTCATCCTCGTGTGCGAAGATCATCCCATCGCGCAGCGCGTGATCGAGAAACAACTCCGCGTACTCGGCTACACGGCGGAGCTGCACGCCAACGGCCAGTCGGGCTTCAACGCCTGGCAGAGTGGTCGCTACGGACTCGTGCTCACCGACCTGCACATGCCCGAGGTCGATGGCCTCACCCTCGCCCGCCGCATCCGCGCCGAAGAAGCGAAGAACCCCGCGCTCAGCCGCACACCCATCATCGCACTCAGCGGCAACGCGTTCGATGAACAACGGGTCACCTGTGTGGAAGCCGGCATGGACGACTTCCTTGCCAAGCCCGCATTGCTCAAGGAACTCGACGCCACACTGCGCTTCTGGTTGCCGCCTTCATCGCGCCCGTTCGGCGACGAAGCGAAGCCCACGCCGTCCACCGCATTGCCCGTCACGCTGCCTGCGCCGCTCAGCCACAAGGCGCTCAAGGAATCACTGGGCGACGACCCCGATGTGCTCCGTGCTGCTCTTGGCGAGTTCCTCGCCGCCGATGCCGACGATATGACGGCACTGGCGAGCGCCTACGAGTCCGACGATCGCAATGTCGTGGTGAGTCACGCGCATCGTATCGAGGGCGCCGCGCGCATGCTCGGGGCTATGCCGTATGCGCGGGCTGCTGAGCGCGTGAAGCGGTTGTTCGGGCTAGATCAGGATCCGAAGGAGAGGGCCGATGCGGTAGTGCTGCTCCAGCAAGAGGGTGAGCGGTTGCGCACCTGGTTGCATACCACTCGCGACTGGTTCGAACGGGTGACCGTCGGGGCTGGGGGGTAGGGAAGGTGCTCCTGCTGGTCACCACAGAGGGCACAGAGGGCACAGAGAACGGCAACGGCTAGACCACAGGGGCACAGGGGGCACAGGGGACTGCAGGGTTGTTGGG
>JADYYN010000100.1 GCA_020853635.1 Gemmatimonadaceae bacterium
ACCCCGGCACCACCGGCGGTGGGCGCGGCGACGATGACGCCCATCGCGGCATTCCCCTCCTGCACCGCGAGCGCGCGCATGAGCACGTCACGGAACACGGTCCCCGCGAGCGGACCTGCGGGGCCGGTGCGAAGCTTGGCCGCATCACCACCGACGAGCCCGGAGTTCGACTTGAGCTCGCCGGTGAGTCCCTGCTCCACCGCGTGCCGCATCACGGCAAGCGCGCGGCCGAGTTGGCTGCGGATGTCCTCGATGGTCCGGCCCTGGTCGCGCGACTCGATCTCGAGCGCGACGGTGGCGAGCGTCGTGTCACGTGCCTCGGCGTCGCGGATGGCTTCGTGCAGTGAGCCGTACATCAGCCACCCACCTTGTCGATGCGATGCGTCCAGCGCACCCACGGGAGCGCACGCAACGCATCGCGCACCTGCTCGCCGGGCTGTTCGTCGACCTCGATGACCATGAAGGCGTCGCCGCCACGATGTTTCCGGCTCAGGCGCAGCGTCGCGATGTTGACACTGGCGTCACTGAGGATGCCGGCGATGCGCGCGATGCTGCCCTTCACGTCCTCGGCGACCATCACGATGGTGTGGTGCGAGCCGTCGACCTCGACGGGATAACCATCGATCTGCGAGACCTTGATGCGACCGGCGCCGAGCGAGGCGCCGAGCATCACGTGATTGCGATGTTGCCGCTTGACCGTGATGCGCACCGTGTTGGGATGCACCTCGGGCTCGTCACCGAGCGTGGTCTTCTCGAAGCGGAAGTCGAGGCCCTCTTTCTCCATGATCACCAGCGCGTCGCGCAGGCGTTCGTCGTCGGGGCGGAAGCCGAGCAGTCCGCCGACGATGGCTTTGTCGGTGCCGTGCCCTTCACCGGTGCGCGCGAAGGAGCCGTGCAGTTCGATGAGAGCGTACTCGGGCGTCCCGGCGACCAGGTCACGCGCGATGAGCCCGAGACGACAGGCCCCCGCTGTGTGGCTGGAGGAGGGGCCGACCATGACGGGGCCGATGATATCGAGGATGGAGACCATCGATAGACGTTAGTCCGGGGAGGGCGGAGCGGGGACGGCGGTGCGGGGACGGCGGTGCGTGGACGGCGGTGCGGGGACGGCGGTGCGGGGCCGCTGCGCGGGGCAACACAGAGGACACAGAGGGCACAGAGAGAACAGAGAACGGCGAACGGCGAACGGCTACCACAGGGGCACAGGGTGCACAGGGAGGGAAGCCTTCGTGGCTTTGGGCTGCGGAATGAGAGAAAAACGGCCTGAAGCGAAGCGCCTAGGAGTAATTCCCCCTGTGTCCCCTGTGTCCCTGTGTTGAAGCCTTTGCCGTTCTCTGTGCCCTCTGTGTCCTCTGTGGTGACCAGCCGTTGCCGTCCCCGAATCCACAACTATCCCTTGAGGACCTTGGCGAGATCCCGCCCGGTGTTCGACGCCTTCACCTTCGCCACCGCTTCCGGAGTGCCCTCGGCGACAATCGTGCCGCCACCGGATCCACCCTCGGGGCCCAGGTCGACGATCCAATCGGCCGTCTTGATAACATCGAGATTGTGTTCGATGACGAGCACGGTGTTTCCGCGCTCGACGAGTTTGTGCAGCACTTCGAGCAGCACGCGCACGTCCTCGAAGTGAAGGCCCGTCGTCGGTTCGTCGAGGATGTACAACGTTCGGCCGGTGTCGCGCTTGCTCAGTTCGGTGGCGAGCTTCACGCGCTGTGCTTCACCGCCGGAGAGCGTGGTCGCGCTCTGGCCGAGGTGGATGTAGCCGAGCCCCACGTCGTTGAGCGTGACGAGCTTGTGATGGATGCGCGGCTGGTTCTCGAACACGTCGAGTGCGTCCTCGACGGTGAGGTCGAGCACCTCGGTGATACTCATGCCGCGGAACTTCACGTCGAGTGTCTCGCGGTTGTAGCGCTTGCCGCGGCACTGCTCGCAGGTGACGTACACGTCAGGCAGGAAGTGCATCTCGATCTTCACGAGGCCGTCGCCCTGACAGGCCTCGCAGCGACCGCCCTTCACATTGAAGGAGAAGCGACCCGGCCCGTAGCCGCGCAGCTTCGCCTCGGGCATCTCGGCGAAGAGTTCACGGATGGGAGTGAACAGCCCCGTGTACGTCGCAGGATTCGAGCGCGGCGTGCGACCGATCGGCGTCTGGTCGATGTCGATCACCTTGTCGAGGTGCTCGAGTCCGAGGATGCGATCGTGCTGGCCAGGGAGCACACGCGCGCGGAAGAAGTGGCGCGCGAGCGTCTTCTGGAGGATGTCCTCGACGAGCGTGCTCTTACCCGAGCCCGACACGCCGGTCACCGCGACGAAAAGTCCGAGCGGGATCTCGGCGTTGACCTTCTTGAGGTTGTGCTCGCGCGCGCCCTCGATGCGAACCACGCGCTTCGGGTCGCGCGGGCGTCGCGTCGCCGGCATGGGAATGGAGCGCTGGCCCGTGAGATACTGGCCGGTCACGCTCTTCTTCACCTTCATCACTTCCTGCACGGTGCCTTCGGCGATCACTTCGCCGCCGTGCTTGCCCGCACCGGGGCCGAGATCGATGAGGTGGTCGGCTTCGAGAATCGTCTCCTCGTCGTGCTCCACCACCAGCACGGTATTGCCGAGGTCGCGCAGGCGCTTGAGCGTGTCGAGCAGGCGCGCGTTGTCGCGCTGGTGCAGGCCGATGCTGGGTTCGTCGAGGATGTAGAGCACACCGACGAGGCGCGAGCCGATCTGCGTGGCGAGACGGATGCGCTGCGCCTCGCCGCCGGAGAGTGATTCGGCGGAGCGATCGAGCGTGAGATAGTCGAGCCCCACATCGACGAGGAAGCGCAGTCGCTCGCGCACTTCCTTGAGAATGGGTCCCGCGATGCCGGCGTCGAGCCCCGGCTTGCCCTTCTCGCGCACCGGGATGCTCTCGGCGAACGCCAACGCTTCGGACGCGGAGCCTTCCGTGAACTCACCGATGTTCCGTCCGTGCAACGTGACCGCGAGCGACTCCTTCTTGAGGCGACGGCCGTTGCAGTCGGGACACTCGGCCACGACCATGTACGCCTCGAGATCGCTGCGCACTGCGTCCGAAGTGGTCTCGTTGTAGCGGCGCTGCACGTTGGAGAGGATGCCTTCCCAGCGCGTCTCGTCGTCGCCGCTCTTTTTCTTGGCGCTACCGAACAACAGCTCGAACTTCACGCGGTCGGGGAGTTTCCCCCACGGCGAATTGAGCTCGAACTTGAGCTGCTTGGCCAAGCCCGGGAGGATGACGCGACGGAGATAGCCGTCGGGTTCGCCCCAGGGCAGGATCACGCCTTCGAGGATGGAGATGCCCGGGTCACCGAGGATGAGCTCGGGGCTCGCCGTCCTTTTGGTGCCGAGTCCGCTGCAGGTGGGGCATGCGCCGAACGGCGAGTTGAACGAGAAGTGCCGCGGCTCGAGCTCTGGCATGGAGATGCCGCAGTCCGGGCAGCCGTACTTCTCGCTGAAGAGCTGCGTACTGCGTTTGCCGTCGTGACGGACGACTTCGCAGAGGCCTTCGGCGAGCCGCAGTGCGGTCTCGATGGAATCCGTGAGGCGCCCGCGATCGTCCGCGCGCACGGTGAGGCGGTCGACCACGATGGAGACATCGTGATTGATCTTGCGATTGAGCTTGGGCGGATCGGAGAGCTCGATGAGTTCGCCATCGACGAGGGCGCGCACGAAGCCCTGCTTGCGTGCGTCCTCGAAGAGATCGCGGAACTCGCCCTTGCGACCGCGCACCAGCGGCGAGAGCACCTCGCTCTTGGTGCCGGTGGGCCAGGTCAGCACGATGTCGGCGATCTGGGCCGGCGTCTGCTTGGCGACCGCACGGCCGCAGTCGGGGCAATGGGGCGTGCCCGCGCGGGCGTAGAGCAGACGGAGGTAGTCGTAGATCTCCGTGACCGTGCCGACGGTGGATCGCGGGTTGGCACCAGCGGTCTTCTGTTCGATCGAGATCGCGGGCGAGAGACCTTCGATCGCGTCGACGTCCGGCTTCTCCATCAAGCCGAGGAACTGACGAGCGTACGCGGAGAGCGACTCGACGTAGCGGCGCTGGCCTTCGGCGAAGATGGTGTCAAAGGCGAGGGAGGACTTGCCACTCCCCGACAATCCCGTGATGACGGTCAGCTTATCCCGGGGGATCGTGACGTCGATGTTCTTGAGATTGTGTTCGCGGGCACCGCGGACGAGCAGGGAGTCACCGGGCATAGTCTTTCAACTTCTGTTCGGGCGGGGGGAAATGGAAGGGACGGGACTCAGATAGGAGAGGGGAGATGGGAGATGGGAGGAAGTGCGATGCGGGGGGACGTTGGGGCTGGGTTGTGCGTCCTACCCTTAGATTGGAGACAGGGCGTGGCCCGGTCCTCCTGTTGTCCACCACACGGCTTTCCTGACTTGTCCTTCTCCAACGAACCCGTCTCGGCGCCGGACCCGGAACAGCTCCCTTTGGGGATGTTCGAGGGCGTGCCGCTCGTCCCCATCGAGACCTACGGTCCCGACGACGAGCTGGTCATCATCCCGGTGCGCGAGCCGCCGGTGTGCGGGGAGTGGTCGTACGACGACGCTGAGCTCGAGGAGCCGAAGTTCGTCGCGCGCCGGATCGATGGTGTGGCGGCGCCGACCATGAAGGCCACGCCCATCGCGCCGATCCGCGCGGTGTTCGATGCGCGGCCCAACCGCGGGGTCCAGCAGCATCCCCCGGTCGCGCCCGCCGCGGCGTCGCCGGAGATGAGTCAGACCGGGGAGATGGCCGTGCGTGCCTCCCGACCGACGATCGATGCCCTGCGTGTGGCATTCGAGCAGACCCCGGGCGACATCGCGCGGGTGCTCGCCTACGTCGCCGCGCTCGAGAAGAAGAACGACGCGACGACCGCACTCGCGGTGCTCGACACCGCCGAGGCCGCCGGGGCCGACGCACTCGCAGTGACCTGTGCGCGTGTGTCGGCGCTCGGGGCCAAACTGCGGTACGACGACGCCGAGAAGATGCTCAAGAAGGCTGCGAAACTGTCTCCCGAGTCGGCGGAGGTGCTGGTGCAGACGGGCATTCTCGCCTGCCGGCGCGGGCGGTGGCGCGAGGCGGTGGAGCCGTTGCAGGCCGGCGTCGCGAAGGCGCCGGACCATGCCGTGGCGCACTACTACATCGGCGAAGCGTTGAACCACATCGATGACAAGCAGGGTGCACTCGCGGCGTACCAACGCGCGGCCGAGATCGAGCCGGATCACTGGCGTGCGCTGAAGGGCGTCGGGATCGTCCTCGACCGGCTCGGGCGTTCATCCGAAGCGGCGGTCTTCTACCGTCGCGCCCGCGAAGCCCAGCGCTGATGACCGCCGTCACCCACCCTGCGCCGCACCGCGGCCGCAATCGTACGCTCGCTGCATTGCTCATCCTCGTCGCGTGGACGGCGGGGGTTGGCATGCTCGTGCGTCGTGAGTTCTTCCGCGAGAAAGCCGCCGTGCTCGCCGAGGCCGCGCTGCGACTCGGCCCAAGCACGAGCTTCTACGCGGTCGAACAGAACGGTCAGCAGATCGGCTACGCCTCAACGACCATCGACACCTCGCGCACGGCGTTCGAGGTGGTCGACTACTTCACGGCGGATCTCCCCGTGGCGGGGCAGCAGTTCCGCGCCTCGGCGCGATCAGTGATCTCGCTCTCGCGTTCGCTGGCGGTGCGGACGTTCGATGTGCAGATCGAATCGTCGGTGTCGCCGATGAGCGTGAGCGGCTACGCGGACGGGGACAGTGCCGTGGTGTATGTGATGAACGTCCCGGGACAGCCGAGCGACACGCAGCGACTCGCGGTGAGAGGACCGATCCTGCTGCCGACCATGATCCCGGCAGCCGCGATGTTGGTGAGCGATCCCAAGGTGGGTCGCACCGTGACGATCGCGAGCTTCGATCCCGCGACGCTCGCCGCGAAGGACCTCACGCTGCGCTTCGCCGCCGAGTCGTTGTTCACGCTCGTCGACAGCGCACGCTACGACTCCACCGCGATGCAGTTCGTGCCGGCCCTGCGCGATACGGTGCGCGCATGGAACCTCGTGCCCACCGACGGTCAGGGGTTCAGCGGCTGGGTGGATGCGCAGGGCCGTGTGGTGGCGTCCACGCAGCCGGGCGGCATCACGATCAAGCGCATGGCGTACGAGATCGCGTTCGAGAACTGGCGTCGTGCGCGCGGCTCGTCGGGTGCCTCGGCGCGCGCCGCGGCGGCGGCGAGCGGCAGCGCACGCGGCGCGAGTGTGGGTGACATCCTCGAAGGCACGGCGATCGCGGCCGGTGCCCTGCCCGGTGCGGCGCTCTCGAAGTCGTTGCGCGTGCGCCTCTCGGGCACCACGCTCGACGGCTTCGACCTCCAGGGCGGGCGGCAGCAACTGAAGGGCGATGAGCTGGTCATCACCCGCGAGTCCGATGCGGTGCTCGATGCCGACTGGTCGTTGGCGGCACGGAGCGCGGGCTTCAGGGCGCGCTTCGGTCCGGAGCTTCGCGAGGAGCCGCTGCTCCAAGTGAACGACCCGCAGATCGTGGCGCTGGCGGTGCGCATCGCCGGCAACTCGCGCGATCCGCGTGTGGTGGCCGAACGGATCAACCGCTGGGTGCACGACTCGCTCGAGAAGGCGATCACCATCAGCGTCCCGAGCGCGACGCAGGTGCTGCGCACGCGGCGCGGCGACTGCAACGAACACACACAGCTCTTCACCGCACTCGCGCGCGCGGTCGGCATCCCGACGCGCATCGCGACGGGCGTGGCCTATGTGAACGGCAAGTTCTACTACCATGCGTGGCCGGAAGTCCGGCTGCGCGATTGGGTCGCGGTCGATCCCACCTTCGGTCAGTTCCCGGCGGACGCGGCGCATCTGCGTTTCGTCCGCGGCGGTCTGACGCGTCAGGGGGAACTGCTCCGACTCGTCGGCACACTCCGGATCGAGGTGTTGGACGCCCGATGATCGAACTCCTGAAGCTCAGCAAGCAGTATGGCGATTTCACCGCCGTCGATGCGATCGACCTCGTGGTGCCGCGCGGCGAACTCTTCGGCGTCCTTGGCCCCAATGGTGCCGGCAAGACGACGACGTTGCGCATGATCGCCGGCATCCTGAAGCCGACCGCCGGTACCATCCGCGTGGCGGGCGTCGACATGTCGGCCGATCCCATCACGGCGAAGTCGAAGCTCGGGTTCATCCCGGACCGACCCTTCATCTATGAGAAGCTCACGGGCGCGGAGTTCCTGCGCTTCGTGGCGGGGCTCTACGACCAGCAGGGTGATGAGGTCGAACACCGAGCGCGCGAACTGCTGGCCTTGTTCGACCTCGAAGAATGGCGCGACGAGCTCGTCGAGAGCTATTCGCATGGCATGCGGCAGAAGCTGATCATCTCCAGTGCGTTCGTGCATCGGCCGGAGGTGATCGTGGTGGACGAACCGATGGTCGGTTTGGACCCCAAGGCCGCGCGCATCCTCAAGGACCTGTTCCGCGAGTACACACGACGCGGGCACACGATCATCTTCTCCACGCACACGCTCGAGGTGGCGGAGTCGCTCTGCGACCGGCTCGCGATCATCGTGCACGGGAAGATCCGTGCGTACGGCACCATGACGGATCTGCGCCGCGACCTGCAGGGTGGCGAACGCGGTCTCGAGGAGATCTTCCTGCGGCTCACCGGCGAGAACGCCGCGCGCAATCTGGTCGATGTCCTCGACGCTTGAGCCCACGGAATTCGGCGCGACGCTGCCGCCTCGCGTGAGCGGCAGTCAGCGCGCGGTCACGGTGCTGCCCGACCCGCCACTGCTGCACCTCCTGCTCCCGAAGTGGCTCACCGCCCGCGCGCGCACCATGCAGGGCGAGAAGGGGCGCGGTGCGCGTTTCGCGATCCTCGGCTTCACGGGCTTCCTGTTCTGGGCGTTCGTGTTCGGGGTGTTGTATCGCCTGCTGACCTACTTCCGCGGCGTGGACGAGATCGGCCAGCTGCTCGCGGGCAAGTTGCTCGGACTCATCCTGCTCGGCTTCAGCTCCATCCTGCTACTCTCCAACGTGATCACCGCGCTCTCGAGCTTCTTCCTCGCGAAGGACCTCGACATGCTCGTGGCAGGACCGGTGGATTGGCTGCGGTTGTACGGCGCGAAGTTGCTTGAGACGGTGATCGCTTCGAGCTGGATGGTGTTCCTGGTCTCCATCCCGATGTTCTCGGCGTACGGGTTCGTGTACGACGGCGGGTTCCTGTTCCCTGTGTTCGTGGTCGCCGTGATGCTGCCGCTCTTCATCATCCCGGCCGTGGTAGGCAGCGCGCTCACGCTGACGCTGGTGAACGTGTTCCCTGCCCGACGCACGCGCGACATCCTCTCGGTGATCGCCGTGCTGGCCGCGGGCGGCATCGTGTTGTTGTTCCGCTTGATCCGCCCTGAGCAGCTCGCGCGACCGGAAGGGTTCCGCAACCTCGTGGATTTCATCGCGGTGCTGCGCACGCCGACCTCGCCCTTGCTGCCAAGTGAGTGGGTGCAGAAGGCGACGATGGGATTCCTCGACGGACAGACGGATTGGCTGGCGGTGTACCTGCTCTGGACGACTGCCGCTGCGGCGGTGGTGCTCGGCGCGCTGCTGCATCGTTGGCTCTACCTCACCGGCTACAGCAAGGCGCAGGAGAGCTCGCAGCGGTTCGTGCGCGGTGGTGGCGCCTTGGCGAAGTTCGGTCGCTGGATCCTCACGCCGTTCGGTGTGTTGCGACGCGAGCTGGTGCTCAAGGAACTCCGCCTGTTCTTCCGTGACACCACCCAGTGGTCGCAGTTGATCCTGCTGGCGGTGCTGGTGGTGGTCTATGTGTTCAACATCAAGTACCTGCCGCTGCGTGGCGAGGGGATCACGTTCTTCCTCGTGAACGTGGTGCCGTTCCTGAACCTCGTGCTGGCGGGCTTCGTGCTCGCGTCGATCGCGGCCCGTTTCATCTTCCCCGGCGTGTCACTCGAAGGGCGGACGCTGTGGTTGCTGCGTTCGAGCCCCATGCACGTGCGCGACTTGCTCTGGGCGAAGTTCTGGGTGGGGACCACCCCGCTTCTTATCCTCGCGGTGTCGATCGTCGGCGTGACCGACTACCTGCTGCAGGTGAGCGACTTCATGTTCTTCGTGTCGGTGGCAAGCATCACCATGATCACGTTCGCGCTGGCCGGGCTCGCGATCGGGTTCGGGACGATGTTCCCGCAGTTCGAGACGGAGAACGCGGCGCAGATCCCGACCAGTTTCGGTGGGTTGCTCTACATGATGGCGTCGGTGGTGGTGATCGGCGGCGTGGTGGTGCTCGAAGCCGTCCCCGTCTATGACTACCTTTCAGCCAAGCTCGCGAACCAGGAAGCGGATCCAACGCGGATGGTGATCTGGTTCGCGGCGGCGGCGCTGCTCTGCATCCTTGCGACCGTGGTGCCTATCCGCATGGCCCTCACCCGTCTGGAGGCGGTGGAACGATGAAGAAGACCAAGACCGCCGAACATCCGGCGGTGCTCAACACCCGCATCACGCGCGCGAACGAGACGGACATCGCGTCCCTGCTGTCGTTGAACAACCGCTACGCCTCGGCGGGACTCACGCTGGTGCGCACGCCGGAGTTCGCAGCGAACCATCTGGGCGACTATCGTGTGCTGCGCGATGCGACGGGCGGGATCGTGGGCTGCGTGGCGCTCGACGAGTATTCGCCTTCGGTGGCTGAGGTGATCTCCCTCGCCGTCGACCGCGATGCGCAGGGCTTGGGGCACGGGCGCGCGTTGATCGCGGCTGCGATCGATCTGGCGCGAACGCGCGGCTATACCGAACTCTTCGCGGTGTCGTACTCCGACGAGCTGTTCCTCGCGAGCGGGTTCGAGCGGGTGCCGCTCTCGACGTATCCGGAGAAGATCAGCCGGTATCAGAAGGTCGACAAGACGGAGATCGAGGTGGGCGAGAAGC